>JAYTSV010000216.1:0-101646 GCA_043745465.1 Fimbriiglobus sp.
CAGAATCCGTCAGGTCGCGGACGAATAGTGGTGACTTCATCCACTCAAAGTAGGTGCCGCCAAGCCGACGCACAGGATGTCACTTGAGACTGCACTAGCAGCTTCGCCGACTGGCTCACGTTGCTGCCGGTCTGGACCATCGCCTTGCGGATCGCCCACGTATCGAGGTCGTCCACGTCCAGGCTCGGGGGCATGTCGGCCGTGCATGTCGTCCCCACGGCCGACACCAGGGCTGCACTCGGGCCGGGGGAGGGGCGTCGGCGTCGATTGTTTTGCCGTCGGCCATCACCGCGGCACTATCGAGGACCGCCCGCAGTTGGTGGGCGTTGCCGGGCCGGGGGAAGTTCTGCAACTTCGCCACGGCCGCGAGCGCAGCCCGGCCTCGACGTGGTTTCCCCATCGCCGGCGTCGTCAATTCGCGGGCGGGGTCAGGTTGAGGAAGTTGGCTTCGGCTTTGACGACTTAGGCTTGGTACGCCGGCGAGCGGCCGGCGAAGGCTTGCGCGGCCGCGAGGGCCGCGTCTTTCGTCTCGAACCAGTGCGTCACCAGTCCGCACGGGGCGTCCGGGTCGCTGCCGCGGGGCACGCCGATGACCAGGTAGCCGCCGGAACCGATGCCGATTTCGTCACCCGTCATGTCGAACTCCGAATCGGGTCAGGGCGTGTCGTTGGGCCGGCCGAGGGTGGCGTCTTCGGACCGCAGGCCGGCGCGGACGACGCCGGCGTCGTTGCGGTAAATGTCGTCGCCGTGGACGCCGACCGTGGGGACCGTCGTGAACCTGACGGAACCGCCCTGGAAGAGGACGTTCTGGCCGCGGGGGTGCGGGGAGACGGCCCCGCGGACCGGGGACGCGGCGGCCGTCGGCAGGTCGGCGACGAGGGGGGTGAAGTCCCCGCTGTCCGAGGCGAACCCGGCGCGGCGGACGCCGGTCACCGGGGCGAACGGTGTCGGGCGGTAGCCGAGGGTGTACGCGTAAGTGGCCGGCTCGAAGCCGTCTGTCGCGCCGGCCGGGCAGGCGGCGACCCGGACCGCGTCGTACTGCCCGCCCCGCACCAGTTCGGCCGCGAAGTCCCCGGCGTGCGGGACCGCCGGCGTGCCGACTTCGGGGTAGCGGCCGCCGTGCACGTCCGAGTACCCGTCGAGGGCGACGTGCAGCGACCGCAAGCGCTCCTGGCAGGCGAGCGTCTGGCTGCGGTCGCGCAACTTCGACACCCCGCCCATCAGCAGGCCGAAGGCGACGAAGCCCAGGCCCGCGGCGACGGCCACGTCCAGCCGGCGGCGGTTGAACAGCCACCACTCGCGCGGGGCGGACCGGGCGGCGCGGCGCGGCGTCGCCTGGTGGTCGCGGAAGTCTTCGCACTGATCGACCGTCTCCCGGGCGACAAAAGCGAGTGTCGCGGCGACGAGACCCGGGGGCACGGTCACCGCCGCGCGGTCGGCTTCGAGGGGGCGCAAGGCGGCCCGGAGGCGGTGCAGGGCCGCCGCCGCTGCGGGGTCGGCGAGCAGGGCGGCTTCGGTGTCGGCGCGGTCGGCCGCCCCGAGTTGGTCGAAGGCGTAATCGAGCAGGCGGTCGGTCATCGCAGTCCTCCCCTTCCCACGTCCTGGAATTGAATCGCAAACTCGGTGCCACTCGCCGGTCAGCCGTCGTCGATCGTCCGGCCCGCGCCCTGCCACGCCTCGCACAGTTTCGCCACCGCCGCGTGCAGCCGGGACTTCACGGTGCCGAGCGGAATGTCGAGCGCCTCGGCGATCTCCTGATACCGCAAGCCCTGGAAGTACGCCAGCAGAATCACCTGCCGCAACAGGTCGGGCAGTTGGTCCACGGCTTCGCGGACGAGGCCGCGGAGTTCACCGAGTTCGGCCCGGGCCACGGGGCCGGGGTCGGGGTCGCGGAGAATCTCCAACAGCGGCCGGCCGCCGTCCTCGTCGCCGTCCCCGCCGGGCAGGATGGCGTCCGCCCGGGCGTCCACCCGCCGACTCCGCCGGCGGGTCGCGTCGATCGCCTGGTTCGTAGCGATCGTGTACAGCCAGGGGCGGGCGGCGCGGCCGGGCTGGTAGTGGTGAATCTTGCGGAACACGGCCAGGAAGGTGTTCTGAAACACGTCCGCCGCCAGGTCGTCCCGGCCCAGGTAGCGGCGCAGGTAGCCGAACAGTTCGCGCTCGTAGCGGCGGACCAACTCGCCGAACAGGTCGGCCTGCCCGGCTTGCAGCCGCGCGAGGATTTCCTCGTCCGTCAGGTCGCCCGTCGGCTCGTCCGAGTTCCACGGCCCCTTCGCCACACCGTTCCCTCAAAAGTTGTTACGCCGCACACCGGCAGGTTGTTCAACGCACGGGCGATCTCGAAGTCGGGTGTGGGGTGTGGGGTTTCGGGTGTCGCAGAACCAGCGCGTGCGTGCCCCGGACTCCTGCGATACCCGATACCCCACACCCGGTTCGTCAGCCGCCGGCCCGCTTGACTTTGTACCCGAGCTTTTCCAACTCGACCGTCAGGCGGTCGCGCTGGTCGCCCTGAATCTCGATCGCCCCGTCCTTGACCGTGCCGCCCGTGCCGCACCGGTTCTTCAAAAGCGTACACAGTTCGGCGACGCCCGCCTCGCCCAGCCCGGTCGGCAAGTCCGAGACGATGGTCACGCCTTTGCCGCGCCGGCCCTTGGTCTCGCGGCCGAGTTTCAGCGTGTGCGCTTTGACCGGCTTGGCCGCCGGCTTGACCGCACCTGGTGCGCGCGGCGGTTCCGGCGGTCGTTCGACGCGGCCGGCCCCGGTGAAAAGCCGCGCGATCAAGTCGTTGACCTCGCCCGGCAGTCGGCCCGCGTCGGCCGGCCAGACTTCGAGGTGGTCCGGCCCGGGGGTCGCGGCGAAGGCGACGACGTACCCGGCCGTGGCGAGCGCGTCGGCCGACGCGTCCGCGACGACTTCGCCCGCCCACGGCATCCCGAGGCCCTTGACGCCGGCGGCGAAGAGTGCGGCGGCCCGGCCGGCGAGGTCGGCGTGCGTCGCGCTCAGGAAGACGACGCACTTGCGCGAGCGGGGGTGGACCATGACCGGGGTCAGCGCGACTTGCGGCCGCGCCCCTCCGCGGTCTTGGCGACGACGATCAACGACTCGGCCGTGCCCCCTTCAAAGAACCGCGACCCGACCTGGAAGCGGAGGACCGGCTCCGGGCCGGCCCCGGCCGTCCGCGCCCAGTAAAAGCGGACCGTCAGTTTGCGGCCGTCCTTCGTCACCACGCGGTACTCGCCCAGCCACGGCCCCCGCGCGCCGTCGAAGCCGGGCACTTCGGGCACGCCCGCGAGCCGCCGGAGCAGGACCGGGTAGTCGGCCTCGTCGGCGAAGAACGGGTCGATCTCCGCGCCCCCGTCGATCTCCTTACGGTTCAAGACGTGGACGCGGAACGAGGCGATGTTGTCGGCCCGCACCTCTTCGATCGTGTCGTACGGCTTCAAAAACGGGAACAGGCAGACGGCCAACAGCACCGGCGTGAGGACCACCGGAATCATCAGCAGTGCGATGCGGCGGCCGTACCGCGGCGGCATCCGCAGGGCCGCGTCGGGGTCGTCGGAGCGCGGGGGCGGGTTCGGGGGCGGTGGCGTCATGCGGGTATCTTAGCAACCCCGTCCACCCCGGCAGGGCGGTGGGATTGTACCGAATCGCCGGGGCGGTCGAGACGTTCGCACGAGGACTTCCCCCGGTTCGGGCTGGACGACCGTGCCCGCGTGAGGCGATGCTTTCGGTGACCGAACGGACGACCGCGCTGGAGTGCGAACCGCGTCACGAGAGGGCGGCCCATGTCGGACCAGGAACGGAACCTCCGCACGGCGGGGTGTACCCGCGTCAACGCGAAACTGGAGCGGCACCGGCTCAAGGCCGACGCGAGCCACCCCGCCTTCCCCGGAAGCGACCTCGACGCCGCCGACTTGCCCCTCGACGACACCCTCGTTTTGTTCCTCTCGACGCCGCCGGAACCGACCTCCGAGCAGTTGCAAATCGCCGCCGAGAACGCCTTCCGGGCCGACGCCGACACCCTGCACCGCGACGGCTGGGAGTTCAGCGTGCGGTGGGCCGCGCGGAGCTTCACTTTCCACCCGGAGCAGTGCGTCCGCAAGCCGGCCCCCGGCCCGCACCTGACCTTCGCCACGCACACCGGGTGGCTGGCCGTCGATATCGTCGCGGCCCCCGCCGGGGTGACCGAGACCGACCGCCTGAACGCCGTCGGCCGCCTGCTCGCCGAACTCGTCATCCCGGAGCCGGTGGCCGTCTACCGCCCCGCGACCGACGAGAGCCTGGCCTTCACGCCGGACGTGGAACAACTCCTGCGCGAGGGCCGTATCGGCGAGGCGATGACGCGGTGACGCGCGGGCCGGTACAATTGCCCCGGGCGGACCTCCGAACCCGCCCGCGCGCCCCGACCCCCACCGAGTGCAGACCATGACCGTCGCCGCCATCGGCCCGCGCGAACTCGCCGACCTCTGCCACGGCGGCGGGCCGATCGACCTCCTCGACGTGCGCACCCCCGCCGAGTACCGCGCGATGCACGCCGACACCGCGCGGAACGTCCCGCTCGACCGCCTCGACCCGGCCGCCTGGCTCAAGGCCCGCGCCGGCGAGCCGTCCACGCCGGTCTACCTGATCTGCGGCTCCGGCGGCCGCGGCCGGCAGGCGTGCGATCAGTTCCACCGGGCCGGCTTCCCGAACGCGGTCAACGTCGAGGGCGGCACGACGGCCTGGGCGGCCGCCGGGCTGCCGGTCGTCCGCGGCAAGAAGGCGATCTCCCTGGAGCGGCAAGTCCGCATCGCCGCCGGGTCGCTCGGCCTACTCGGCGCAGTCCTGGGAGGCTTCGTCCACCCGGCGTTCCTGGGCCTGTCCGCGTTCGTCGGGGCCGGCCTGATTTTCGCTGGCGTGACCGACACCTGCGGCATGGGCCTCGTCCTGGCCCGAATGCCGTGGAACCAGCGCGGCGGAGATGCGGCCACCTGCGCCACGCCGTGATTCGTCACGGGTGAAGGCGAACCGACGGGCAGCCCGGTGTGTCTCGAAGGAATGGTCCGCGACTTGGGGGGGCGGTAAACTAGAGTGGGTCGTGGTTTGAAGAAGACGGAAGAGGGCGGCACAATGACGACATTCGATATCGCGGAAGTCCTCAACTTCACGGCCGACATCGACGCCCGCCTGAAGCAGTGCGACAACGGCGAAGGTATGGACTGCTGGAGCCTGGACGGGTCGTTGCGCTTCTATGCCACCTTGTGCCGCGAGTTCCGGGCCGGCGTTCGCGCGTGGGGCCGCGCGGTCTTCGGTGGCTACGTCGAGTTCGACCCCGAAGTCGAGAAGATCGTCCTCCGAGACTGCAAGCGACTCCTTGCCTTGGCGACTGCCAAGGCCGCCCACGCTGAAGCGATGGAGTTCGGCTGTTACACGCTGGACGGCCGCACAACTCTCCAGTCCGCGTTGTGGGATCTATCTCGGCTCATGAACGGGTGGGTCACCCCAGGATTGTCAGTGAGTCCAGGACCTCGCGTCCGGCTTCATCACACGCCCGAACAGTTGGAAGCGATTCGTCTCCGACTGGCCGCGATGCCATCGCTGCCCGCGGACTGGCTGCCCGACGATCCGGTCCAGCGGCGAGAGTTTCAACGGATCCTCGACCAGTGCGGGTTCGTAACGGCGACCGTTTCCGAACCCGCACTGGTCGAGGAGAAGCCCGCGAATGACCGAGCGCAGCCCGATCCCGCTCAGTGCGGTCCCCATTCGACTCGACAGCCCGGAGTTCGGGATCGTATCGTCGTGGCCTTACGCGGACCAGTTCGTCGCCCGGATGTTGCGGACTGACATCCCTGAGTTCGTCGCCGTCGAGCCGATGCGTGCCGTACTTTAACCCTTCAACTCCGCGCCGGACGCCTGGGGGTTTTGCCCCGTGACCCCGGAACACCCCGACTTCACGTCCCGGCAACTCATCACCTACCTCGGCAACAAGCGGGCGTTGCTCGCGCCCATTGGCGTGGCGTTGGACCGCGTCAAGCGGCGGCTGGGGCGGGATCGGTTGCGCGTCCTCGACGCCTTCGCCGGGTCGGGGGTCGTGTCGCGGTACTTGAAGGCGTCGGCCGTGTACCTGGCCTGCAACGACCTCGAAGAGTACGCGGCCGTCGTCGGTCGGTGCTTCCTGGCGAACCGCAGTGCCGTCGATGAGGTGGCGTTGGGGGAGATTGTCGCGGAGTTGAACGCCCGGGTCGCCTCGGAGCGGATGCCGCCGGGGTTCTTCCAGGAACTGTACGCGCCGCGGGACGACGCCAACATCGCGGCCGCGGAGCGCGTCTTTTACACCGCCGAGAACGCCCGCCGGCTCGACGACTACCGCCGGCTCATCGACCTCGCCCCACTGGCGTTTCGCGACTTGCTGCTGGGGCCGCTGCTGGGGCTGGCGTCCGTCCACGCGAACACGGCGGGGGTGTTCAAGGGGTTCTACAAGGACCGGGCCACGGGCCTGGGCCGCTTCGGCGGCAGTGGGGCGGACGCTCTCTTACGCATTCGCGGCCGCATTGAGTTGGCCGTCCCGGTGTTGAGCCGGTTCGAGTGCGCGGTGGACGTGTTCCAGGACGACGCCAACGCCGTCGCCCGCCGGGTCAGAGGCCTCGACCTGGCGTACCTCGACCCGCCGTACAATCAGCACCCCTATGGGTCGAACTACTTCATGCTCAACCTGCTCGCCCGGTACGAACGGCCGACGGCGGTCAGCGCGGTGTCCGGCATCCCGACCGACTGGTGCCGGTCGGGGTACAACGTGCGGGCGAAGTCGCTGGGGCTGATCGAAGACTTGATCGGCGCGCTCGACGCGCCGTTCGTGATGCTGTCCTACAACGACGAGGGGTTCGTCCCGCCCGCCGAGATGTCGGCCGCGCTCTCGAAGTTCGGCCGCGTCGAGGTGATCGAGACGCCGTACAACGCCTTCCGGGGCAGTCGGAACTTCACCGCCCGCCCCGTCCACGTGACCGAGCAACTCTTCCTCATCGAGCGTCAATAGACGGCGTTCGGATCGACTTTGCCGGCCGGGCCGCCGGCGGTGCCGCCGGAGTACCGGGCGTGCCAGCCTTCGCTCGCCCGCAGGTGGTGCAGGTCGTCCATCGTGTACCCGTACTTGGCGAACCACGGCGTGCCCGACTTGACGATCGTGTCGAGTTCCTTGACCCGCGCGGCGCAGTCGGTCTCGGCGAATTTCTGCCGGTCGGCCGGGGTCTTGAAGGTGAAGAACTCCGTCCAGAAGGCGCGGCCGCCGAGGATGCCACTGCACCCGGCCTTCATCGCCATCTCGACCTGCTTCTTGTACTCGTCGTACTTCACCCCGGCGCTGAGCAGCACCCACGGCTTCGTACAGGCGTCGTTCAGGCGCTTCAGGTTGTCCATCTGCACCGCGTCGGTCTCGTACCCGTAGGTGCCGGGGAACTCGGTCTTGTAGATGTCGCAGTAGCGGCTCAACATCTTGGCGCTGTCGATGACCGTCGCCGGCTTGCGCTTCAGCACGGTGTCGGACTTGGGGTCGTCGCCGTTGAAGGCGAAGTGCAGCGGTTCGAGGAGGAACAGGATGTCGTGCTCGATGCACTGCTCGTAGGTCGTGCGGGTGAACTCGAAGTTCTTCTCGGCACTGTCGAACTCGGTCGGCTCGAACTGGGCGAGCAGCTTGACCGCGTCCGCCCCGCACCGCTTGATCTTGGCGACGCTCCAGCCCGGCTCGTTCTCACCGCACGGTGCCCCGGCGGCGTTCTTGGACGCCCCGGACTTCTCGACGCGGATGAGCAGGCCCGTGCCCGGGGGCACCGCGTAGGCGGCGACGGTGGAAGCGTACCCGTAGTACCCGTCTACGAGCAGGCCCGAGCAGTGCGGCGACAGGGCGCGGCTGAGCATCACCTTGGCGTCGGCGATTTCGGCGTAAGTCGGCTCGGTGCCGGTCGCCTTCTTCATCATCGAGATCATCGACGAGTTCTGGTCGGTGGCGACCATCGTCAGGGTGCCGTTCGGGTTGCAGATCCGCTGCAAGCCGCGGAGCTTGCCGGGGGTCAGGCCGAGGCCGTAGAGCCGGGTGATCGAATGCATACGCTCAGAGTCTCCGAAAAAAGGAATCGTCGAGAGGGGGAATCTTCTTGACAACCTACTCACCCGGCGGCAAGCGAAAAGCCCGCGAGCGAACTCGCGGGCTTTCGGTGGGCAGAAAAGCGGAACTGTTTTGTTCGCCCGACGCGCCTGCGGCGAGATTAGACCGTGGTCATCGTCTCGGCCGGGGCTTTGCGGCCGGCCCGGCGGGCGGCGGCGGGGTGGCGGGAGAAGGTCGTGTGGTCGCCCAGCCCGGTCACGGTCAGGGTCTGCTGCTTGAGCTTGAACTGCTCGCCGAGTTCGTGCAATTTCTCCATCACGGTGTGGTCCACCATGCGGGCGTCGCTCAAGTCCACGACCAGGTCTTTACCCTCGGACGCCTTCAACAGTTGCGGCTTCAGCGACAGCCAGTTAGTGAACACCGCGGCCCCCCGCACGGCGAGGACCACCGTCGTCTCGTTCTCGGCCTGGACCGTCGTCGCGGCCGTGAAGACGCGCTTCAGCGGGGTGCCGTTGAACAGGTGCAGGGCGAGTTCCAGGGCGATCCCGGCGAAGATGCCCAACAGCAGGTCTTCGGCGAGCGTCACGAAGATCGTCAGGCAGAACACGGCGAGCTGGTCGAGGCCGATCTTGAAGGTGTGCACGAACTCCTTCGGGTGGGCCAGCCGCGTGCCGGTGTAGACGAGCATCGCGCCCAGCGCGGCCAGGGGGATCAGGCCGATGAGCGACGGCACGGCCAGCACGAAGCCGAGCAGAAACACCGCGTGGAACAGGTTCGCGTACCGCGTCCGGCCGCCGTTGTCGATGTTCGCCTTGCTGCGGACGATCTCCGAAATCATCGGCAGACCGCCGACGGCGGACGCCATCGTGTTGGCGACCCCGCAGGCGAACAGGTCGCGGTTCATGTCGGTCTTCCGCTTCCACGGGTCGAGCATGTCGATCGCCTTGGCCGACAGCAGCGATTCGAGGCTCGCAATCAGCGAGAACATGACGATGTACTTCAACCCGGTGAGCGTCAGGACCCCGGCGAAGTTGGGCAGGAAGAACGCCGACCCCGGGTTCTCGACGACGTTCGGCACGGCGACCAGGTACTTCGGCCCGACGACGTGCGGGGCGTCGGTCGAGGTCATCACGCCGTCGCCGAAGAGGTACGAGTGCTCGTGGCTCAGGTCGAAGGCCAGGCCCATCGGCACGGCGACCAGCAGGACCACGAGTTGCGGCGGGATTTTCCGCAGGCCCTTCCACGGCAGGTAGCCCCAGCCGAACAGGACGACCAAGCTGGTCACGCCGATGGCGGCGATGACCGGGTCGTACTGCGGCAGCTTGCCCGGGAACTGGAGGACCAGATCGATCGGACCGGCCCCCTTGGTCGGGTCGATGCCGAAGACGCTGTACACCTGCTTGATGATGATGATCAGCCCGATCGCGGCGAGCATCCCGTGGACGGCGGCCAGCGGGAAGAAGTCGGCCAGCTTGCCGGCCTTCACGACCCCGAAGATGACTTGCAGCAGCGCGGCGACGATGCCAACGCCCATCGCCAGTTCGTGCCCGGCGTCGAGCTGGCGGAACTCCAGAATCTGCGCGAGTTGCGCGGCCGTCTTGCCGTCGGCGGTGAGTTGGGCGAGCAGGTCGGGCGGCAGGGCGGGGACGGACTCGCGGCCGAGTTCGGTCACGGCCCCGGCGACGATGACGATCAGCCCGGCGGCCGGACCCTTGATCGTCAGGCTCGAATTGCTCAGGAAGCAGGTGACGACCCCGCCGATCACCGCCGTCCAGACGCCGCAGATCGGCGGGTAGTTGCTGGCCTTGGCGATGGCCAGCGACAGCGGCATGGCGATCAAGAAGACCAGGAACCCGGACAGCAGGTCGAACTTGACGTTCGGGAAAAACCCGGGCGACAGTGGCGGCACGACTCGCGGGGGAGTCGGGGTCGAGTTGGCCATAGTTGTATCGCCTCAAGGGTCGGGTCGATCCGCACGGTCCCTCGGGCCTTGCATTTCGGATACCAAGGCCGGAAATGCTCAAATACCCCGCATTTTGCAGGGTGGGCGTGCATTGTGACCGTTCATTGATGCCCGGAATGAAGGCACCGGCTGTGTGCCGATCAGTCAGCCTGTTCGTCTTCCGACCAGACCGACTTGCCGATGGAAATGTTCAGCGTGCGAATTTTGTTCCGCAAACTGCCCCGGGTGATGCCGAGGATGCGGGCCGACTGCACCTGGTTGCCGCCGGTGTGTTGCAACACCCGCATCAAAACCTCGCGCTCCATCAGCGTCAGGCTCTCGGCGTACAGGCTGTCGCTGCCCGACGCGATGCGCGTCCGCACGAACTCTTCCCAACTGAATGTCGGCGTGCCCGCGGTCGCCGTCGGCTCGGGGGGCGATGCCACGCCGGCCGGCAGGTCGAGGGCGCTCAGCACCGTCGTCCGGCAGTGCAGGATCGCCTGCTTCAAGACCGACTGCAACTCGCGCACGTTCCCCGGCCACGGGTAGCGCTCCAGCACCGGCACCACGTCCGGGTCGAGCCGCAGGCCGGGCTTGCCGAGGGGCGGGGCGAACCGGCGGACGTAGTGGTCGGTCAGCATGGCCACGTCCCCCGGGCGGTCCCGCAGCGGGGGCAGCTTGATGCTGAACACGTTGAGCCGGAAGTACAGGTCGGTGCGAAAGCGGCCCTGCTCGACGAGGCTCTCGAGGTTGGCGTTCGTCGCCGCGATGAGCCGCACGTCGGTCCGCACGACCTCGCTGCCGCCGACCCGCTCGAAGACCTGCTCCTGCAACAGTCGGAGGACTTTCGTTTGGATCAGCGGGGACATGTCGCCGACCTCGTCCAGGAAGATGGTGCCGCCGGTACACTGCTCGAACTTGCCGATCCGCTTGCGCTCGGCACTGGTGAACGCCCCCTTCTCGTGGCCGAACAGTTCGCTCTCCAGGAGGGCCTCGGGGATGGCGGCGCAGTTGATCGCCAGGAACGGCTTGTCGGCCCGCTTGCTGTGCTGGTAGACGGCCCGGGCGACCAACTCTTTGCCGGTGCCGCTCTCGCCAAGGATCAGGGCCGTGGCGTCGGTCGCGGCGACCCGGCCGACCGACTTGTACACCTCCTGCATGGCCGGGCACCGGCCGATGAGCGCGTCCGACTCGTCCGGGGCCGGCTCGACCTCGGCCATGACCGCCTTGACCGACATCAGTCGCGCCGCGTGGGCCGCCTGCTCGATCACTTGCCGCAGTTCGGCAAGTTCGAGCGGCTTCGTCAGGTAGTCGAACGCCCCGTGCTTGATCGCCTCAATGGCCAGGTCGCTGGTGCCGTGCCCGGTGATGAGGACGATCGGCCGGCGCTGGTCGGCGGCGCGGAGCTTGTGGAAGGTGGTCAAGCCGTCCGAGTCCGGCAAGTGAACGTCCAGGACGACGACATCGGGCGAGCAGGTCCGCAGGCTCTCGACGGCCTCGGCGGAACTCGCCGCCGTGACGACCCGGTACGCCGGCGGGCCGAAGCCCCGGCGGAAGGCGTGCAGGATCGAAGCCTCGTCGTCGATCACCAGGATCGTCGTCATCGGGGTTACACCGTGCGGTGGAGGATGCGGTCGGTTGTACTCGTCGGCACCTCCGTTGGCGCGGGCGGCAGGCCGGGGAGGGTGACGAGGGCGGCCGCCCCGCCGGCCGCCCGGTTGGCCAGCGTGAGGGTGCCGCCGTGGTCCTCGACAATGCGCCGCGAGAGGACCAGGCCCAATCCCAGGCCGGTTTCCTTGCCGCTGGCGAACGGCTGGAACAGCTTGCCGGCGAGGTGCGCGGGCACGCCCGGGCCGGTGTCGGTCACCTCGAACAGCCAGACGCCGTCCGGTCGCAGGCCCATGCGGACGCGCAACTCGCCGCCGCACGGCATCGCGTCCAGGGCGTTCATCGTCAGGTTGACGAACACCTGCTTCAACTGCTCGGCGTCGGCGATGGCCGGGGTCGGGCCGGCCGGCCGGTCGAACCGCACCGCCACCTTGTGCTGCGCCGCCCGGCCGCGGATCAGTTCGAGCGTGCGGTCGATTACGGCCACCAGGTCGGTGTCCCGGCGGGACGCCTTCACCGGCCGGGCGAAGTCGAGGAAACTTTGCAGCGACCGCTCCATCCGCCGCACTTCCGTCTCGATCACGGCGAGGTCTTCCGGGGGCAGCGGCTCCCCGCCGGACCGCGCGAGCTGGACGAGCATCTTGATGGCCGTGAGCGGGTTGCGAATCTCGTGCGCGACCCCGGCCGCGAGCTGCCCGACGGCGGCGAGTTGCTCGGCCCGCAGGATGTCGCGCTCCTGCCGCTGCATCGTCTCGACGACCCCTTCGACCTGCCCGAGGAGGTGCCGCATCTGCTCGTGCAACTGGCCGAGGTCGCCGTCCTGCGTCAGCACGATCTCGGACCCGACCCGGCCGAGTTTGCCGGCCGCGTCCCGCACCTGGACCTGCAAGTGCTGGATCGACGTCCGCACGCCCCGGGCCGCGGCGTACCCCAACAGCGTCCCGGCGGCGGTGCCCAGCACGCCGATGCCGGCCATGCCGACGGCCAGGTAGCGGATGACCTGCTGGTGCTCGATCGAACTCGCCTCGATGCGGCCTGCGTTGTACTCGACGAGTTGCTGGCAAGCCGGGGTGGTGTCCGCGTCCAGGATGTCGATCAACTCACGCACGGCCGCAACCCGCCCGGGGCTGCCGACCGGCGGCAGGGCTTCGCGCTTGACGCAGTACCGGCGGTAACTGGCCAGCACCCCGGCGGCCAGCACCCGTTCCTCGTCCTCGTTCGCACAATCCTGCACGGACTTGAGGTGCAGTTCGATGCGCTCGTGCAGGCCGCCAAGGCGCTCCGCGCGGTCGCCGAGTAGTACCTTCAAATCGACGAGCGCCTCGACGAGGTCCGAGTCGGCGCGGCCGCTGACGATGTTCTCGTGAAGCACCCCGGCAACAGCCGCCTGCTGCCGGAACAGCAAGAGGCCGAGGACGACGCACAGCACCAGCAGCACCACGCTCGACCCGAACGACAGCCGAATCCACTTCGCGTGCGGGGTCATGGCGGCTCCGTCACTTCCCGCCGACGAGGCGGACGCGGGCCGGCGACCCGGGCACCTCGTCGAGTTCCACCCGCAACGGCTTCGTCCGCTTCTGCCACTCGGCCGCGACGGTCACCGTGTGCGTTCCGACCGTCAGGTTCAGCGGCACCGACGCCCCGGTTTCGAGCGGTTGGCCGTCGAGCCACAGCGTCAGCCCGGCCGACTCGGCGAGGTTTAGCCGCGCAACCCCGGCGGCGGTCACTTCGAGGGGGAAGCGGACGACCGAGAGCTTCGGTGCTTCCCGGTTCCAGTTGAACGCCGGCACGCTGCCTGCCGGCAGGTCGCCGCTGACCTGGCTGTACGAGGTCGCCCACTGCAACCCCGGCTCACTCGTGGCCACGGCCGCGAGCCGTTGGCGGTTGAGGATTTCGTACATCGCCGGCGTCGGCGTGAGGGTCTGCCAACTCCGGACGACCTTGCCCGGCGTCGCGGCGTACTGGCCCTTGCCGAGTTCCGTGAGGAAGCGCGTCAAGTCGAGCAGCTCCTGCCGCGTCAGGCCATCGACGAGGCCCGCCGGCATGAGTGAGAGGCCGTTGCGGCGCTCGGCGATGTCGGCGACCGGGATCGTCAGCTCGCGGTTCTCGTTGTCGCGTAGCACGAGTTCGGTCTTCGACTCGCGGACCTTGATGCCGTTGAAGACGCGGTCGTCCACGGTGGTCACGACGAACGAGTTGTACCCCTCCTTAATCTTCGCGTCGGGGTGCAGCAGCGATTCGAGCAGGTAGTCCACCGGGGCACTCGCGCCGATGCTCGACATGTCGGGGCCGACCTGGCCGCCGGCCCCGGCGATGGCGTGGCACTTCAGGCAGTTCATCGTGTCGCGGCGGTAAATCGTCTCGCCGCGGCGCGGGTCGCCGAGCTTGGCCACGTCGCCGAGGAAGGCGTTCAACTCCTCGCCCTTCAAGTCCCACTTCACCCCGCCGAGGCTGCCGGCGAGGGTCAGCGCGTCGATCAACTTGGCGTCCGGGGTGGCGCTGGCCTTGGCCGCCTGCACGCCGAGCTTGGCCGTGTCCGCGGAGAGTTTCTTGCCGGCGAGCGCCTTCGTCAACTCCGCCGCGCCCGTCTTGCGGCTCAGGAAGGCACTAAACACGTCTGCGAGTCCCGGCGCGGTCGGCGTCGTCGCCAGGAAGGTCGCCGCGAGTGGGGCGGCGGCGGTCGCGTCAAGGTTCGCCAAGGAGACGAGGGCGAGCTTGCGGTCGGCGGCTGGGGTTCCGTCGGCGAGCAGCTTGCGGAAGAACGCGACCGACTTATGCCCGCCGAGAAGCACCAACCCCTCGGACGCCGCGGCGTGATCGTCGCTGCCGAACTCCGGGTCGATGACGCGAGCCTCCAGCGCGCCCCGGAAGTCCTCGAAGCGGATTAGCCCCGCGAGTCGGTAGGCGGTCTGCCGCTCCCCCAGCCCCTTGTCGGACGCCGTGTGGTCCGACAGCGCCCCCCAAAACTTCACATCGATTGCGCCAACTTTGCGGCTGCGAAGGGAGGCTTCGAGCGACTTCATCACCTCGGGGAAGTAGTCCGGCGGGGTCGAAGAATAGCCCTCATGGAACGCAGCCGCGAGTTCGGCGGCGTTGCCGAGCTTGGCGACCGTCTTCCACGCCGACTGTCGCTGGGCCGCCGGCAACTTCTCGTTGCGGGCGAGTTTCAGCAGCGGCTTGACCACGTCGCCGGAGCCGCTGGCTTGCAGCGCGAACACGAGGTGGCCGACGTTGCCGCCGAAGTCGAGCGTGCCCGCTTGCACCTGCGGCAGCCAGACCGGGGCGAGTTCGCGCAGCGTCAGGAAGATCGCGTAGTCGAGCAGCTTATCGACCGGCTTGTCGAGCGCCTGGGCGGCCAGGGTCGCCGCGCCCACTTGCGGGAACGCCGCCAGCGCCCGCACCGCTTCGAGCCGCACCTGGGGGTGTTCGTCGGTGACGCGCGGGGCCAGCAGTGCCAGCGGGTTCGCCAGCTTGTCGCCCCACGCCGCGACGACCCGGCAGCCGGCTTGGCGGACACGCGGGTCGGCCGAAGTCAGCACGCGGTCAAGCAACGCCGGCTCGACGGCGTCGAGCGCCTGGAAGACCCACAAGGCTTCGAGCCGCAGCGCGTCCGCGGTCGGGCCGGACAGCGCCGCCGTCCACGCCTGCAACTCGGGCAGCACGGCTTTGACGCCGCGCTCCTTGAGGAGTTGCTTCGCCATCTGCCGCGTGTACTGCTCGGGGGCCTTCAGCGCGTTGAGCAAGTCGGCGACCGGCGCGTTCACGAGATTCGGCTTCTCGACGAGGGGCCGGTTCTTGGCCGTGATCCGCCAGATGCGGCCGTGCGTCTTGTCGCGGCGCGGGTCGCGGAAATCGACCTCGCCGTGTTGGATGATCGGGTTGTACCAGTCGGCGACGTAGATCGCGCCGTCCGGCCCGACGGCCACGTCGATCGGCCGGAACGCCGGGTGGTTGCTCTTGATGATCTCCTGCTTCTCCTGCGAGGCGTAACCACTACCGTCGTCCTTGAGCACGAACCGGCAGACGCGGTGGCCGCGGAAGTCGTTCGTAATCAGGCTGCCCTGGTAGTCGTCGGGCAGGTGCCGGCCGCTCAGAATCGCCAGGCCGCAGTGCTTCGGGCTGCCGGGGTTTAGCCCACCCAAGATGCGCGGGGCGTTGGCGGCGGTGGCCGCGTAGACGCCGGGCATCATGACGTTGATGCCGTCGCCGCCCGCGCCGTCGGTCCAGAAACTGCGGCCGTACTGGTCGAACGCCGTGCCCCAACTGTTGACCAGCCCCTTGGCGAAGACTTCGAGGCGCTGCGTCGCCGGCCGGTACTGCCAGACGCCGCCGGCGTTGAGCCGCTTCACGCCGTGCGGCGTCTCGACGTGCGAGTGGATGTAGATCGACTGGCTCATGTACAGCGCCCCCTCCGGCCCCCACCGCAAGGTGTGCAAGATGTGGTGCGTGTCCTCGGTGCCGAACCCGGACAGGACGATCCGCTTCTTGCGGGCCTTGCCGGTCGCGGGGTCGGGGTCGGAGAAGTGGACGAGGTCGGTCGAGTCGGCCACGTACACGCCGCCGTCGCCGGGGACGACGCCGGTCGGGATCAGCAGGCCGTCGGCGAAGACGGTCGTCTTGTCGGCCTTGCCGTCGCCGTCGGTGTCTTCGAGGATCAGCACGCGGTCGGTCGCCGGCTGCCCCGGCTTGATCTGCGGGTAGACCTCACTGGCCGCGACCCAGAGCCGCCCGGCCGGGTCGAAGTTCATCTGGATCGGCTTGGCCAACATGGGGTCGGCCGCGAACAGGTTGACCTCGAAGCCCTCCGGCACGACGAACGTTTTCCGCTCGACCTCCGGGTCGGGGTCGGGAATCTTCGCGTCTCGCTGCGCGACCGCGACGGTGGGAAAAGCGAGCAGTGCGAAGAGGAGTAGCCAACGGGTCATGAGGGAGTGTCCGGGGGAGTAATTGCGGATTTCGGATTGGGGATTTCGGATTGCGAGCGGGGACCGTTTGGCCGGATCGGCGGTTTTCAATCCGCATTCCGCAATCCCAAATCCGCAATCGGCGTGGCCAGAATCAGCGGGGTAGCGACTTCACGATCTCCGCGATCTCCGCTTCCGCCTTCACCACGAGCGGGTCGAACTGCGGGATTTCCGCGCCGTTCTTGCCCTGTTCGTGCTTGCGGAAGCCGAACAGGTACGTCTCGTTTTGCGGCCGCCAGCGGTGGAAGAAGAGTTGGTTCTTCTCGACGATCTTGGCCCGCAACGCCGGCGCATCGACCGGCGCGACGGTCGTCGAAAACAGCAGCGGGGCGAGCTTGCGGTAGCCGTCGTCGTTGAGGTGCAGGCCGTTCTCGGTGGCCGGCGGCGCGGCGGCGAGCGAGCGGTAACCGAGCATACGGCTGGTCGCCGTCTCTTGCACCGCCGCGGCGTACTCGGCCAGGTTGGCGTTGCGGGCGGTCACGTCGGTCGCGCCGGGCGTCGGCTCGAACGGCGGCGGCGACAGCAGCACGACGCGAGCCTTCGTCGGGGCCAAGTCGTCGAGCAACTTCGCCAACCCCTTGCGGAAGCGGTCGAGGCCGGCGTCGCCATCGAACGACTCGTTGGCCCCGTAGCAGATCACGACGACCGTCGGGTTCAGCGACTTCGTCAGTGTGACGAGCCGGTCGTAGCCCTTGGCCAGGGCGTCGAAGCTGGCGCGGGACTCGCCGAAGACGGTGTCCCCGCTCCACCCGAGGTTGCGCACGGTGAAGTTCCGCGGCGCGTTGAACGCGACGAGGGCTTCTTCCCAGCGGCCGTACTTCTGCTCGCGCTCGATCAGCGTGCCCCCGAGCAGGACGACGCGGTCGCCGTCGGCGAAGCGGAACGGCTCGTCGGCGGCCGTCGCCGGGAACGCGGTGAGTACGGCCAGGCCGACGGCAAGTGCGACACGGAGCATGGGAACGGCGTCCAGACTTGGGGAGTGGCGAGGAAGTCATTTGGACGCAAATCGGCCGCGGAATCAAGCAGATTCCCGCGTTGTTGTTGCGAGGGCCGCACGGAGTGGTACATTGCACGCCGATTCCCGACCCGCCCCGGGGCTTGCCATGCGCCGTCACCTCCTCTCCGCCGTCTGGTACGCCTTGCCGTTAGCACTCGTCGCCGGGCTGCTCAATCGCCCCGACGCTGCCGAGACCGGGGCGGCGACCGGGCGGCACGCGGTGGCCCTCAACGGCCACACCTTCACGCTGCCGGCCGGCTTCACGATCGAACTCGCCGCCGGCCTGCCGCTCGTCGAACGGCCCGTCGCCGCGGCGTTCACCGAGGCCGGCGACCTAATCGTCACCGAGTCGTCGGGCACGAACGACCCGCCGGCCAAGCAGTTGAAGGACAAGCCGCACAAGCTGCTCCGGCTCTCGGCCGTCGAGGCGGGCAAATTCCATCTCCGCACCACCGTCGCCGACCGGTTGATGATGCCGCAGGGGGTCGCCGTCGTGGGCAACGACATCCTCGTCGGCACCCCGCCGAGCATCTGGAAGTACGAGAACACGCACGCCAAACCGGCCGGCGTCGAGTGGTTCGCCGGGCCGACGCTGACCGGGTGTACGAACGACCTGCACGGCCCGTACCCCGGCCCGGACGGCAAAATCTACTGGACCAAGGGCGCGTTCGCCAGGCAAACGTACACCCTTCCCGGCGGCAAGCCGTTCACGACCCGGGCCGCGCACATCTTCCGCGCCAACGCCGACGGCACCGGCATCGAACCGGTGATGACGGGCGGCATGGACAACCCCGTCGATGTGGTCTTCACGGCCACCGGCGACCGCCTGTTCTCGACGACGTTCTTGCAGCACCCCGCCGACGGCAAGCGCGACGGCATCCTGCACGCGGTGTACGGCGGCGTCTTCGGCAAGGACCACGACCCCGTCCGCGAGCAGGTCTGGACCTCGCCCGCGTTCCTACCGGTGATGACCCACCTGGGGGCCGCCGCCCCGAGTGGCCTGCACCGGTACGAATCGACGGCCTTCGGCGACGAGTTCACCGGCAACCTCTTCTGCTGTGCGTTCAACATGGCCAAGGTGACCCGGCACGTCCTGACGGCCGACGGCGCGACCTACCGCAGCCGCGACGAGGACTTTCTCGTCAGCGACAACCGCGACTTCCACCCGACGGACGCGATCGAGGACGCCGACGGCTCGCTGCTGGTCGTCGATACCGGCGGCTGGTATCGGCTGTGCTGCCCGACCTCGCAACTGGTGAAGGGCGACATCCCCGGCGCGATCTACCGGGTGCGGCGGCTCGCGGCCCCGAACGCCGCCGACCCGCGCGGGCTGAAACTCCCGTGGGCGACGCTCGACGCCGCCGGCCTCGCCGCGCTGCTGGGCGACGCCCGCCCCGCCGTCCGCACGCGCGCCGTGCGCCTGCTCGCCCTCAAGTCCGACGCCCTGCCGCAACTCGAACTGACCATTGCTTCCGCCGACGCGACCGTCGCGGCCAGGTGCCACGCCCTGTGGGTCGCCGCGCGGCTCGGCGTCAACGGTTTGCCGCTGGCCCGTACCGCCCTGGGGGACCGCGACGAAAGCGTCCGCCGGGTCGCGCTGCACCTGCTCGCCGGGACGCCGGACAAGGCCTCGACCGACGCGCTGATCGCCGCGCTGAAAGCCGGCACCCCGCACGAACAGCGGGTCGCCGCCGAAGCCCTCGGCCGCACCGGCGACCCCCGCGCCGTCCCCGCCCTCGTCGCGGGGTTGACGGCGCAGTCCGACCGCGTCCTGCACCACGCCTTCACCTACGCGCTGATCGAGACCGGCGACGCGGCCGCCGTCCGCCCGCACCTCACCGCCGCCGATCCGAGTCTCGCCCGCGCCGCGCTGGCCGCCCTCCACGCGCTCCCCGGCGGCCTCACCGCCAAGGACGTGCTGCCCCACCTGACCGCTACCGACGCGGCCGTTCACGAGACGGCCTGGTGGGTCGTCGGCCGGACGCCGGTCTGGCACGCCGAACTCGCCGCGCACTTCGCCGCCCGGCCGCCGCAAGAACTGACCCCGAGGGTGCTGCGCGACTTGACGACGTTGGTCAATGCCCCGGCGGTGCAGCGGTTGCTCAAGGACGGCCTGGCCCGCGAACTCGCCGCCGTGGCCCACGGGGCGACCGCCCACCCGACCTGGGACGCCGTCGGCGAGAGTGGGCTAAAATTCCTCCCGGCCGAGTGGGCGGGACTCGTTCACCCCACGACGTTGCCGGCCGATCCCGCCTCGTGGCGACTCGTCGCGCGCTTGCTCCGCCGCATCCCGCCGCGCGAGACCGAACCGAGTCTACAAGCCGCCGCGGTGTTCGCCGAGGTTGCGGCGGCGGCGGTCCCGTTCGACGCGCAAGTCGGGCTGCTCGCCGCGCTGCCGGGGCCGCTCCCCGAAGGCCCCGACGCGTGGGCGCACCGGCTCCTCGACGGCCTGCACCACGACACCGCCGCCGAACTCCGCTCCGCCGCGGCTGCCGTGCTGGTGCGGACGAAACTCACGCCGGCCCAGTACGACCGCCTCGCGGCCGCGGTGCCGACGGCCGGCGTCATGGAGGTGCAACGGCTCGTCGAACACTTCGCCGCCGCGCCCGATGCCGCCACCGGCAAGCTGCTGACGGCTCTCGCCACGTCCCCCGTCCGCACCAGCCTGCGGGGTGACGCGCTGACCGCCCGGTACGCCAAGGCCACGCCGGGCGTCAAGGAGGCGGTCGCCCGGCTCGTCGCGTCGCTCAACGTCAACGCCGCCGATCAGAAGGGGAAACTCGACGCGCTGCAAGCGACCCTCGCCGGCGGGGACGCGCGTCGCGGCCAGGCGGTTTTCAACAGTGCGAAGGCGGCGTGCGCCACTTGCCACGCCATCGGCTACCTCGGCGGCAAACTCGGCCCCGACCTGACCCGCATCGGCGGCATCCGCTCCGAGCGCGACCTGCTCGAAGCGATCGTCTACCCGAGCGCCAGCTTCGTCCGCTCCTACGAGCCGGTGACCGTGGACCGGCTCGACGGCCGCAGTGTCAGCGGGATTTTGAAGAAGGACGCGCCGGACGAAGTGGTCGTCTCCGTGAGCGCGACCGAGGACGTGCGGATCCCGCGGGCCGACATCGAGCTGATCGTGCCGGGCCGGGTGAGCGTCATGCCGAGTGGGCTGGACCAGCAACTCTCGCCGCGCGACCTGGCCGACCTAGTCGCCTTCCTCAAGGCCTCGAAGTGACGGCGAGCGGCAGGGCGAGGACGATTTGTCGCAGCCCCGGCTCCTCGATGCGGACGACCGCGTCCTCGACCGTCAGCCACTCGCGGCAGCGGAACGCCGACTCGGGCCAGTGGTCCTTCTCGTCGGTCACGGTCATGACGAACACGAGAACGCAGCGGTCCCGGCCGTCCTTGCGGTACGTGTAATTGCCGATCGGCTCGTTGTCGAGCAGGCCCAGCCAGCCGGCCTCTTCCCACGCCTCGATGCTCGCGGCCTCGCGGGCCGTGTGCCCGGGGTCGATCTGCCCCTTGGGCACGACCCAGCGCTTGCCGGTGCTCGACGTGATCATGCCGACCAGGCCGTCCTTGACCGGGATCACGGCCGCCTGATCGAACGCCTTCGCCATGAACAACCCTCGCTGGAGTACGACTCAGTCTCTCGCACGAACCGCCCGCCGGCAAGTCGCGCGCGGGGCTTTCGTCAAAACTGCACAGATCATCGGCTCACGCCCCGGGCCGACACCACTCGAACAGGACCACCGGGACGCCGTCCGGGTCCGCAAACCGCGCCCGCCGGTAGCCTTCGCCGCTGGACTTGACCGCGCCGTTCGGGACGACGCCGGTGCCGCGTAGCCGCTCGACTTCGGCGTCCAGGTCGGCGACGTGCAGGTGTAGCTTGACGCCCGCCGCCACCGGCTCGCCCGGCCGGAGCGCGAGCCGACCGCCGCCGGGGTGGTGCAAAAGTACGAAGCTGGTCGCGGCGTCCGTCAGCTCGACCGCGAAGCCGAGCGCCTCGACGTACCACCGCACGGAAGCTGCCGCGTCCCGCACCGTCAACTCGACCATGTGTACCATCACCGTGCCTCGGTATTCGGCTTGCGGCGGAAGAGTTTGGCGAACGGGTTGCCGCCCGCCGGGCCGGTCTCGCGGAACAGCACCGACTCGCGCTTGAACTGCTGCACCGCCACGGCCAGCGCGAGGCCCACCCAGACGGCCGACGCGCCCAGCACGAGCGGGTAGTACCACCACGCCACCGGGTCGGCCGTCACGGACAGAAGGCGCGACTGCAACAGCATCGGCCCGGTCACCGGCACGATGGCCATCGCTGGGGTCAACTCGACGCCCGGCAACATGCTCCAGAAGGCCAGCGGCATCGTCAGCAGGACCAGCGGCATCAGGTAGTATTGCCCCTCCTTGGTGCTCTTGGCGAAGATGCCCAGCGCCAGGCAGACGGCGCTGAACAGCATCGCCTGCGGCAACCCGAGGACGACGCTCCCGAGCAGACCGGGAAAGTTGACGACGGGGAAGGCCAGCAGCATCTCGACGCCGAGCGCCCCGGCAGCGATCCAGACCACGTTCCAGACGACCGACAGGAAGGCGAACGCGGTCGTCGAGAGGAACTTGCCGACGACGATCTCGCCCCGCTCGGCCGGGCTGATGAGGAGCGTCTCCATCGTGCCGCGCTCCTTCTCGCCGGCGGTCGTATCGACGGCCGGCTGGATCGCCCCGGCGACGAGCCACATGATGAGCAGGAACGGGAAGACCTTGCAAAAGGTGTCGCGCAACTCGTCGGCCGCCTTTTTCTCCTTGGGCTTGTCGGCCAGGGTGTCTTCGAGCTTGAACACCTCGTGGAAGTCCGCCCGCAACCCCTTGCGGGCGAACCGGCCCTCACGCACCTTGCCCTCCCAGACGCGGACGATGCCGGTCAGCCGCTTGGCCGCGAGCTTCGACTTCTCGTCCCCGTCGCGGTGCTCGATGCGAACCACCGGCTTCGAGTCGTCCCGGGCCAGTTGGTCGCGCAGGTCGGCCGGCAGGACGAGCACGACATCGACGGTACGGTCCTTCAACGCCGCCATCGGGTCGCCGGTCAGCGGCACCGCCGAGATGTTGGCGACGGCCGCCTCGTCGCTCGTGTCCAGGCCGGTCACGAACCGGCTGCCGTCGAGGAGGGGCGGCGCGGCCGGCAGGGCGTCCTGGTGGACGACGCCGACGAGC
The DNA here is from genome assembly GCA_043745465.1 of Fimbriiglobus sp. GTDB lineage: Bacteria > Planctomycetota > Planctomycetia > Gemmatales > Gemmataceae > Fimbriiglobus. The sequence continues at coordinate 22,788 of JAYTSV010000216.1, forward strand.
GTCGGCTTGCTCAGGAGCGTCGCGGCGAACAGGTACCCGGACAGGCCGAACACCGGGTACAGAACGACCGGCAGGACCAGGATCATCAGCACCGTGCGGCGGTCGCGGAGCAAGTCCCGGAACTCCTTCGACGCGATCAGCCGGACGATGGACCACCGCATGAACTCGGCCTTTCTCAAGTCGTGTGCCGGGAGAATCGACGGGCCTGGCTCAGTGTTCCAGTTGGAACCAGTCGGGCGAGGTCGCCTCGTACTTGCTGTACGTCTCGTCCTCGTCGGGCGGTTCAAAGGCCAGGCCGGCGGCGGTGAGTTCGGCCAGCAACACGGCGAGGCCGTCGGTCTGGACCATGTACTGGCGCGTAATCGCGCCGGCGTCGGCCTCGAACTTGGTCGCCTCGGCGTACACTTTCTCGTAGTCGTCGGGCCGCGCCCGCAGCATGTGCGTCCAGAAGGTCGTGAGCCGGCCCTTGAACGCCGCCTCGGCCTCGCCGGGATTCCCCCGGACCGTCGCGCTGACGTACTCTTCCATTCGCGGCCGCCCTGACTTTGGTGTGGGGTTTGCTCCGTGAGTATAAGACCCGGCCGGCGGACGCGGCGGCGCAAAATCGGCCGGTCCGCTACCAAACCGGCCGGGACAGTTCTACCATCAGGAAGTCGGCACGCCCCAGGGTACCCGGTCGATGCGAACGCTCGTCGTGTCAGACGTCCACGGCAACTCCGCCGCACTCGAAGCGGTCGTCAAGGCCGCGCGCGGCCCGTTCGACTCGGTCCTATGCCTCGGCGACCTCGTCGATTACGGCCCGGACCCCGTGTGCTGCGTCAACTGGATCATGCGGCACGCGACCCACTGCGTCCGCGGCAACCACGACCACGGCGCGGCCCAGGACGTGGACATCGTCGGCTTGAGCGGGTTCCGCTTCCTGACCATGTCCACCCGCCGGCACACCCGGGCGCACCTCGCCCCCGACCACCTCCGCTACCTGGCCGCCCTGCCGACTTCGAAGCTGCTCACGATCGGCGGCCGGCGGGTCATGATGGTCCACGCCACGCCGCGCGACCCGATGGACGAGTACGTGCCGAACGACCCGGACGCCTGGGCGGCACGGCTGACCGGCCTGCCCATCGACCTGCTGTTCGTCGGCCACACGCACTTGCCGTTCACGCTGACCGCCGGCCGCACGACCGTCGTCAACCCGGGCAGCGTCGGCCTGCCCCGGGACGGCAACACGAAGGCCCGGTACGCCCTCCTCGAAGACGATGTCGTCACCCTGCACGAGGTCGAGTACGACATCGAGCGGACGGTCGCCGCCGTCATGCGGGCACCCCTCGACCCGCTCGCCCAGAAAATGCTCTCCGACGTCTACCGCCAGGGCCGCTACGTCCACCCTCCCGGCATGCCCATGCCGGCGAAAATCTCCGGCTACATGACGCCGGTGAAATCGTGAGTGCGGTGAAGAGACCTCACCCCCGGCCCCTCTCCGACGCGGAGAGGGGAGCGAGCGGGTTCGGGTTTTGGACTGAAACCCTCTCGCTCCCCCTCTCCGTTTCGGAGAGGGGGCCGGGGGGGTGAGGTCGCTTTGCTCCCTGAAAGGAGTTACCATGCTTCGCGCCCTGGCCGCCGTTACGCTGGCCACCCTGTCGTGTCCCGCCCTGTTCGGGCAAGAGGCCAAGTTGAAGTACCCCGCCACCAAGAAGGTCGAGCAGTCCGACACGTACCACGGCACCGCCGTCGCCGACCCGTACCGCTGGCTCGAAGACGACGTGCGGAAATCGACCGACGTGGCCGACTGGGTCGCCGAGCAGAACAAGGTCACCGACGCCTACCTGGCGAAGCTGCCCGAGCGCGACGCCATCAAGAAGCGCATCACCGAGTTGTGGAACTACGAGAAGATCAGCGCCCCGTCGAAGACCGGCGGCAAGTACTTCTTCAGCCGCAACGACGGCTTGCAGAACCAGAACGTCCTGTACGTTCAGGACACGCTCGACGCCGTGCCGCGGTTGCTGCTCGATCCGAACGCGCTGACCAAGGACGGCACCGTCGCGCTGGCCGGGTTCGTCCCGTCGGACGATGCCAAGTACGCCGCCTACGGCCTGGCCGACGCCGGGTCGGACTGGAACACCTGGAAGGTCCTGGACATCGCCACGAGCAAGACGCTGGCGGACGACTTGCGCTGGATCAAGTTCTCGTCGGTGTCCTGGACGGCCGACTCGAAGGGCTTCTTCTACTCGCGGTTCCCCGAACCGAAGGCCGGCGAGACCTTCCAGAGCCTCAACCTGAACATGAAGCTCTACTACCACCGCCTCGGCAGCCCGCAGGCCGACGACGTGCTGGTCTACCACCGGCCCGACCAACCCAAGTGGGGCGTCGGCGGCGGGGTGACGGACGACGGCCGCTACCTCGTGATCTCGCTCAACGACGGCACCACGAGTCGCAAGTCCCGCGTGCTGGTCCGCGACCTGCTCGAACCGCTCGGCCTGGCGACCGAGTTGATCGACAACCACGACAACAAGTGGACCCTCGTCGGCAACGCCGGGCCGTTGATGTACATGATGACCGACTGGAACGCGCCGAAGATGCAACTCGTCGCGGTGGACCTCCGCAAGCCCGACCCGAAGGACTGGAAGACCGTCGTCCCCGAGGCGAAGGAGAAGCTCGAAAGCGTCAGCCTGGTGGCCAACCTGTTCGTCTGTAGCTACCTGCAGGATGCCAAGACGGCCGTCAAGATTCACGACACTGACGGCAAGTTCGTCCGCGACGTGCAACTCCCCGGCATCGGCACCGCCGGCGGTTTCAGCGGCAAGCCGTCGGACACGGAGACCTTCTACACCTTCTCCAGTTTCGCCACCCCGCCGACCGTCTTCCGGTACGACCTCATCACCGGCCAGTCGAAGCTGTTGCGGCAGGCGAAGGTGAAGTTCGATCCGTCGCAGTACGAGGTCAAGCAGGTCTTCTACCCGTCCAAGGACGGCACCAAGGTGCCGATGTTCCTCGCGCACAAGAAGGGCCTCAAGCTCGACGGCACCAACCCGACGCTGCTCTACGGCTACGGCGGCTTCAACATCTCGCTCACCCCGACGTTCAGCATCTCGCGGGTGCAGTGGATGGAAATGGGCGGCGTCTACGCACTGGCCAACCTGCGCGGCGGCGGCGAGTACGGCGACGCCTGGCACCGCGCCGGCACCAAGCTCACCAAGCAGAACGTCTTCGACGACTTCATCGGCGCGGCCGAGTACCTCGTCAAGGAGAAGTACACGTCGCCCAAGAAACTCGCCGTCCAGGGCGGGAGCAACGGCGGCCTGCTCGTCGGGGCCGTGATCTGCCAGCGGCCCGACCTGTTCGGCGCGGCCCTCCCGGCGGTCGGCGTCATGGACATGCTCCGCTTCCAGCGGTTCACGGCCGGCCGGTACTGGGTGGACGACTACGGCTCGTCGGACGACGCCGCCGAGTTCAAAGCCCTGTACGCCTACTCCCCGTACCACAACCTGAAGCCCGGCACCGCCTACCCAGCGACGTTAGTGACGACGGCCGACACGGACGACCGCGTCGTCCCCGGGCACAGCTTCAAGTTCGGCGCACGCCTCCAGGAGTGCCAGGCCGGCAGCGCCCCCGTGCTCAGCCGCATCGAGACGAAGGCCGGCCACGGCGCGGGCAAGCCGACGACGAAGGTGATCGAAGAAGTCGCCGACCAGTGGGCGTTCCTCGTCAAGAACCTCGACTTCAAACCCGACGTGAAGTAGCCGGCCGGAAAGGCGACCTCACCCCCCGGCCCCCTCTCCGACGCGGAGAGGGGGAGCGAGCGGGTTTCAATCAACGGCTTCCACTCGCTTGCTCCCCTCTCCGCGTCGGAGAGGGGCCGGGGGTGAGGTCTCCGCGATCAGGCCGGAAAGGCGACCTCACCCCCCAAGCCCCCTCTCCGACGCGGAGAGGGGGAGCGAGAGGGTTTCAGTCCACGACTCGGACCTACTTGCTTCCCTCTCCGCGTCGGAGAGGGGCCGGGGGTGAGGTCGCTTCACCGCACGTAGCGCGTCAGGAGCTCGCGCGACTGCCGTGCCGTTTCGACGGCGTTGTGGCTGTGCCGGCTCAACTCGACGGAAACGATGCCGGCGTAGTCGATCGCGTGCAGGGCGGCGAAGGTGTCGGCGAAATCGACGGTGCCGTCGCCGAACATCAGGTGGTCGTGGACGCCGGGCCGCATGTCCTCGACGTGGACGTTCCAGAGCCACGCCCGCCACGCTTCGACGTGCGCGCTCACCGGCGTCTCGCCCTGGCAGACGAGGTGACCGATGTCCAGCGTCAGGCCGAAGGCGGGGTGGTTCACGGCCGCGTGCAGTTCGGCGAACTTCGGCATCGTGTCGATCAGCATTCCCGGCTCCGGCTCGAAGGCGAGCCGCACCCCGTGCCCGTCCGCGAACTCCGCCAGCGACCGACACTCCGCCGTCAACCGTTCCAGGAGCACGCCGTCCGGCTCGCCAGTCGTCGGCGTGCCGGACCAGAAGCTGACCGCGTCGGCCTTGAGGACCGCGGCCAAGGTGACGCACTGCCGCAAAAACTCGACGCGCCGCCGGCGGTCGGCGGGTTCGGCGGTCAACAAGGTCGGCTGGTGCTTGCGGCGCGGGTCGAGCAGGAACCGCGCGCCCGTTTCGATGACGACGCGGAAGCCGGCGAGTTGTTTGGCGAGTTCGGCCACATCGTCGCAGGCCGGGTCGAAGTGGTTCACGTCGGGCGTGAGGGCCACCCCGGCGTACCCGAGGTCGCGCAAGATCGCCAGCGTGTCGGTCAAACGGTGGTGGGCGAAGCCGTTGGTGTTGTACCCGAGGATCACGCGAAATTCCCCCCGGCTTCTCAGGCTTCCTTAACGCGCGCGGCCGGCGCGGCCGATAGAATCGTGTCATGATAGCGGCGGATCGCGCCGCCACTCGTCCTCGGAGCGATCGCCATGCGGTATCTCGGGAAGTTGACCCTGGCCGTCGCCGTCGGTGCCCTCGCCGGCGCGACCGCGTCGGCCCAGACGACGACCGCGACGGGCAGCGCGACGACCGCCGGGGCCACGAGTGCCGGCGGGACGAGTACCGGCCTGGGCGGCAGCGGCAGCGCCACGCCGACCGCGCTCGGCGATTCGTCGCTCGCCACGCCCGCCATCAATGCTCTGGTCGGGCCGGGCACAGTCCCCACGGCGCTCAACCAGTCGAACATCCTGGGCGGGTACTACGCCAACCCGTACTATCAGGGCCGGCCGAGCAGTGCGACGATCGCCCCGGGCGGCTTCGGGGCGGCACTCTACGGCACAGCCGGGGGAGGCACCGGCGGCGCGGGCGGCTTTCCGTCGGCCACGGGCAACACCATCAATTCCCGCTCCGGCACGACCTCCGGGATGGGCGCGGCCACGGGCGGCGGCACCTTCGGGACGACCGGGGCCGGTGGCCGCACTCAACAAGGCGGCGGCCAGCAGGGCGGAGCGAGCAACCAGTCCGGGATCGTGATCCCGTTGCCGCGGCAAATCTCCTACACCGCGACCTTGAGCTTCAAGGCTCCGGTCGCCACGATGCCGCAGATGGCCACCGACTTGCGGGCCACCCTCGACCGCTCGACGATGCTCGGCAACCCCCGCGGGGTGACCCTGGCGATGGACGGCGGGATCGTCGTTTTGAGCGGCAAAGTTGCCTCGGACGACGAGGTCCGGCTCGTCGAGGGCATGGTCCGGTTGACCCCCGGCGTCCGCGACGTGCGCAACGAGTTGAAAGTCGGCCCCCCGACTCCGTAAGATTCAATACTGGACGACCACCGCACGACGGCCGCCCGAACCCCGGGCGGCCGTCGCCGTTTTCAGACCGACCGAAGTACGCCGAGAGAGCGAAGGACGACCGATGGGCGGAGTCAACCCCTACATCACCAAGGTGGACGCGCCGAAGCCGAGCGAGCCGTTCACGGTCACGTTCGTGACCGAGGAGACCGGCGAGCGGACCGAGTTCCTCGTCATGCCGAGCGAAATCCCTTACGGCCGCAGTGGCCTGGAGGGCAGCCTCATGGACATCGCCGAGGGGGCCGGGATCGAGATCGAGCACGCCTGCGGCGGGGTCTGCGCGTGCGCCACCTGCCACGTCTACGTGACGGCCGGCGGCGACAGTTGCCAGCCGGCGAACATGGACGAGGAGGACATGCTCGACACGGCTCGCGCGGTCACGACCGAGTCCCGGCTGTCGTGCCAGTGCGTGCCCGACGGCCGCACGAACCTGACCGTCGTCATCCCGGCGTGGAACAAAAACCTCGTCAAGGAAGGCCACTAGCAAGCGGCCCGCCGCGCGTTAGCCCGACGCGCTCGCGAGGGTCGAGCGGTCGAAGAGCATGTTCGGGGTCGCGGGCTGTACCGTCAACGTCTGCCCGCGTTCGCCTCGACCGTTCGACCCTCGCTAGCGCGTCGGGCTAACGCGCCTGTGGCGAAAACCACCACCCAGAGACGATACCCGCCATGTTCGCGCCGCGCCGATTGCTCCTCGCCCTGGCCTTCTTCCTTACCGCCGGCCCGGTGGCGGCCGCGGGCAAGTTCCCCAAGCCAATGAGCTACGCCAAGCCGGTCGGCACGGGGTTCGTGCTCGTCCAACTCGGCGACCCGGCCGAGGAGGCGAAGCACGGCACCGCTGACCAGAAGCGGCTGTTCGCGGAGTTGCGGGCCAAGTACGCCGCGCCGGGGATGTACCGCGCCGGCGACGCGGCCGAGTTGGTCTGGCCGCTGCCGGTCGGCGAGTACGCGCCTTACGACCTCACGTTCGCCACCGCCGACGGTAAGAACCTGATCCGCGTGGACGGCGAGTTCTGGCAGACCGAGTCGTTCCCCGGCGGCACCCGGCCGACGGAAGCAGTGCAGCAGAAGCAGATGGCCGGGTCCGCGCTGAGCTTCTTCACCGACGGCAAGTTGACGAAGCGGTACGTGCTCACGGACTTCGTCGCCAGCGCGGAGGTGCTGAACCACACGCCGGAACACCTGATCTGGTACGCCAGTGCCGTCTTCAACGAGGACGCCGGGAAGTTCGTCGTGTTCACGCAGGAGCAGACCCGCTTCACCTTCGACGCCCGCACCGGCGAACTGCTGGCCCGCGACGGCGTCGGTTTGGGGAACCCGGTGCTGCAAAAAATCTTGCTCGTCTGCGGCGTCCTGACCGCGCTGATCCTGCTCGGCTGGGGGCTGTTCGTTTGGAAGCGGCGGGTGCCGGACAGCGTCCGCCTCGCCCGGAAGGCTTAGCCGTGGACGCCGACTGGATGGCGCGGGCGCTCGAACTCGCGGCCCGGGGCGTCGGCGGCGTCGAGCCGAACCCCCTCGTCGGCGCGGTCGTGCTCGACCCCGCCGGCCGGCTCGTCGGCGAAGGCTGGCACCAACGCTTCGGCGGCCCGCACGCCGAGGTCTTCGCCCTGGCCGCCGCCGGGGAAGCGGCCCGCGGCGGCACCCTGTACGTCACCCTCGAACCGTGCTGCCACCACGGCAAAACGCCGCCGTGTACCGACGCCGTGCTGGCGTCCGGCGTCGCCCGGATCGTCGTGGCAATGGCCGACTCCTTCCCGCGCGTCAACGGCGGCGGCCTGGCGATTTTGCGGCGAGCGGGGCTGACGGTCGAAGTCGGCGTGATGGAGTCGCAGGCGCGGGCGCTCAACGCGGCGTACTTGAAGTTGCTCGGCACCGGCCGGCCGTGGGTGATCGCCAAGTGGGCGATGACCCTCGACGGCAAACTGGCCACCCGCACGGGCGACTCGAAGTGGGTCAGCAACGCCGAGTGCCGGGCGAAGGTCCACGACCTGCGCGGCCGCCTCGATGCCGTAATCGTCGGCCGCGGCACCGTGGTCGCCGACGACCCACTCCTGACGGCCCGGCCGCCCGGCCCGCGGACCCCCGCCCGCGTCGTCGTCTGCGGTTCGGGCGACTTGCCACCGGCGTGCCAGTTGACGGCGACGGCGCGCGAGTCGCCGGTGATCGTTTACACGGCCGCGGCGAACGCGCGCAAACTCTCGGCGTGGGCCGACGCCGGGGCCGAAGTCGTCGGCCTGCCGGGCGGTGACAACGCCCTGTCACCGTCGGAAGTCCTCGGCGACCTGGGCCGGCGGCGGTTCACGCGCGTCTTGATCGAAGGCGGGGCGAAGTTGCTGGGCACGTTCCACGACGCCGGGCTGATTGACGAAACCTGGGCGTTCGTCGCGCCCAAACTCTTCGGCGGCGTCGCGGCCCCGGGGCCGGTCGGCGGGCGGGGGGTCGCCGCGGTCAACGACGCCCGACCGCCCGTCTCGACGCACATCGAACAGGTCGGCGACAACGTGTTGATTCGCAGCGTGTTCACGGCGTCTTAAACTGCGTGCGGAGGTGTACGAGTGCCGCATCGACGAGCTTTTCGCCGCTCCCGGCCTTGCACCGGGCGCTAATGACCTCGTAGTTCCCGTGCGGGTAGGCGGTCCGCGTCGGGACGTAGCCGACGCTGCCGTTGGCCAGTTCCGCGACGATGGTGTTCTTGAACGGCGACGCTGCCTTGAGGCTCAGGCCCAACTCGACGAACACCTCGCCGGGCAGTGCCACGAACGCCAGGTCCGGCCCGAGGGTGACGACCTGGACTTCGGCGGCAAGCGGTTTGCCCAACCGGTCCGACACGTCCGCGATTTGGTACGCCTTGACCTGCTCCAGGAACGGCGGCAACGGCTTGGCGTCCGCGCTGACCTTGGCAATCGTCTGCTTCGCCGCCTCGACCGTCGCTGGGTCGATGGCGGCTAGTTCCAGTTCGACGACTTCACGGCTGACCTTCAGCGGGCCGTCCTTAATCGGTTCGAGCCGGTCGTAGGTGCGCAGGACTTCGGCCGCCAAGCGGGTGCCGATGCGTGCCCCCTCGCCGTGGCCCTTTTGCGGCACGGCCGAGTTGACGTTGATGTGGTTCACGTCGCCGCACGCACCCGTCGTGAACAGCGTCACCATCGCGTCCCCCTTCACGTCGGCGAGCGATTTCCGCAGCGCGTACGGGTAGTCGGCCGAGTGGTACACCCCGCCGACGGTGTCGAGGTGCATGGCGAAGTTCACGTAGGTGGCGACCGCGTGGCCGTCGAGGGTCTCGAACACGACGACCGGCACGGCGGGGTCGGGAGTGGCCGTCGGGCGGAGCACCTTGGGGTTCATCTTGCCGGGGTTCCAGCCGACGGTGCCGTCGGCCATGTGGAACCGGCGGACGAAGGCCAGGCCGTCTTCCCGGCCGACGGCGTGCGACACCTTGACCGGGACTTTGCCCGCGTCGGCGGCCTTGACGACGGCGGCGATCTTCGCCGGCAGTTCGGCCCCGTACTCGCGGGTGAGCGGGTTCGCCCCGCCGAGGGATTCGTTCCGCGGCCGGCCGTCGAGGACCACCGGCCCGGTGTGAGAGTGGGTCGCCGACAGCATGACGTGCCCGCCCGGGATGCCGGTCGCCGCCTCGACCAGCTTACGCGTCTCGTCGGTCATCGCGTGGGTCGTGTGGATCAAGTCGAGGACGACCAGCGCGACCCGGACGCCGTCCCGCTCGATCACCAGCGCGCGGGCCGTGAGCGGGTCGTGGGTGCCCTCGGACCCGCGGGCGTGGTAGTACCCGGCCATCGGCGTGCCGGCCTTCGGCGTGATGTCCCCGGTCGCAGCCCCGGCCAGGGTTTCGACCGCCCCGGCCGGCGCGGCCATCGTCAACAGCAACAACAACGCGAGACATCGCATGGGAAAGGCTCCGGGGAGTCGGCGGGCGGGACGTGGAGTCTAACCACTCCCGCCGGCCCACGCGAACGAGAAATCCCCCGCCGCAGGCGAATCCAGGCGAGCGGCCCACGTCAGTGGGCTGTTCCAACCTGCACGGGCGAGACACGACCCGCCGGAAGTTTCAAGCCATCGCAAGTGGACGATGCCGCCATCCCCGCGCCGGCTCATCGCCCGTCCGCCTCAAAGGGCGAATCACGCCGGGTGTTCGGTCAGGTGCGGCCGCCGGCGCTCGCGGAACTCGGCCTCCTCCGCGTGCCACGCTGGCGTGATGTCGTCCGGGTGGACGCCGGCGTCGAGGGCCAGGCGTTCGCGGTCGCTGCCGAAGAGCAGGTCGATCGCGGGGATGTCGTCCACGAATTCGTAGCGCTCCGTCCGCCACCGGAACTCGTCGCCCATAATCACCTTGAATGCCCGGATCACGTACAGGCCCGTCCGCACCGAGGAGTCCCGGCCCGTGCGAACCACGAACACGCCGTTGCAACTCTGGCCGGCGTGCTTCTGAAAGGTCGGGCGGAAGGTCACCGGCACGAACCGGAGGTTGTCGCCGCTTGCAGGCCCCAGGAGGTCAGCCACTAACGCCGCGTTCACGCCGGGGTGGCCGACGTACTCGAACGGCCGCGTCGTGCCGCGGCCTTCGCTCAGGTTGGTCCCTTCGACGAGGCACATGCCGGGGTAGACGCCCGCGGTGCGGCGGGTCGGCATGTTCGGCGACGGCGGGATTCGCCAGGCCGGCACGCACCGCTTCGCGCACGGCACGACGGCCAGGTCCACGTCGATTTTGCGTTCGGCGCGGTACAGCCGGGCGAGTTCGCCCATCGTCATGCCGTGCCGCGTGCAGATGGGGTGCGGGCCGACGAAGCTCTCGAAGCCGGGGCGGATGGTCGGGCCTTCGACCGTGCGGCCGAGCGGGTTGGGCCGGTCGAGAATCACCACCGGCAGGCCGACGGCAGCGCACGCTTCCATGCAGTAGAGCATGGTGGCCTGGAAGGTGTAGTAGCGGCTGCCCACGTCCACGAGGTCGATGACGAACACGTCGAGGCCGGCGAGCATGTCCGCCGTCGGTTTCAAGCTGGCGAAGGTGTCGCCGTACAGGCTCTGGACGCGGTAGCCGTAGTCGTAGCCGTCCTGAAGCCAGGTGTCTACGAGCGCCACGTCGTCCCGCGAACCGGGCACCGGGACCAGGTCTTGCGCTTCGCCCGACAGGCCGTGTTCCGGCCCGAATAGCATGACCAGTTTGCAACTTGTCTGCCAGGTAAACACGTCGCGCGCGGATCGAATCCACGGCAGCGAGGTCGTCGCCGCGGGGTGCGTCAGCAGGCCGACGCGGCGGCCCTGGAACAGCTTGAGGTCGTCAGCGACGACGGCGTCGAGGCCGGTGGCAAAGCTCATCGCGGGGCGGCTCCTTTGACGTACTTGTCGAACCACGCCAGTTGCTCGGCGAGCACGTGGCCGATCGACTCGCGGCCGGCGTAGCCGTGGTCCTCGTGGGGCAGCAGCACCAGCCGCACCGTGCCGCCGTTGCCGCGGACCGCCTGGTAGAGGCGTTCGCTCTGCACGGGGAACGTGCCGGGGTTCGAGTCGGCCTGGCCGTGGATCATCAGCAGCGGCTCGTTGATCTTGTTCGCGCTGTTGAACGGCGACATCGCGGCGTAGATTTGCGGGGCCTCCCAGAAGGTGCGGCGCTCATTTTGGAAGCCGAACGGAGTCAGCGAGCGGTTGTACGCGCCGCTGCGGGCGATGCCGGCGCGGAAGAGGTCGCTGTGGGCGAGCAGGTTGGCCGTCATGAACGCGCCGTAGGAGTGGCCGCCGACGCCGACGCGGGTGGCATCGACGGGGCCGACTTCGGCCGCCTTGTCGATGGCCGCCTTGGCGGTGCTGACGAGCTGGTCGAGGAAGTTGTCGTTGGCCGTCTCCGGCGGGCCGACGATCGGCATGCTCACCTCGTCCATCACGGCGTAGCCCTGGGTCAGGAAGAAGAGGTGCGAGTACCCGGCCGGCGTGACGAAACGGCTCTGCGACCCGCTGACTTGCCCGGCATTGGCCGCGTCGTTGAACTCCTTGGGATACGCCCAAAACACGGTGGGGAGCTTTTCGCCGGGCTTGACCCCGGCGGGGACGTACAGCGTGAACGAGATGGTGACGCCGTCGGGCCGCTTCGTCGTGACGAGTTGCTTCGTGACCTTGCGTAGCTCGGGGAACGGGTCGGTCGTCCGCGTCAACTGCGTCTCCTTGTCGCCGTCGCGTAGGTAGTAGTTGCCCGGCTCCGTGGGACTTTCGCGGCGGATGAGCAGCTTCTTGAGGTCGTCGCTCAGCACCGCGGCGACGGTCTCGTACACCCCCTCGCGGCAGGTGAAGACTTTCTCGGTGACTTTGGTCGCGGGGTCGTAGACGCCCAGGAACGGCAGGTCGCCCTTGGGGTTGGCACCTTCGCTGCTGACGACGATCTTATCGCCCAGGGTCCGCACCACGCGCTCGCCGTTGGGCAGCATCTTCGTCAGCGGGCTGCCGGGGTCGCCGTAGCGGTCCTGCACCGAGCGGTCGAAGACCACGGCCGGCGTCGTCGGCTCCTTGAAGTTGACGCGGACGGTACGGCTCCAGCGGCGCTCGCGGTCGTAGTCGGTGACCAGCGCGTCGCCGGTCTCGAAGAAGCTCGCCCCGCGGTAGCGGTGCTCGACCTTGAACACGCTCGCCTTCTCGGCGACGGGCAGGGCGCGGGTACACAGTTCGTCGCGGTGCGGGACTTTCGCCTTGGGGTCGCCGCCGTCGAGCGCCTCGGCCCACATCAGCGTACTCGGCGCGGTCGGCACCCAGCGGACGCCGCGCGGCCCGGTCGGCACGCCCTCGATCGGCACCTTGTCCTCCAGCGGCGCGTCGTGAACAACCGTCACGACCTTGCCGGTCGCGTCCCACACCTCGGTCACGCGCGGGAAGGCGGACACGGGGTACAGGTACGAGTACGGCGTGTGGACGCGGCTGACCAAAAAGTGCGAGTGGTCCGGCGACGGCGACACGCCGGCGAACACGGCCGGGCTGCCGACGGGCGTGGCCGGGACCGGCTTCGCGGCCAGGTCGATGACGACCAGTTGCGACGTGGCGTAGTGCGTGAACAGCGCCTCGTCGTGGGCGTTCGTGAGTAGGTCCTGGTAGGTCCGCACCGGGGCCGCCTTGCCGCTCGACTGTTGCACGACGGGGCCGCTCGGCGCGAGCGGGGCGACGGGGGCGGGGCCGCGACCGACTGGAACGGTCTGCACGAGGAGCTTCGACGAACCGACCCACTGGACCTCGGTGCCGATCACGCCGTTGAGCGGGCCGACGGGCAGTTTCGTGAGTGTCCCGGCCAGGTCGCCCAGGTACAGGTCGATGCCGGTGGGTGTCGTCACGGTCAGGGCGAAGTGCTTGCCGTCGTCGGCCCACGACAGCCCGGTGACGCGGCCCTCGGGGAGCTTCAACGGCTTCGGCTCGCCGCCGGCGATGGGCAGCAACGAGATCGCCGTGATGCGGCTCTCGCGGGCCGGGCCGTTGGTGCGCGGGTTGAGCCGCACCCCGGCCAGCCGCAGGATCGGCTCCGCCAGTTCGGCGACGGCCGGGTAACGCGCGGAGGTCAACAGCGCGAGCGTGTCCCGCGACGGGTTGACGGAGACCGACGGCGGGGGCGGGGCGTCGAGGATGTCCGTGATCGCCTGCGGCGGCTTGAGGTACGTGGCCTGCCCGGTGGCGTCGCTCTCGGTCATGAAGAAGCCCAACGTGAGGAGCAGAAGGAACCGGCGCATGGCGAACCTCGGGGTGACTCGACGGGGGTGGAAGCGGTCACGGCGAGGACTTCGGTGCCGGGATGCGGGTGCCCCCCGGAATCGGCAGCCGCTCCGGGGCGAACTCGGCCCCCAGGTTGCGCAACAGCGTCGCCACGAGGGTCCGCTTCTTGACGGCGTTCTCGGGGTTGGCTTCGGCGGCGTCCACGCGCAATTGATTGAGGAGAATCCCGCGGGGGGGGTAATTGACGATTCCGCCAATGTTCAACAGCGGCACCACCCGCGCCTTGAAGTCGGCCGGGCGGCGGACCTTCAGGCGCAGGCTGTCGATGCCGATGACCGGCTTCGACCCGTCGGTCCAGGCGACCGGTTCGAGGGCAATCTTGCGGCACTTGCGCGGCACGAACTCGAACGTCTGGACCAGCTCGCGCTCGGGCTTCACCGTCAGTGTCACCGCGGTGTCAGTCCGGCCATCGAAGACGATTCGCAGTGATGTGATGGCGCGGTAGTCGGCGTTGACGACGACGGTCAGCCCGGTCACCTCCTCGGCCTTGGCGAGCGTGCCGGCCCACGACGGGGCGAGGCCGGCCTGGGCCTGGTCGTGGTAGAAGACGAACTTCCACGAGTCCGCACTCGTCAGCCCGTTGGTCATCTTCGACCAGCCGTCGGCGTACCCGGCGGACGCCACGAACGGCGCGGCGTCGTCCAGATCGACGACGTGTGTGAAGGTGTCGGCCGCCGGGTAGCGGTCGCCGGCCCACGGGTAAATCTTCTCGCTCGACTCCAGCGCCACGTCGCGCAAACTCAGCCCGGCGACCAGCGCGTCGCGGACCGGCGGGAAGGCGACCCGCTCGACCTTGAACGGCCGCATTGCGTGGTCGAAGCCGACGAGCTTGTTGAAGTCGGCCAGGCCCTCGGGGGTGACGCCCCAGAGCAGTAAGGTTCGGCCGGACTCCGCGAAGGCCTTGAGCTTCTCCGGCTCGGCGACGAGCTTCGCCAGGTTCCCGGGGGTGCCGTCCACGATGACGACTTCACCGGTTTCGAGCGCCGCGACCGGGTCGTCACTTCCGGTGAACTTCAAGCCGCTGGCCGCGAGTAGCGCGCGGCGCGGATCGACCTCCGGCAGCACGACGACGGTGGGGCGGGCCTTGCGCTGGTAGCCGGCGGCGTAGCGGACCAGGTTGGCCGCGAGCCGGAGGGCGACGGGGTCGTCGGGCTTGGCCCCGAGTGGCGTCTGGTTCAGCAGCAAGAGGCCGTCGCCGACGGGCAGTTCGACGAGCGCTGTGCAGCCCAGTTCAGCGTCGCACTGCAACAAAGACCGGCCGCCGCGGGTCGCTCTGCGGTAGGCGTTGCGGTAGACGACGTGGTCGCCGGAGAAGCACAAAAAATCGTCGCGGGTCAGGCCGGCGAAGGCGGGGTGCGTCGGGTCTTCGGGGAAGGCGATGCGGCCGGCGAAGGTCGTCGGTTCGAGGTCGGCGGGCAGGGCCTGGTCGTGCAGCGGGTGCGTCTGGTCGAAGACGACGACGCGGGTGCCGCCGGCCGCGAGGGCCAGCCACTTCGGGCTGGTGGCCAGGTCGGGCGTCACCGCGTCCGGGCCGACGACGAGCAGCTTCGTCCCCTTGGGCACGTCGTCCAAACTGGCGACCGGCTTGCCGCGGACGAGGGTCGAGATCGGCAGCGGGAGTTTGCCGGCGGGGTCCCAGGTGACGGCGTCGGCGACCGGGTCGGCCAGGGGTTTGACGGCCCCGAGCAGGCGGACGCGCTTCACGTCGCGGAAGACTTCCTTGCCGCCGCGCAGGGCGACGACGGCGTAGTCGGCCTCGACGGTTTCGCCCGGCGGCACGGCCGGCAGGTCGAGCGCGATCGGCAGCGTGACCTTCTCGCCCAGCGGGATCGACAGCGACTTCTTGCCGCGCACCTCCGGGAACGCGGGCCGGCCCCTCGGCTGCAAAATCCAGTAGACGGTGACGGCCGACGGGTCGCGGGTGTCGTTGAAAACGGTCAGCGTCCGCGGGTACTTCACGCCGGCCGGCCAGGCGGTGTTCCACTCGCTGGTGAACGCGGCGACCGGCTGCCAGGCTTTGTGGTGGTCGGCGTCGGCCCCCTCCGCGAACCAGAAGTGGAAGGCGGCGACGCCGTGCGTGCGGTAGCCCTCGCTCAACATCCGGGCGAAGCGCGTCACGCCGGGGGCCGCCGCCGCGCGGCCGAGGAAGGCCGCTTCGCCGAGGACTTCCGAGTACGCCGCCGGGGGCGCGCCGTTGGCGAAGAAGCTCTCGCCGAGGAACAGCGGCTTGTCGCGGGCGATCGGCCACCGGTCCCCTCCGTCGGGCCGGGCGTAGGCTTTTGAGAGGGTGTACGCCTCGTCCGGGTAGTCGCGCTTGGCCCGTTCGAGGGCGTGGTTGCCGACCACCGGCAGCGAGTCGTCGAGCAGGGCGTCGCCGCCGTCGATCATGACCGGCCGCGTCGGGTCGAGTTGCCGCACCAACTCGGCCGCCTTCTTGATTTCCGGCTCGACCTGCTTCAGCCAGCCGAAGTTGCGGGCGTTGATGGCCGTCACCTCGTTTTCGAGGCTCCAGACCATCACGCTCGGGTGGTTCCGCTCGGCCTTGACCCAGGCGGCGAGTTGCAACCGCCAGTTGGCGAAGAGCGCCGCATTGACTTTGCCGTCCTCGACGAGTTGGTACGAGGCCGCTTCGCCGTCGAAAATCCCGGACCGGCGGACCGGCACGCCGGCCATGTCGAAGACGGTCAGCGTGTCGGCCTGGGACGCACCGGCCCACGGCTCCTCGCCCCAGAAGCGCGTCATCGTCTGGCCGTTCTTGCGCCACTCCTTGACGGCGACCTCGGCCCCGGCGAGCGTCTGCTTGCCGGTGTGCCGCAGGTCGGCGCGGCCGTGCCAGGGGACGCCGTTGAGCGTGAATTCCTTGCCGCGCGTGCCCCACTCGCGGAAGCCGAACGGCGTGTAAAAGCGGTCGGTCGGCTTGCCGGCGACGGCCAGCGTCGTCTCGACGGCGTATCGCCGCGGGTCGTCCGGCCACCACAATTTCGCGGCCGCCCACGGCTGCATCACGGTCACGACTTCGCTCGCCCCGGGGGCCACGGTCACCGATTTCGGCGCGAACGCGAGGTCGGCCGTCGCCAGCGCTTCGCGGGTGACGACGCCGTCGCGGTCGAGCGCCCGCACGGCGTGCCGCACCTCGACGGTGACCGGCGTCGGGCCGGGGTTCTCGACGGTCGTCGTCAGCGTCAGGTGCTTGAGCGCGACCGACGGTTGCGCGAACACGTCGGACGTGTAGACGCGGCCGACGGCGGTCAGCGTCGGGGCTTCGAGGATGCCGTGCCGGCGGACCTTGTACATCGTCGGGAAGTCGGCGTACTTCGTCGCGCCCAGGCCGCCGGCGGTGTAAAAGCGGTCGTGCGGCAGGGCGAACCCGTACCGCGGCGACCGGCCGTCGGCCGTCTTGGCGAGGCCGTAGTAGTGGTCCTTGATGCCGACGACGATCTCGTTCGTCCCGCCGAATTTCACGGCGGCGGTGGCGTCGCACTCGAACGGCGCGCACGGGGTCTTGCTGAAGCCGACGCGGGTGCCGTTGACCCAGACGGTCGTCGTCAGGGCGTTGTTCGGGAAGCGCAAGACCAGCGCCCGGCCGGCCAGGTCGGCGGGGACGCGGACTTTCGTGCGGTACAGATAGCGGTGCGCGTAAGCCCACTCGGGCAGGGCCGCGTCGCGGTCCCCGGGCACGCGAATGCCGCGCCAGGGGAGGGCTTCGAGGTCGGGCGGCAACTCCTTGATCGGCCCGGTGCGGTCGTCCAGGGTTTGCTCGTCGTAGCGGGCGGTCTGCCAGGTGCCGGCGAGGTCGAGCGTCTGACGGGCTTCCGGCGGCGTCCCGGTCGGCACGGCGGCGAACTCGAAGCGGACCTTCTCGGCGACGTAGTCGAGCGGGTACTTCCAGAGTGCCCCCGGCCGGTGCGGGCCGTTGGGCGCGAACTCGTCGCGGCTCAGGCAGACGCAGTCGAGCGCGAACAGCAGGCGGTCGCCGGCCTTCGGCTTGGGGACGTTGAATTCGAGGGCGTGCGGGCCGGCCGTGAGTTCGGCCGTGCCGAGTTTCAGCCAGGCGACTTCGGTGAAATCGGCCGGGGCCATCAGGTCGGTCGTCAACTCCTGCGGCGACGCGGCGTGCCACTCGCCGGCGTCGATGCGCCAGCGGAACGGGGACCGCGCGAACTCGTAGCCGATGCGGGCGTGGACCTGGTGCGGCCCGGCGGCGGGGGCGCGGAAGTCGTAGCGGGTGCTCAAGCCGTCGGCGGGGACTTTGGCCATCACGTCGGCCGCCTCGACGGCCGCCCAGAGCCACTGCTTGCCGGACAGGGTCGTCCTCCGGCCCCAACCGCCGGGGGCGAGCGGGGCGTCGAACTTCGCCGGGGCCTCGCCCTCGATCCAGACCGGCGCGGCCGGCGTCGGGAGTTGCAGCGTCAGCAGCAGGACGAGTATGACGGCGGTCATTCGGGGGACTTTGTGAGTTGCGGGAAGGTCTTGTTAGCCCGCCGCGCTACGCCTCGGGGTACGCCCACGGCTTGCGGTACTCGCGGCGGAACAGCTTGTTGGCCTCATCGTCCGCCGTCACGAGTTGCGCCTTCTCGTCCCAGGTCAGTGACCGGCCGACCTTCAAGGCGATGTTGCCGAGCAGGCAGGTCGCCGTGCTGATGTAGCCCTCGGCGATGTCCGCGACCGGCGGCTTGCGGGTGCCGACGCACTCCAGAAAGTTCTTCATGTGGCCCAGCCCGCCGGGGACGATGTTGGCCGGCTGGTCCTTGTCGGCGAGGTCGGGCAGGAGGTCGGCCTTGTCCTCGAACGCCTTCGCGCCGCCGGCGTTGAAGTGCGGCACGTACTCCCACTTGTCCACGTCGAGTTTGACCACGCCCTTCTCGCCGTAGAAGCAGACGGCCCACGGGTACTTGGCGTCGTCCGGCTGGCCGTAGGTGCGGTGGTCCCAGGTCACGCTCAGGTCGCCGTAGTCGAGCAGGATCGACTGCGTGTCCGGGATGTCGGCCTTCGCGGACTTCTGCACGAGAATCCCGCCGGTCGAGGTGACTCGCTTGGGCCAGCCGAAGCCGAGGACGTACCGGGCCGTGTCGAGCATGTGGACGAACATGTCCCCCACGATGCCGTTGCCGTAGGCGTTGAAGGCCCGCCAGCCGCGCGGGTGGTACAGCTTGTTGAACGGCACCATCGGCGCGGGGCCGGTCCACAAGTCCCAGTCGAGCGACCCCGGCGCGGCCTGGTCCGGCGGGTTCTCGGTGGACCGCATGTTGTAGTAGCAGCAGGTCTTGACCATGCCGACGCGGCCGATCTTGCCGGACCGGATGAACTCCTTGGCGCGCATCACGTGCGGGGTCGAGCGGCGTTGCGTGCCGATCTGCACGACCCGCTTCGTCTTCAAGGCCGTGGCGAGCATCGCCTTGCCCTCGTCGATCGTGTGGCAGATCGGCTTCTCGCAGTACACGTCCGCCCCGGCATTCATGGCCGCGATGGCGTGCAGGGCGTGCCAGTGGTCGGGGCTGCCGACGATGACCGCGTCGAGCTTGCCCGGCTTCAACATCTCCCGAAAATCGGCGTGGGTCGCCGTTTCTTGCTGGCCCCACTTTTTCGTCAACTCGGCCGTCGTCGCTTCGAGGTGCTTCGCGTCCGGGTCGGCGACGGCGACGACTTCGACCTTGCGGTTGCCCTTGGTGGCGATGAGGAGGTTGCGCAGGTTGACCATGCCGTACCAGCCGCAGCCGACCAGGCCGACGCGCAAGGTCTCGCCGACCTCGGCCCGGACGGGGGAGCGCTCGGCGGCCAGCGCGAGCGCGGCGGCCGATGACGTGGCGAAGAAGTGGCGGCGGTCCATGCGAGTGGCTCCGGGGATAATGATGTCAGTGTAAGCGGCGGACCCGGCGGGCCAAGAGTTCTTGTTAGCCCGAAGCGCCAGCGAGGGTCGAACGGTCGTCGGGAATGTTCGGGACCGTTGACAGTGCAGTCGTCGGCCATCAGCACCGTCCATGACCCTTCGACCCTTGGTGGCGCTTCGGGCTAACAAGACCTCACTTCGCGCCCAGGCAGTACAGGTGCGTCGTCGTGCGGAGGAACAGCGTGCCCTCGGCGACGGCCGGCGAGGCGAGGCAGCCGGCGGCGAGCTTGTTGGTTTCGAGCAGCTCGAAATTGCGGTCGGCGGACAGCACGAAGGTCGGCCCCTTCTCGCTGGCGAAGTAGACGCGGCCCCCGGCCACGACCGGCGACGCGGCGAAGGTGCCCTGCAACCGCTCGCTCTTGACGAACTTCCCGGTCGCCGCTTCCAGGCAGGTGGCGATGCCCTTGTCGTTGACCAGGAACAGCAGGTCGCCGGCGACGGTGACGGACGGCTTCGACGGCACCTCCTTGATCGACTTCCAGACCACGCCGGTGGCCGTCAGGTCGCCGGTTTGGCCGGCCTTGACCGCGAGCAGGTTCTGCGTGTGCCCGGTGGTCAGGTAGATCAGGCCGTGGGCCAGGACCGGCCGCGCGGCCTCGTTCATGCCGCCGTGGATCACGCGCCAGATTTCGTCGCCGGTGGCCGCGTCGTAGGCGATGGTGCCGACGGCCGCCGGGGCGACGAGTTGCTCGCGGCCGTTGACGGTGAACACCGACGGCGTGGCGAACGCCTTCTTCAAGTCGCCGTCGGCCGGGTACGGCAACGCCCGGTCCTTGCGCCAGATCGTCTCGCCGGTCGCCTTGTCGAGCGCGACGACGTACTGCTTGTCGTGGCCGTCGAAGAGCAGGAACAGGCGGTCGCCGTGGACGACGGGGGACGACGCCGGGCCGCGCCAGTGGTCGCACGGCAGGTCGTCCCGGGACCACACCGTTTTGCCGGTGGTCGCGTCGAGGCAGGCCGTGCCGTAGCTGCCGAAGTGGACGAACAGCCGGCCACCGTCGAGGCACGGCGTCGGCGTGGCGTGCGAGTTGTACTGCGCGATCTTGGGCGGGTTCTTCGGCGCGAACAGCTTCAAATCGTGGACGACGGCCCCGGTCGCCCGGTCGAGCGCGACGGCGAACAGTTCGGTGCCGTCCTCCTTGCCGGTCGTCACCCAGACCTTGCCCCCGCCGACCACCGGCGACGACCAGCCCTTGTCGTGGACGGCCGTCTTCCACCGCACGTTCTCCGTTTCGCTCCACTTTGCCGGGACATTCTTGGCGGTCGAAACCCCGTCGCCGGTCGGCCCGCGGAACTGCGGCCAGTCGTCCCCGGCGAGCGCGGCAGGGCCGAGAAGTAGGCAGGCGAGCAGGGTACGCGGGAAGAGCATGGGGAGAATCCGAACTGGGACCGGGCGGGGAGGTCAGGCGTCGCCCGCTCACTTTAACCGACGCCGCGCGCCGCTCCAAGAACTTCCGGGTAGGTTACGCTCGTCGAAGATCGGTTGTCGCAGGCAAACACGGGGGCGGCGTATGAAGCGGATTGTCGTGGTGGACTCGCACACGGGCGGGGAGCCGACGCGGGTGGTCGTGGACGGCGGCCCGGACCTGGGGGCGGGCAGCTTGCGCGAGCGGGCGGCCCGGTTCGGGGCGGAGTTCGACCGCTTTCGCTCGGCCGTCGTCAACGAGCCGCGCGGGTCGGACGTGCTGGTCGGGGCGCTCGTCTGCGCGCCGGTGGACCCGGCGGCGGCGTGCGGGGTGATCTTCTTCAACGCCGTCGGCCTGCTCGGCATGTGCGGGCACGGCACCATCGGCCTCGTCGCCACCCTGGCCCACCTCGGCCGGCTGACGGTCGGGGTCCACGCCATCGAAACCCCCGTCGGCGACGTGACCGCCACCCTGCACGCCGACGGGTCGGTGAGCGTCGTCAACGTGCCGAGTTGGCGGGAGGCCGCCGGCGTGAGTCTGGACGTGCCGGGGTACGGCCGGGTGACGGGGGATGTCGCGTGGGGCGGCAACTGGTTCTACCTCGTCGGCGGCCACGGCGAAGACCTGACGCGGGCGAACGTCGCCCGGCTGACGCACTTCACGACGGCGATCCGCGCGGCCCTGGAATCGGCGGGGGTGACCGGCCGGGACGGGGCGGTCATCGACCACGTCGAACTCGTCGGCCCGCCGCTCGACCCGGCCAACCACGGCCGCAACTTCGTCCTGTGCCCCGGCGGCGCGTACGACCGCAGCCCGTGCGGCACGGGGACGAGTGCCAAGCTCGCCTGCCTGGCCGCGGCTGGCATCCTGGAGCCGGGCCGCGTCTGGCGGCAAGAGGGCGTCCTGGGCACGGTCTTCGCGGGGAGTTATGAGGTCGATGGCGGCGCGATCCGGCCGACGGTCACCGGCCGCGCCCACGTCACCGCCGAGGCGACGCTGCTCCTCGACCCCGCCGACCCGTTCGCCTGGGGCTTTTAGGGCGAACGGCCGTTACAGCGCCAGTTTGACGACGAGGGCGGCGACGGTGGCCACGCCGACGGCGGTCAGGGCGAAGCGGAGCATGTCCGCGCTGGTGCGGCGGGCGAACAGGCGGTCGAGGCCGGCCTGGTCGCCGGTTTCGACGGCGATTTGCAGGGCCAACTCGTACCGGCCCTCGGGGTAGTCGCGGGTCTGCTCGGCGGTCAGGTGATTGGCCGGGAAGGGGGGCGGGGCCGGGGTCACGGTGACGTGGAAGTTCAGGGCGAGAGACGCCGCGAAGGTCGCCGGCCGGAGTTCGGCGCGACTCCGGTCGGGCAGCAGTTGCCACAACCGGCGAACGCGGAGTTCGTCCGGCGTGTCGCTCTCGAAGACCAGCCGGCCGCCGTCGATGAGGCTCTGCGCGCCGCCCAGGAGCCACGGCATGTCGCCGGCGTGGAAGGCGTCGAGAATCTGCGCCACGGTCCGCCGCGGCAGCGGTTCGGCCGGCCACTCGGAGCCGGGCAGGTCGCCCCGCGCGGCCCACGGCGGCGGGTAGCGGTCGGCGATTTGAAACGGGTCGCCGAGCAGGTCGTACAGCGGCCGGCCCAGCACCAAGAAGTGGAACGCCAGCGACGGCTCGACGGCCGTGCGCACGATCGCAACGGTCGAGGGCGACAGGTCCACGACGAACAGCGCCGCGGCCTTCGGCGGCCCGTAGTGCGCGGCGGTTTGCAGCGCGGCCTCTTCGAGGGCGGGCGACACCCCGGCCGACCGGCCGACGCCGCGCGGGCCGGCCGAGTCGTGTACGAGCAGCAGGTGCGACACCGTCAGGTCGAGGGGCATGGGCGTTACCGGCGGATGACGATTTCGACGCCGGGCGACGCCGCCGGCACTGCGGTGCTCTGCGCGTCGCCGTCGTCGAGCTTCCAGGTGAACGTGCGCGGCACGACGGCCGTGAGGTACGTCCGCTTCGGCAGCGTGACCGTTTCCCCCTCGACGGTCAGCGTCACGTCCCGGTCGGAGTGGTTGAAGACGCCGACGCTGCGCAACGGCCCCGGGGAGATCGACGCGGCCCCTGACACGGGCACGACCTCGAACGACGTGCGGTCCGACAGCGGGCTGCTGCGCGACGTACTCGTCTCGGGCGGGGGCACGATCCGCAGCGGCGGCAGGCCGCCGTCGCCCCCGGGGATGCGGGGCACGAGCGGCGGCAACCGGCCCGGTGGGGCGACCGGTGCGGGCAGCTTGATCGGCTCCGGGATCAGGGCACCGGCCGGTTCGACGGGGCGCGGCTGGGCCAGCGGCGTGCTCGGCGTCACGGGGATGACCGGCACCGTCGCCGGGATGCGGACGGCCTCGGCCGGGGAACTTTCGGGCGGGTCGATGGCGGTCCGCGGCACGCCCGGCATCGGGGCGATCGGCCCGGTCGGGGCCTTCGGCACGGGCGCGGCCGGCACCTCGGGCTTCGCCGCCTCCGGCTTGGCCGGCGGGTCTTGCGTCACCGTCGGCGGCGCGACCGGTGCGACCGGGGTGCGACCGAGGACCGGTGCCGGAGAGCACTCGACGGGCGGACAACAGTCCGGCAGGATCACGACGGGTTGCGGATAGCACGGGACGGGGACGCACGGGTAATAGGTCCGCCACCCGACGGCCGCCGCGCCGGCGGGGAGGAGGGCCGTGCCGAGTACCGCCAACGGGACGAAATGCCGCATCATGCCGCACACCCTTCCTGGGTCGCCAGAATTGTGAGGAGTCGTCGGGCCGGTTCGCGCCTTGCGGCCGGCGGGACGGCTCAATTGAATGAACCCGGCGTCTGCCTTCCAACCCTCGATTCGCAAAATTTCTCGGTGCCGCCGATGACCCGAACCCGCACGCTGCTCGTTTTCGCCTGCGCCGCACTCGCCGCCGGCGGGGTCGCCCGCCCGGCCGCGGCCCAGGCCGAGCGGTACGAACTCGGCCGGCGGCTGCGGGCTTTCGAGACGGCCTGGGAGGGCGCAACGCGGCCGGCGCGAGTGAAGGCGTTGGCCGGGCTGCCGAAGGTGACGACCCAGTTCTTCGGCTTCCAGTTCGGCGAGGCCGGCCGCACCCTCGACGACGCCCGCCGCACCCTGGCCGGGACCGAAGTGACGCAATCGACCGCGTGGGCCGAGGCCCTGTTCGTGGCCCCCGAGTCGCGGCTGATCGACGCGGGCAAGCCGGGATTGGAAGTCGTCGTCAAGCCGTTCTACGCCGTCAAAGGCCCGGTCCCCGAGGGCGCGACCTGCCGCGTGACGCTCGGCACCGGCGAACCCCGGGCGGTGCCGCTGGCCAAGTTCCCGGCGATGATCGCGTTGCCGTTGCCCAAGGTCGCGGACGCCGGGCAAGACCTGCCGTTGGCGTTGGAAGTCCTGATCGACGGTCGCCCGGTGAGCCGCCACGAGGTGACCGTGTCGGTCGTCCCCGACCTGACGAAGCGGTTGGCCGCGCTACCGAAACTCGACCCCGCGACGATCGAAGCGGCGACCTTACGCGACCGGGTCGAGCAACTGACGCAACTCGCCGAGGGCACCGTGAGCGAGACCGATCTGCCGGCCGCGAAGCTGCTCGCCGAGGCCGAGGCGCTGGCGAAATTGCCGGCCGGCACGGCCTACTTCACCGCGACGCGGGCCGGGCAATTCTGGCTGTCGGTGCCGCTCAAGCAGCCCAACGGGAAGTTCGGCACGGCCCCGGTGCGGCTGTTCGTGCCCGAGAAACTGGACGCGGCCAAGCCGGTGCCGCTGGTCGTCGCCCTGCACGGGGCCGGCGGGTCGGAGAACCTGTTTTTCGAGGGGTACGGCGCGGGCCACGTCGTCGAGGAGTGTCGCTCGCGCGGCTGGCTCCTCGTCGCGCCGCGGGCCGGGCTGTTCGGCGCGCCGGCCGTCGCCGAGATCGTCGCCGCGCTCGCCGAACGATACCCGATCGCCGCCGCGTCGGTCTTCGTCGTCGGGCACTCGATGGGGGCGGGGCAAGCGGCGGAACTCGTCCAACAGTCCCCCGGCAAGTACCGGGCCGTCGCCCTGTTGGGCGGGGCGGCCCGCGTCCGGGACGCCAAGGCGTTCGCCGACTTACCGCTCTTCCTCGGCGTCGGCACCAAGGACCAACTCGCGCTGACCGGGATGCGGGCGCTGAACGAGACGCTCGCGGCGACCGGGGCGAAGCGGCTGACGTACCGCGAGTACCCGGAGGCAGAACACCTCGTCGTTGTGCGCGAGGCCCTGCCCGACGCATTCGCCCAGTGGGACGCCCTCCTGGCGAAGTGACGGCCGGTCGCCCGGAAATTATCGGTCTTTGCGCGAAAACCGGTTCCGTGGCGCGACTGTTGCAATACCGCCGGTGCCGCCGGGCCTTACTTCAAGGGCCGGCACCACACCCCGCGCCGGGCCGACACCGGCACCTCGGAGTTTTACCATGACCGACACCACCGCCACGGCGTCCCGGACGAATGCCCGCGATTTCCCCCTGTCCCGCGAAGACCTCGTCGGCACCGGTAGCCGGATCAGTTGGGGCCCGATTTTCGCCGGCTCCGTCCTCGCGCTGTCGCTGTACTTCCTGCTGTCCCTGCTCGGCGCGGCGACCGGGTTCTCGGTGTCGGAGAAGTTCGACGCCCGCAACATCGGCATCGGCGCGGCCGTGTATGCCATCGTCGTGACCGCCTTCTGCCTGTTCATCGGCGGGGCCGTTTCGACGCAACTCGCCGTCGGCGAGAACAAGCGCGAGGCCGGCATTTACGGCCTGCTCGTCTGGTCGCTGACCTTCGCCATGATGCTCGCGCTCATGGTCGGGGGGGTCCGGGCCGGGTTCGGCGCGATGGTCGGGGTCGTCACCGCCGGGTCGAACGTCGCCCAGGCGACCGGTACGCAGAACACCCCGCAAGTGGACTTCGAGGCCGCCGCCCGCAAGGCCGGCTACACCGACGCCCAAATCGCCGAGTTCAAGGCCAAGGTCACGGCCAACGTTCAGAACCCGCCGACGGTCACCGTCACCAAGGAAGAAGCGATGACGGCCGGCACGAACGTGACCTGGATTGCCTTTGCGGGCACGCTCATTTCGATGCTCGCGGCCGTCGGCGGCGGCATCTTCGGGGCCGGCCCGACGCTGCAACTGCTCGCCGTCCCTGTCGCCCGCGGCAACCTCGTCCGGGCGTAGCCCGCGGCCGAGTTTTGTTAGCCCAACGCGCGAGCGAGGGACGCAAAGGTCTTGGACGGTGTTCGCGGGCGTTGACCGTAAAGTCATTTCCCGCTAACACCCTCGATGACCTTTGCGTCCCTCGCTCGCGCGTCGGGCTAACAAAACTCGGCTCCGCACGTGTGACTCGGTTACCACCGGTACGACATCTGCACGAATGTCGTGCTCGAATCGACGCCACCGGGGGTGTTCTTCAAGAAGCTGCCGCCGAACAGGTACGAGAAGCCGGTCAAGATGTTGACGTGCTTGCTGACGCTGACGTTGGCGACGATGTCGAACTCGCGGCCGAGGTCGGTCCCGGCCGCGCCGGTCGGGTCGCGCCGCACGGCGTTGCCGGCCTTGTTGTAAAGTGCGTCCTTGGCACTGTCGAGATAGAAGCGGTGGTAGGCGCTGTAGATCGTCAGCCAGCGGGTCGGGTACATCGTGTACTGCAAGTTGATGTCGTGGACGTTTTGCCGGCCGACCAGGTCCGCCCAGCCCAGGTAGTAGTGCCCGAACGGGTACATCTGATTGAACGTGTTGTAGTTGCCGGTGCCGGGGTTCTTGTCGCCGCTGGCGTAGTCGTAGTAGAGCCACAACGTCGGCGACATCGGCGTCTCCTTCCAGTTGTACCCCACGCCGGTCGTGGCGAACCCGGCGACCACGTCTTGGGTGCCGCGGCGGCCGAGCTGCACGCCCCCTTCGATGTCCCACAGGAAGCCGTCCTTGTCGCCCGAGTACCGGCCGCCGGTCGTGTTCAGGGTGTACGGCGACCGCTGGATGCCCGTCTGGGTCACGTCGTTCGTGTTGTCCAGGGTCAGGTTGTACAAGTCCAAGGCGACCCCCTTGCGCGGGCGGTAGGTGAGCCAGCCGCCGGCGAAGTTCTGGTTGTTGTCGCCCGAGTCGAGTTTGTTGGCCTGGGGCACGACGACCTGGAGCCAGAAGGCGTCGAAGTCCCACTTCTCGCCGGTCCGGTACGCCCGCACGCCCTGGAAGGTGCGGCGGGTGTTCACCCAGTCGAGCGTCGAGACCAGCCGCTGCGAGCCGAGGAGGAGCTCCTGCCGGCCGACCCGGACGTAGACCGGCTTGCCCTCGTAGTCGAAGGTTTTCACCTCGACGAACAGGTTCTGGAAGTCTGGCCCGGACTCGTCTACGCCCAGGGCTGGCAGATCCTGGTTAATGGAGTACGAGGCGTTCATCTCGACGAAAAAGCGGAACTTGTCCTTGTACAGCAGGTCCAGGTAGGTGCGGGCACGCGTCAGGTTGTAGTTGTTGTCCGCCGTGCCGAGGCGGCTGTTGTACTCGCTCATCTGGCGGTTGCGGAGTTCGCCCCCGTTGCTCAGCAGCCAGTTTTCCCCGAGCGGGACGCGCTTCAGGGTGTCGGCGTAGTCGCGGTCGGTGTTCTTCGGGTCGTCCAGGTAGCGGAAGTCGGCATCGTAGAAGGCCGGGGCCATGGCCCCGTTGCGCGGGTACGGGTACTTCGACGGGGGGGCCGGCGGCGCGCCGGTCAGAGCGTCCAGAAGCGAGTAAATGCCCGGCCCGGTCGGCGGGTTGGGAAAATACCCCGGCCGGGGGAACGGCCGGACCGCCGGCGCGTTCTTGAAAATGCTTTGTCCGGCCGGGGGGCAGGTCGGACACGGCGCACCCGGGACGACGACTTCGCCGGCCGACGGCACGACTTCTTCGACCGGGGCCGGCTCTTGGGCGGCCGCGCCGCTCACAAAGCCGACGACGCCGATGCCGCAGGCCAACCAGGAACGCCAAGACGACGGGAAAACCAACATGACGGCCACTCCGTGGCAAAATGGAATCGGGGCGATCACTTCCGAGAGGGAGACGGCACCATCCTGGTAACCGTACCCAGTGAATCGGCTGATTCGGTGGGATGATCCCGGGAGAGTGGTGAGTTCGCGGGCACCGATTTTACGGACCAGCGGCAAAGGTGCCAGAAGCGTTACAGCTTACCCAGCGTGGCCGGAAGGGGTCGTGGCCGAATTTTCGAGGCCGACCGGAAAGTTTGTCGGTCCGGGCGGCGGAATTCGGACCAATTGGGATTCTCAGAGTTGACCGTATCGTTCGGCATGAACTACGTTGAACCATGAATCCCGAGTCGATGTCGCACCTCCGCGGGGGACGTGCTGGGAGGTGCCTCCATGTCGCAAGTTTCTGCCGTTGATCTCTTCCGCCAGGCCATGGCCGCGTCCAAAGCAGGGAACAAAGGCAAGACCCGCGAGTGCCTCCAGGAGGCCGTGCGGCTCGACCCCAACTCCGAGACGAGCTGGCAGTGGCTCGCCACCGTCCTCGACGACCCGGCGGACGCCACCCTGGCCTGGGAGCGGGTGCTGTCGCTCAACCCGAATAACGACAAGGCCAAGGCGAGCATCCGGCCGATGCGCCTCGCCGCCGGCATTAGCGCGGCCAAGGCCAAGGACGTGCCGACCGCCCGCCGACTGTTACGGGCCGTCGTCGCGGACGAGCCGAAGAACGAACACGGTTGGCTCTGGCTGGCCAGCGTCTGCGATTCGCCCACGGAAGCCCGGGCGCACCTGGAGCGGGTTCTCACCCTGAACCCGGCGAGTGTCGC
This sequence comes from Fimbriiglobus sp., assembly GCA_043745465.1. GTDB lineage: Bacteria > Planctomycetota > Planctomycetia > Gemmatales > Gemmataceae > Fimbriiglobus. The sequence goes on from JAYTSV010000216.1 coordinate 51,419, forward strand.
GGCCCGCAAGGGCATCGCCTACTACGACGGTAAGATCGAGAAGCAGCAAGCCATCGCGGCCGAGAAGTCGGGCACTTCGACGCGCCTCTTGCCCCCGGTGCCCGCCGCCCAGCACAGTCCGTCCGGCACGGTCGTCGTGCCGGTCGCCGCCGGTACCGCCGGCCCACACGACCCGGCGTCTACCCCGGGCGAACCGGGCCGGGTTCTCGTGGTGGACCCCAGCCGCACGTACCGCAAGCTCATCGGCATGGTCGTCGCGGTGGACGGGTACACGATGGTCGAAGCCGAGGACGCGGACGAGGCGATCGATCGCATTCGGGACGACGGCGTGCCCGACCTGATCGTCCTCGATTCCCGCATCGCCGGGATGGACGCCTACGCCTTCTGCCGCTTGCTCCGCGAACACCCCGACACGGAACTGATCCCCGTCGTCCTCCTCGCCGCCGCCCCGCCCGACCGCCAGCGCGGCCGGGCGGCCGGGGTCACCGCAACGCTCGCCAAACCGCTCGTGCCCGACGCCCTCCTGACGCTCCTGCGGCAGCACGCCCGGGCACCCCAACAACCGGTCGGTTGACCCCGACCCCCGACCCCGAGACGGCCATGCCCGCGACGCACACCCCCGCGACGACCCCTATGCCAGCTACGCCCAAGCCCGACCCGAAGTCGTTCGCCGCCCCGCCCCAGGGACTGACCCCGGTCGGCGGCGACGACGAGTTCGACGTCCTGGTGGACTCGCAATTCTTCGCCTCCGTCGGCCCGGAAGCGGCCCCGCACGCCACCCCGGGGGCGACCCCGCACGCCTGGCAGTTCGGCCTGATCGGCCTGCTCGCCAAGTTGGAGAGCCTCCGCCTCCAGTTCGCCGGGTGCCGGTATTCGACCGACACCGACCACCTGCTCGACCGCATCGAGGCGATGGTTCTGCTGACCGAGGAGTTCTCCCGGCTGCACGACTTCCCGGACGCGAGCATGGAGACGCAGATGACCGCCCTGGCCAAGGCCGGGACCTTCTACGCCGTCCTCAACGACACCCGGCACACCGGCCCGGCGACCAACAGCCTGTTCAAGAACATGATCGCCAAGATGAGTTCCGCCGAACCGGTCCCCGGCGCGGCCGTCCGCGAGTGCCTCGCGCTGGGAATCGAAACCCTTCACGCCCACTTCTCGCTGTTTACCGAAATGTACCGGTCGTCGATCAAGGCCCGCAACTGGGTGGACGCCGCCAGTTCGTTCCTCGCCGACTTCAAGCAAATGTCCCGCGCCATCCCCGAAGCGTAACTCCCGGGCCGGGTTACCGGCCGAGCGAGCTGCGCCGTTGGGTCTCACGTCGGCCGGCGGACGAACCGGCCGACGACGACGGCGGCGGCCAGGACCGCGGCGCTCAGGTAGAACGGCAGGTCGGCGCGGCCGGTCGCGGTCCGCAGTTCCGCCGCCAGTTGCGGGCCGAAGAAGGCCAGGCCCCAGCCGAGGAAGACGAACCCGTAGTTCGTGCCCAGGTTCTTCGCCCCGAAGAAGTCGGCCGTCAGCGCCGGCAACAGCGACAGCCCGCCGCCGTACTGCCAGAAGGCCACGCCGACGACGAGGAACAGCAGCGGCACGTTGCGGGCCTCGATCACCGCCGGGGTGACGAGTAGACAAACGACGGCGAGCAGGCCGTTGAGCGTGTAGGCGTTGCCGCGGCCGATGCGGTCGGAGTAGCCGCCGGTGCCGACCCGGCCGCTGGCGTTGACGAACCCGCCGAAGCAGGCCAGCAGCCAGGCGTTCTCGACCAGGAACGGCACGTCCTTGGCCGCGCTCTTCAAGATCGGCGTCGCGTCGGCGATGACCAGCAAGCCCGACTGCGCCGAGCCGATGAACAGCAGCACCAGCGCGTAGTACTGCCAGGTGCCGAGCATCTCCCGCGTGGTGAAGTCCCGGCCGGCGGTCGTCGGTGTCAGCGGGGTGACACTCGGTGCGGCGTACCCCGGCGGGGGTGTCTTGAGGAACAGGCTCGCGGTCAAGACGACGCCGCCGAAGGCAATCCCCAGGGCGACGAAGCTGACCGTCAGGCCGTACCCGGCGATGAGCGTGCTGGCTAGCGGGGCGATGTAGATCGCGGCCGCCCCGTACCCGGCGACGACGAGACCGACGATCAGCCCGCGGCGCTCGCGGCCGAACCACTTGACCGCCGCCGGGGTCGCTGCGGCGTACCCGAAGCCCATGCCGACGCCGCCCAACAGCCCGAAGCCGACGACCAGGCCGGCGAAGCTCTGCGCGAACCCGGCGACCAGGCAGCCGAGCATCAGCGCGACGGCGGCGACGGCCGCCCCGGCGCGCGGGCCGTACCGGTCTTGCAGCCGGCCGCCGGGGATCATGGTCAGCGCGAAGGTGAAGCCGCACACGGCATACGCCCAGGTCGCCTCGCCCTGCGACAAGTACGTCCAGCCGGCGTTCAGGCCGGACATCGGCGTGCCGGCGGGGTGGTCGGCCGTGGCGACGAGGGTCGCTTTCCAGACGCTCCAGGCGTAGAGCACGCCGAGGCACAAGTTGACCGTCACCCCGGCGGCGACCACGAGCCACGCCGAACCCGGAACCCGCGACGCCATACTCGAACTGTCCTGACGGAACGCAACGGAGGTAGGCTACTTCAACACTTTCACGCTGGCGAAGATCGACTCGACCTGCGGCAGCAACTCGGCCTGCTTCTCGACCGGCAGGCGGGCACTCAAGACGGCGACGCCGTCGGCCGACGCGACGAGGCGGTAGTCGAGCCGCAACTTGTCTCCGGTGTCGGACGCGACCTCCAGCGTGAACCGGTCGTCCCCCGCCTTCGGCTCGGGCGCACTCGTCAGCGTCCACTTCTGCCGGGCGACGAACGCCTTGGCCTCGTCGAACTGCTTGGCGATCGTCGTGTCCGTCGGGCCGACGCGGGTGACCTGGATGCCGGCCGCGCCCGCCGCCTCGTTGACCGTCAGCCGGTGCTCGCCGACGGTGCCGAGCCGCCAGCGCCGCGGGTAGGTGAAGGTCAGCCCGAAGGTCGCGTCGTCGAAGAGCAGCCGGGTCGTGGCGTCGGTCGGCTTCGTCTCGATCGCCTTGAGCTTGTCGCCGGTCAACTCGTCGGTCGTGGCCGGCGACCGCTTGACCACGAAGGTGCCGGCGACCTCGCCGTTGACCGTCTTGCCGTCGGGGCCGAGGAGTTGATTTTTCGCCGACAGGTTGAGAGAGACCAACATCTTGCGGTCCATGTCGAAGTAGGCGGTGCCGGCAAAGGTTTGGATACCGAAGCCGTCCTCTCCCTGACCGCGGACTTCGCCGTCGAGCGTCAGCTTGGCGTGCCGGCGATTGTCCAGAGTCACGAAGGCGATAAGTTCGACGACGAGTTCGTTCTTTTCCACCGTGGCGTAGTCCGTCAATTCGGTGACGGCCTGCGTCGAAGCGGGCCACCGGTTTCCGACCCCGGCCGGTTGCTTCGGCAACAGTCCGGTCACGAGCGCCGGCGAAAACAGGTCGTTGCGAACCACGTCGATCTCGGAGAGGGTCAGCGGGCCGTCTGGCGAGAACGGAACCTTCTTGCCCGCATCGCTCCGCACGACGACCATCCGGCGCACGGCGGCGCGAACCTCGGCCTTCTGATCGATGTCCCCCAGGCGGCGTCGGAAATCGACCTCGCGGTACTGCCGCACCGCCACCAGGTTGCCCTCGGCGTCCCGCGGCAATAAAACTTCTTCGTAGTCGAGCTTCGCAGTCCCGGTCACGGTCACGAGTTGCGGTTTGCCGCCGCGCTCGTTCCCCCGGTCCGGGATGGCAAGCCGGCCGCCGAGCGTCGTCTGAATCTCGACGCGGACCGGCGACTGCGATTTGAAGTCTTCGTAGAGCGAGTGCTTTTCGACCAGCTTGGCCTGCGCGAGAATTGACCCTGCCGATATGGCACACGACCAAAAGACTGGCAGGACGGCGATTGAAACGAAGGGATGTTTCATCGGTGCCAAGGTTTCCGGGTGGGGCCGCGTGGGGAAGCGAGTCGAGGCGATTTTATCCGACCTCCCGACGGGATTGGGCGCAAACTTGAGGAAATGAACGCTTCGCATGGTAAGCCGGTGCGACGGGCGGGTTTGGGCGAGCGCAAACGAGCGGTGGGGTTGCAACGTCGTTGGGGCAGAGTCGCTACGCGGATTGCAAGTTCGCTCGCGGCCCGGGTAAAACTGGGCGACGCCTCCAGACCCGGCAGTCAGACTTACCGACTGCTCTACGCGCGGCCACCGGACTTGCCAAGTGTGCGGAGAATATCCACCGACGGAAACCCATGAATCGACGGAGGTTACGCCGGGAATGAGGCCGACCTACGGTGCGAAGGACACTTTGGCACAGTGGTTGCTTTGACTTACAATAACCGGCCACGCGGTTTGCACCGGGCCGGTCGGTGAGGCAAGATGTACCCGATGGCACCCGTGGCCGCAAGCTCAACCCGCCAACTAGGAATGAGTGCCGGGTGAATGCGGTAGCGGGGTAAGGAACTGAGCGGCCCGAGTGTATGTCTCATTACCAGTTGACCCCGTCGGCCGAACGGCACATGAAGAAAACCTGACAGTTTTGCGGCCCGTCAAATCGGCCGCAGTCTTTGACGAATAGCCGGCGAAGAGCCGGCGGACCTTTAGGTCACTTGCGATACGGAGGGGCACCATGACAAACTTTAAACAACGATCCCTGCGCGAATTGACGGACCAGCAAGTCCGCTTCGCCCCGCCGGCCCGCCGGCTGGAGCAAGTGGCCAAGGCCCAACACCTCCTCGCCGAAGTCGAGGCCGGGCGAGTCTACCCGTACAGCTACGTCGTCTTCAAGCTGACCGACTACCGGCCGGACGACGCGACCGAGCTTTTGATCCCCGGGGCCGACCTCAAGCACGACCTCGGGCTGTTCGTCCACAAGGTCGAGCAGTCGCTGCCGCCGGTGCCGATCGAGTTGATCGTCGAACCGCTGTTCACGCTGGACGAAGTGAGCAAGAAGTTCCACGTTTCGACGAAGACCGTGAGCCGCTGGCGGATGCAAGGGCTGCTCGCCCGGCACGTGCTGCGGGACGGCCGCAAGACGCTGGCCTTCCCGGTGGCCGCGGTCGAATCGTTCGCCGCGGGGCACCGGGACCAAGTGGCCCGCGGGGCGCGGTTCAGCCACCTGTCGGACTCCGAGAAGGACGACATCGTGCTGAGCGCGCGGCGGCTCGCCTCGGGCGGCCGCAACTTGACGGAAGTGAGCAAGAGCATCGCCGACCGCCTCGGCCGGAGTACGGAAGCGGTCCGGTACACGATTAAAAACTTCGACCGGGTGCACCCCGACAGCGCGGTGTTCCCCGGTCGCAACGGGCCGCTGGACGCGGCTTCCAAACACCAGATTTATCAGGCCTTCCAGGAGGGCACGTCGATGAAACTGATCGCCAAGAACTACGGGCGCACCGCCTCAAGTATTTATACCGTCATCAACGAGGTCCGCGCCGAGCGCCTGCTCGCCGCCCCGGCCGACTATATGGATAGCGCCGAGTTCAGCGACCCCGCGCTGGCGGACGTCATCCTCGGGCCGATGCCCAATGAAGAAGACTTCTTCGGCAAGGTGCACACCATGCGTGCCCCCAAGGACGTGGATGCTCAGATGGCTTACCTGTACGAGCGGCCGCTGCTGAGCCGCGAGCAGGAGGCCCACCTGTTCCGCAAAATGAACTACCTCAAGCACCGGCTGAACCAGGTGCGGAACGCCATCGACCCGGCCCGCGCCCGCGCCCAGGACCTGCAAAAGGTCGAAGAATACCATACGGCCGTCAAGGGCGTGCGGGACCTGCTCATCGAGTGCAACCAGCGGCTCGTCCACAACCTGGCGACCAAGCACCTGCAGCCCGGCCAGAACCTGGACGAGTTGAAGTCGGACGCGAACGTCAGCATCATGCGGGCGGTCGAGAAGTTCGACTACAGCCGGGGCAACAAGTTCAGCACCTACGCCACCTGGGCCGTGATGAAGAACTTCGCCCGGTCGATCCCGGACGAGAACACCCGCAAGCAACGGTACATGACCGGCACGGACGAACTCTTCGACGGCAAGGCCGACGTCCGCACCGACGAGCAGGAAGTCCTCGCCGCCGCCGGCCAGGCCCGGGACAAGGTGAACCGCCTGCTCGGCTACCTCGACCCGCGGACCCGCGAAGTCATCAAGATGCGGACCGGCATCGACGGCAACGAGGAGATGACGCTGGAGCAGATCGGCCGGCACTTCGGCATCACGAAGGAGCGCGTCCGGCAGATCAACGTCCGCGGCATGAAGCAACTCCGCGAGAAGGCCGCCGAAGAAAACGTCGAGATGCCGTAAGACGGACGACGAGTCAGGAAACGAATCGGGCCGCGGGTGAAAACTCGCGGCCCGTTTGCGTTCGACATGCGTACCCGGATCTGCGACGATTCTGCACTCGGATTACCGATTTCCGTGTGAGACCGGTAATGCCCCGTAAGGTCCGTGAACTCGTGAAAGACTTGGAACGGGCCGGGTTTGTAAACCGTGGTGGCAAGGGTCCGCACCGAAACTTCAAACACCCGAACGCCGGACGGGTGACCCTGTCCGGTCAACTCGGCGACGATGCCAAGCCGTATCAAGAGCAAGAAGTCCTCCGGGCGATTGCATCAGAGTGAACTGCCCGATGACGACGCGGAGGACGGCCAGTGAGTGAAGCAGCACGGTACGTGAAAATTGTCGAGTGGTCAGACGGCGACGGCGCGTTCGTCGGCCAGTGCCCGGGCATTATCGGTCCGTGTTGCCACGGGTCGGACGAAATCGAGGTCTACCGGGAGTTGTGCCTGATCGTCGAGGACTGGGTCGATGTCGCCCGCCAGGACGGCAAGCCGCTGCCGCCGCCGACCGCCGGCACCGGGGCGGCGCAAAAGATCGCGTAGCTGGCTTCCAACTCACCGGGCAAGTCGATTCCGGGAATAAATCCTTCGCACTGCGGCTCGAAATGCTGTCTCCCCAGCACCTTCGGAGTCGTGGCATGTACGGCATTCTCGCCGACGTGGTCGTCGGGTTGCACCTGGCTTACGTCGCTTACGTTCTGCTCGGTCAGGTGTTCATCGTCCTCGCCGGGACGTTGAAGTGGTCGTGCGGTCGGAACCCCTGGTTCCGTTGGACGCACATCACGGCCATCGCCATCGTCGCTTACGAGGCGGTCCTGGGCATCCGCTGCCCCTTGAGTGAGTGGGAAGAACAACTCCGCGCCCTCGGCGGGGAGGCCGCGGCGCTGGACGGCGAGACGTTCATGGGCCGCGTCTTGCACAACCTGCTCTTCGTCGATCAGTACTTCACCAACGGTACGCCGCCGGAAGGCTTCTTCACGACGGCGTACATCGCGGTCTTCTTGATCGTGATCCAGGCGTTCCTGCTCTACCCGCCGCGCGGCTTCCGCCGCCGGGCGATTACTTCGCGCTGACGCGGTAGACCGTCGTCTGGCGGTACTCCTCGCCCGGCTTCAGCGTGATGCTCGGGAATTCGGGCTTGTTCGGCGAGTCGGGAAAGTGCTGGGCTTCGAGGCAGAAGGCGTGGTACTGCTTGTACGCCGCGCCCCCCTTGCCGACTTCCTTGCCCAGGAAGTTGCCCGTGTAAAGCTGCACGCCCGGCTCGGTCGTCAGCACTTCCAAAATCCGCCCGCTCTTCGGCTCGGTGACCGTGGCTACGAGCTTCGCGCTCTCTTCGCGCTTCATCCGGTGGACGTAGTTCAAGTCGTAGCCGACGGGGTCGCCGCCGGTTTCCTTCAAGCGCGCGCCGATGACGGTCGGCTTGGTGAAGTCGAACGCCGTCCCGGCGACCGGGGCGATCTTGCCGGTGGGGATCATTGCCGCGTCGCCGGGGGTGTACTTGTCGGCGACGAGCTGGAGCGTGTGCCCGAGAATCTCCCCGGCGTTGTGCCCGGCGAGGTTGAAGTAGCTGTGGTTCGTGAGGTTGACGACGGTCGGCTTGTCGGTCGTGGCCAGGTAGTCGATGCGCAGGCCGTTGTCGCTTTGCAGGGTGTACGTGACGGTCGTGGCCAGGTTCCCCGGGAAGCCCTCTTCGCCGTCCTTGCTCGTGTACGTCATCTTCACGCTCGGGCCGTTGGCGGTCATCGACGCCTCGGCCTTCCAGAGCCGCTTGTCGAAGCCCTTGGTGCCGCCGTGCAGGGCGTGCGGGTTGGCCCCGGTGACGGTGAACTCCTTGCCGGCGAGCGAAAACTTGCCGTCGGCGATGCGGTTGGCCACGCGGCCGGTGATGCAGCCGAAGTACGGGCTGCCGTCGAGGTAGCCCTTGAGGTCGTCGAAGCCGAGCACGATGTCGGCGAACTTACCGGCGCGGTCGGGGGCCTCGAAGCCCGCGACGATCCCGCCGTAGTTCAGAATTGACACCCGCACGCCGTTCTTGTTGACGAGCGTGTACCGCGTGACGGCCGACCCGTCGGGCAGTTTCCCGAACGGAGTTTCTTCAAACGCCGGCCCAGTGCCGGGGCCGGCGGCGCTGCCGAACAGGGGGACCGTCAGGACCGCCAGGAGGGAAAACAATCGTCGCATGGCGCAGACTCCGTAGGGGGAAAGGGATTGCGCAAGAGCATACGCCCGATGCGTCCCGCCGGCGAGCGTGCCAACTTCCGGGGGTGGCGCGAACGGGCGGAATGTCGGGGCACCAGTGGCAACGGTTGTGCAGAAGTTTATTGCCGGAAAGTGCCCATTTTACCATTTTCGCGTAACGTCTCGTGCAGTACGCTGTTTTGGAGATGCTTTTCGTCTGACGTCGATGAATCCTCGGACGCCGACCGTTCCGACTGTGCTATGAAATTGCCCTGCGACGAAACTAATCTGGCCGGCGTGCGTCGGAATGGCAGGTTGGGATATCTGCCAGGACCAGAGCGATCAAGTTGACGACTCGACTCGAATCGGTACGACCGGACCCGTTGACGGCCCAGACGATTTTCCCACCCCCCACCCCCACGAATTGGCAGAGAATGATCATGCGTTTACGCCACACCCGGACCACTTCTCGACCGGCCAAGTTTACGCTGGAAGCACTTGAGGCCCGGGACACCCCGGCGACGTTCACCTTTGCCGGGTACTCGTTCGACGACACGGCGGCCCCGAACAAGGCGTCGTTCCTCGCCGCGAACGCGACCTTCAACGGCGCGGTCGTGTCGGACACGCCGACGAGCGCGACCTTCGCGGCCGTGAGCTTTCCGGACGCGCCGGCCCCGGGGTTCAACCCGAACTTGGCCCTCGGCACCGTCTTCTTCGGCGGGGCCGGTCCGCGGGCGCTCAACCTGCCGTCTGGCAACGACGGCACCACCAAGCGGAGCGGCGTTCTCCTAGAGTACACCGGCCAGCGGGCGATTCAGAACGGCCCCGGCTCGGACCTGCTCGCCTTCGAGTCCGGCGGCAAGACGGCGCTCCTCGCCAACCCGCAGGCCTACATGGTTCAGGCGTTCGTGGTCGATACCGGTTCCTGGACGCGCTGGTATTACACCCCCGCGACGAAGTTCGGCTTCTACAGCGGCTCGCCGAACACCGGGGCTTACGCCACCGAATTCGACTTCAGCGACCTCGGCGTCCCCGCCGGCGCGATCGTCAGCCAGGTGCGCCTGGTGAACATGACCGCGCAGGACCGCATGGACTCCGCGTCCGGCGTCGGCTTCGTCCGCCCCGGGGACGCGGGCGTGACCTCGCTGTTCTTCCCGACGCCCGGCACGCAATCGACTCACGTCCAGTACGACGCGACCGGCTACGACCCCGACCCGCTGTTCGTGGCCGCGCTCTCCGCGCCGGTATCGACAAACGTTACAGCTAACGTCATTGTGACACAGTCGGTCGCCCCGACCCCTCCTCTGACCGCCGGGACCAAGGCGACCTTCACAGTGACCGTGGCCAACGCCGGCCCGGCCGACACGTCCGGCGTCACGTTCACCGGCACGCTCCCCGCGGCGCTGACTGGCGTCACGTACACGACCGTCGCGTCACCGCTCACCGCAGGTGCCACCGCTTCCGGCAGTGGCACTCCGAACGACGTGCTGACGCTCCCGGCGATGGGCAGCGTCGTCTACACGATCACCGGCACGATCGACCCCGCGGCAACCTCGAAGCTCGCGCTGACGTTCACGGCCGGCTCGCCCAGCGCGCCGATCATGGACATCAACCCGGCCGACAACACCTCCTCGGTGAGTTACGCGGTCCAGACGGTCGGCAATGCGGTCGTGACGATCTCGTCCCCCACGCTGACGGCCGGCTCGAAGGCGACGTACACCCTCGGCGTCTCGAATCCCGGCCCCTCGACGCTGACCGGCGTCGGCATCACGAACACCCTCCCCGTCGTCCTGAACGGCGTCACCTTCACCAGCGTGGCGGCGGGCGGCGCGACGGGCAACACCGGCGGCAGCGGCCCGGTCGCCAACACCTTGACCCTCCCGCCGGGCGGCCTCGTGACGTACACCGTCACCGGGACTGTCGATCCGGCCGCGACCGGCAAGCAGACCGCCACGGTCGCGGCCAGCGTCCCCGCCCCGCAGGTCAACACCGACCCGAGCAAGAGCAGCGCCTCGACGACCGGCACCGTCGTGCGGTCCGCCGACCTCGGCGTCACCATCGTCGGCATGCCCGCCACGGCGATCGTCGGCAGCACGGTGACGTACACGCTCACGGTCACGAACGCCGGCCCGTCCCTGGTGACCGGCGCGGCCCTCCAAGACACCTTCTCGTCCGCCTTCGCCTCGATCAGCTACACCAGCAAGGCGAGCGGCGGGGCGACCGGGAACACGGCCAGCGGCACCGGCGACCTCGCTCAGACGCTGACGCTTCCGCCCGGCGCGTCCGTCGTGTACACGGTGACCGCCAACCTCAGCCCGCTCGTGACCGGCCCGGTGACCAACTCGGCGACCATCACCGCCCCGGCGGGCGTCACCGACGGCAACCCGGCCAACGACCTGGCCACGGCGAACGTGACCGTCACGCCCCAGGCGAATGTGTCGATCCAGGTCTCGCCCGACCCGATCGTCGGCGTCATCGGCCAGCCGACGACCTTCACCGTGATCGTCACCAACTCCGGCCCGTCGGGGGCGGACGGCGTCACGATCGCTGGCGTCGTCCCCGCCGGGTTCACGAACGTAACGTTCACCAGCTCCCGCGGCGGCGGTGCGTCCGGGAACAGCCCGGCGGGCACCGGCACCCCGACCGACACGCTCAGCCTGCCGTCCGGCGGCCGCGTCGTGTACACGGTGACCGGCACGCCGACGCCGGGCACCGTCGGCACGGCCGCGGTCAAGTTCGACCTGACCGCCCCGAACGGCACGCCGATCAGCAGCTCGTCCAGCCTGTCCGTGTCGTCGCCTCTCGTCGTCGGCGCGGCCCCGAAGGTGATCTACGCGGTCGGCACGGGCGTCGGCGTCCCCGGGGACGTGTTCGTGTACAACGCGGACGGGACCGAGCGGTTCCGCTTCCGCCCGTACGAAAACACGTTCACCGGCGGCGTCCACGTCGCGGTCGGCGACGCGAACAACGACGGCTTCCCGGACGTGGTCGTCGCCCCGGCCGAGGGCGGCGGGCCGCGCCTCGTCGTCGTGGACGGGTTCACCGGCAAGCCGCTGTTCAACGCGTTCGTGTACGAGCCGGAGATGCGCAACGGGGTGTACGTCGCCCTGGGCGACACGAACGGCAGCGGCCGCAACCAGATCGTCACCGGGCCGGGCGAAGGCGGCGGGCCGCGGGTCCGCGTCTTCGACATCCCGTCGCAGACCGTTCTGCGGGACTTCTTCGCTTACACCCCCGGCTTCCGCGGCGGCGTTCGCGTGGCCGTGGACTCGGGCACGCACCGGTTCGTCACGGCCCCCGGCGACGGGGGCGGCCCGGACGTCCGCGTCTGGGGCCAGGGGGCCACGCCGGTGGCCGAGTTCATCGCCGGCGACCCCGCCTCGCGGCAGGGCATCTTCATCGCCCTCGGCGACCTGGACAACAGCGGCAACACCCGGCTGGTCGCGGGCACCGGCCCCGGCGGCCCGCCGGTGGTCACGACGTACAACCTCCAGACCGGCCAGGCGATCAACCAGTTCCAGCCCTACGAGACGAGCTTCACCGGCGGCGTCCGCGTGGCGACCTACGTGGACACCACGGGCACGACCCCGCAAACCCGCATCCTCACCGGGGCGGGCCTCGGGGGCGGGCCGCGGGTTCAAGACTTCGGCGCTAAGGGGGCCGACCTCCGCACCAACCAGTTCATCATCCCCACCGATTTCCGCGGCGGAATCTTCGTGGGCTAACCCCCGCCCGGACCCGCTCGAATCCCCGGGCCGTGCGAACGGCTCGGGGACTTAAACCAATTGCCAAAGTTGCGCGAAAGTCGCCAAATTCCTCATGGCAAATATGGCATTCAGGCGTAGGATGAGCGGACGACAATCACCGCGTCTTCAGGACTGATTCGCTGTGACGGCCGTTTTCGTACCGCGTAGGGCTTCGTCCGATGTCGATTAAGGCGTTCCTGACCGTCTTCACCGCGCTTCTCGTCGCCGTCGTCTGGGCTTACGGCTCGACGCTCGCGCGGGCAGCCGAGCGGTGGTCGGACGACCCCCAGTACAGCCACGGCTACCTGGTGCCGGTCTTCGCCCTCTACTTGCTGTACCGCCGGCGGGCGATGCTCGCTCGAGGAACTTTGTCCCCGAGTTGGCTCGCCGTCTTCCCGCTCGCCTTCGGGGTCGGCCTCCGCTTCCTGGAAACGTACTACTACTACAACGGCCTCGACCAACTCTCGATGGTGCCGACGGCCCTCGGCGCGGCGCTCGCGGCCGGGGGTAAGACCGCACTGCGTTGGGCTTGGCCAGCCGCGCTGTTCCTCGTCTTCATGGTGCCGCTCCCCTTCCGCCTCCAGACGGCGATGTCGGGGCAATTGCAGACCGTGGCGACGCAAATGAGTTCCTACTTGCTCGTGACCGCCGGCCTGCCCGCCGTGACCGAAGGGAACGTCATCGTCGTCCAGGACGTGCGCATCGGCGTCGTCGAGGCGTGCAGCGGGCTGGGCATGGGCGTGACCTTCCTGGCGCTAGCGGCCGCGTTCGCGCTGGTGACCAAGTCCGCTCTGCCCGTGCGGCTCGCGCTGTTGGTGTCGGCCCTGCCGATCGCGGTCCTGGCGAACGTCGCGCGGATCACGGTCACGGCCGTGCTTTTTTATTGGGACCAGTCCGAGGCCGCCCGCGCGGTGTTTCACGACCTGGCGGGCTGGCTGATGATCCCCCTGGGCTGCGGCATGATCCTGTTCGAGAACTGGTTCCTCGAGCGGCTACTCGTCCGGGACGACCCCGCCCTGAACCGCCCGCGCATTCCGCGGCCGAATATTATCCCCCCCGCGATGCCCCGGCCGGCGTAACGACGCGGCCGTTCGAGGCAGACGGGCACACGGTTTATCACCTGGAGGCGACGCAATCTCATGGCCACACCCACCGGCGACGCCCGATTCCACCACCCCGCGGTCGCCCCCCGGACCGGCGGCATGCCCCCGATTAGCCCGGGCACTCTGTGGCGCGCCGTGCGTAGGTATTCGCTCGTCGTGGTCGCCTTCGCACTGCTCGCGGCCGGGTCCGGCGCGCTGGTGTACTGGTTCCTCCCGTTGCCCAAGATGACCGCCTCGACCATCTACCACATCTCGGCCACGCCCCCCGCCGTGCTCAACACCCCGTTCGACGCGCGCGTCGATTTCGGCGTCTACAAGCAGCAACAGATGGCGATTTTGAAGAGCCGTCAGGTCATCAACGTGACCCTGGCCGTGCCGGCCGTCGCCGACCTGCCGATGCTCGACCGCGAGGCGATCGGCGTGGACCCGATGGTGTATCTGATGAACAACGTGCGGACCGACTTCTCGGCCGGCCCCGAGTACATGCGCGTTTCGATGGAGGGCAACGATGGCGACCAACTCGTCGCCATTTTGAAGGCCCTCAACGCGTCGTACATGCGCCAGGCGGTGGACAAGGACAAAAACCGCCGCCTCGCCAAGCTCGAGCAGTTGAAGAAACTCCAGGACACGTACACCGAAGAGTTGCGCAAGAATCGCGGCCGCATCCGCAAGGTCATGGAGACCGTCGGCAGCGGCGACCCGTACACGATCCAGGTCCGGGAGCGGTTCATGGAAACGCAACTCGGGGCCGCGCAAGCGCAATTGTCGGCAGTCATCGCCGGGATGCGCGAGAAGACCGTCGAGACGGGCATGGCCGAGAGTGTGCTCAAGGAACCGCTCCCCGACCTGCCGGACGTGATCCTCGACGACCTCGTCAAAGGCGACCCGCAGTACTTGCAATTGAAGGGCCAACAGGCCACCGCCGCCGCCGAGATGGACGCCATCGTGGCCTCCCTCCAGCCGGGCGTCAAAAGCCCCCGCATGGAGTCGTTGGAGCGAGACCGGGAGCGCGTGGACCGCGAGTTGAAGGTCCTGCCGGCCAAGCTCAAGCCGCAATTCCTCGCCAAGTACAAAGACGGTGTCACCCGCACCGAGCGGCAAAAACTCGACAATAACCGCGACAAGATGGCCCTCATGAGCAATATGCAAAAGGCTCTCGTCCGCGACGTGGACGAACTCGTCGCCAAGCGTAAAGACCTCGGCGGCAACACCTTCGAGTTGGAATCCCTCCGGGATGAGGTGCTGTTGACGGAGCGGATGGCGAACAAGATCACCACGGAAATCGAGGAGTTGAAGCCCGAACTCGACGCCCCGACGCGGGTCACCCTTTGGGAAGAGCCGGTCGCCATGGTCGGCGTGGAGGGCAACCGCCGTACCAAGTACACCGGCATGACCGCGGGCGGGATTCTGCTCCTGGGCCTGGTTCTGGTCCAGTGGCTGGACATCCGCAACCGCCGCGTTCACACCATCGACGAGGTCTCGGCCGGGACCGGGCTGACGGTCCTCGGGTCGATGCCCCGGTACCCCCGGGGCACGCGCGGCGAGGAGTCCGCGACCTGGAACCACCTGCTCGCCGAGTCGATCAACACGACGCGGACGATGATCATGTCCCCGCGCGGCGCGGCCGGCGAAGCGCCGCCCCCGGTCGCCCGCACGATCCTCGTCACGAGCGCGTCGAGCGGCGAGGGCAAGACCTCCCTGACGACCCACCTGGCCGTGAGCTTGGCGAACGCCGGCCGCAAGGTGCTGCTCATCGACGCGGACATGCGCCGGCCGGCCGCCCACGTCGTCCTGGCCGTGCCGCTCGTGCCCGGACTGAGCGAGTACCTGACCAAGGGGACGACAGCGATCGACGCATCGCAGGACTGCCAGGTGCCCGGGCTGACGGTCATCGCCGCCGGCAAGTGGAACGCCGCTTCGGCGTCCGCCCTGAACGGCATCCGCTGGCGCGACCTGCTCGCCCACGCCGTCACCGAGTACGACTTCGTACTCATCGACTCCCCGCCGATCCTGCCCGTCGCCGACGCCCTGTCGATCGCCCGCAACGTGGACGGCGTGTTGATCTCCGTCATGCAGGACCACAGCCGGTACATGGCCGTCCAGGCCGCGTGCAACCGCCTCAACCTGGTCGGCGCGCGGATGCTCGGGGTCGTCATGGCCGGGGCGACCTCGAACGCCGGCCACTACTATTACGACCGGTACTATTCGGCCCCGAGTGCCGAGACGGCCGTGACCGGCGAGTGACGCCGGCCCGGCGGGCGTTGGGGAGTCGGTTCGAGTCGTGAGGAGGTGTCGCGTGGCCCGATTGAAGTTCGCCATTCCCGTGCTGTTCCTCGCCGCGACGCTGGCCGCCGCGGTGGTCCAGGGCCGCGCGTCCGGCCGGTGGACGCCGCTGCCGCCGCTCGACCCGTACGTCGCCGCGCTCGCCACCGTGCCCGCCCAACTCGGCGACTGGCAGGGCACGGACACGGTTCTGGACGACCCCGACTCGCTCAAGCGCGGCGGCATCGACGGCTACCTGTCGCGCCGCTACCGGGACCGCCGGACCGGCGACGAAATGGTCGTGCTGGTGGTCTGCGGCCGCCCCGGACCGATCTCCGTCCACACCCCCGACGTGTGCTACCGCGCCTCCGGGTTTACCGCCGTCGGCGAGGCCGTCCGCACCGACTACTCCGTGGCCGACCGCAAATTACCGCTCTGGAACCTCCGCTTCCACCCGCCCGCCTCCCGGGCCGGCGACGCCGACCTGGAGATCCGCTGGGGCTGGCTCGCCGGCCGAGGCCTCGAAGCCCCCCTGAACCCGCGCGTCACCTACTCGGGGTCGCCGGCCTTGTACAAGCTGTACGTGATCCAGGAGCGCCGCCCGCAGGCCGCGGCCCGGACGATGCCGGCCCCCGCGACGCCGGGTCCGGCGGTCACGGTCCCCGACCCGGCCGGCGCGTTCCTGGCCACGTTCGTGCCCGCGCTCGAAGCCCACCTGAGGCCCCCGGCCGAGGTGGCACAATGACCGGAATTCAGCCCCCCCGGCGGACCCCGACCCGAGCCGTACCCATGACGCCCGCGACCCCACCCCTGCCCGCGACGGCGGTCTCCAACGTCTCGCCCGCCCGGCGCGCCGCCGAGGTCGGCCTGGCCCTCGCCGCGCTCGCGCTCGCGCTGCCCATCCTGCTCGCCGCGGCCGCGCTGGTCGCCGCGACCTCGCCGGGCGGGGCCGTGTACACCCAGACCCGCGTCGGCCGCAACGGCCGGCCGTTCCGCATTTACAAACTCCGCTCGATGGTCGCGGACAGCGAAGTCCACACGGGGGCGCAGTGGAGCCCGGGCCAGGGCGACCCCCGCGTCACCCCGGTCGGCCGCGTCCTCCGCCGCACGCACCTGGACGAGTTGCCGCAGCTCTGGAACGTCGTCCGCGGGGAAATGGCCTTTGTCGGCCCGCGGCCCGAGCGGCCCGAAATTCTCGCCGGCCTCGGCCCGCTCATCCCCGGCCTCGACGACCGCCTCGCCGTCCGCCCGGGCGTCACCGGGCTGGCACAGATTCAGCAGTCGGCCGACACGACCGTCGAGACCTTCCGCGACAAGCTCGAGTACGACCGCCTGTACATTCGCGAGGCGTCGGCCGGGCTGGACGTGCGGATCGCGGTCGGTACCGTACTCTACCTGGCCGGCCTGTCCTACGCGATCGTGCGGCTGTTGACGGCCCTGCCCCGGCCGACCACGCTCGCCGAGCCGGCCACCGCCTGCGAGTCTGCCGTCCCCGCGGGCACCGCCGCCGCCGAGGTGTCGTGACCGCATGGACTTCGCACTCTTCGTCTTCTTGAACTTCCTGCTCCTCGTCCGGCCCGAGGACCTGTACCCGCCGATCGCCGGTTTCCGGCTGTACCTCGCCACCATCGTCGTGTGTACGGTGACGGCCCTTCCGGCCCTCCAGCGGACTCTGAACCGCGAGACCTTGCGGAGTCAGCCGATCGCCGTCTGCGTCTTGGGAATGCTCGGGGCGACGTTCCTTTCGTTCGCGTTCCGCGGCCGGTTCGCCGACGGCCTCGACTTCTGCGGCGAGTTCGCCAAGGTCGTCCTGTTCTTCTTCCTGCTGATCTCCGTCGTCAACACCCCCGAGCGGCTGCGGACCTACGTCGCCTGGGTCGCGGTGTTCGTCAACGGCGTCATGGCGATCGCGCTCTTGCAGTTATTGGAGCTCGCCGAGTTCCCAGGCATCGAGCCCCTGCGGTACTCGGAGTACGACCCCGCGACCGGCGTGGACGAGATGATGGAGCGGATCGTCAGCGTCGGACTGTTCTCCGACCCCAACGACCTGTGCGTGATCGTCGCCTTCGGGATGGTGCTCTGCCTCGGCTTGGCGGTGACCTCGCGGGGGACCGTCGGCACCCTAGTCTGGCTACTCCCCCTCGTCCCGATGGGGTACGCCTGCTTGCTCACCAAGTCCCGCGGCGGCGTGCTGGCGATCCTGGCCGGCATCGCCGGCACGGCGTTCGCCAAACTCGGCGTCCGGCGGTCGGTCCCCCTCCTCGCCCTCGGCTTGCCGGTGGTGCTCCTCGGCATCGGCGGCCGGCAGGCCAACATCGCGGGGGGCGGCGGCACGGCCCACGAGCGGCTCATGCTCTGGGCAGACGGCTTGGGCGAACTCTTCCGCATGCCCTTCCACATCCCGACCGGCCTCGCCCCGGGGTTCTACATTGAGGAGTACGGTTATCTCGCCCACAACTCGTACATCAACGCTTACGTCGAACTCGGCGTCCTCGGCGGCGGGCTGTTCTTCACCGCGATGTACCTGGCCGTGCGGCGGACGTACACCGCCCTGCGCGACCCCGACGCCCCGCCGTGGGCTAAGGCCTTCGGCCCCTACCTGTTCGGCGCGCTCTTCGCTTACGCCGTGGGGTGTTATTCGTTGACGCGCAACTTCCACATCCCGACCTACCTGAGCTTCGGCCTGGCCGCGGCCTACATTAACCTCGCGCTGCCGCACCCGGACCCGCGGGACACGGTCGATACGGCCTGGTGGACCCGCTTCGCGGTGCTCGCGGTGGCCGGGCTGGTCCTGTTGAAGTACGCCACGCAACTGCTCGGCATTCTCGGAGTTTGAGTCGCATGACCGCCCCGCTCGAAACGGAACGCCCCGCCGACGCGCCCCCGCGCGTCCCGCCGGTCCTGCACCGGACCGTCATCGAGCCGCCGTCCGGCTGGCAACTCCTCGGCCTGCGCGAACTCTGGCGGTACCGCGAACTCCTCGCCACGTTCGTCGTCCGGGACGTCAAGGTGCGGTACAAGCAGACCGTCCTCGGCGCGGCCTGGGCCGTCCTCCAGCCGGCCATGATGATGGTCGTCTTCACCGTCCTCTTCGACAAGCTCGCCAACCTGTCCACCGGCGGCGTTCCCGGGCCGCTTTTCTACCTGTCCGGGCTGCTCCCCTGGTTCTTCTTCTCGTCGTCCGTCGTGACTGCCTCGAACAGCGTCCTCGGCGCGGGCGGGCTGATCACCAAGGTCTACTTCCCCCGCCTCGCCGTGCCCCTGGCCGCCGTCGGGGCCGCCGTCGTGGACTTCCTCATCTCCTGCCTCCTCCTCGCCGCCGTCGTCCTCTGGTACGGGTACCCGCCGACCTGGCAACTGCTCGCGGCCCCCCTCGTCATCGCCATCGTCGGCCTGTTCGCCCTCGGCCTCGGCACTGGATTCGCCGCCCTGAACGTCGTCTTCCGCGACTTCCGGTACGTCGTCCCGTTCGTGATGCAGCTCGGCATGTACGCCACCCCGACCATCTACCTCAAGCCCAAGGGCGACGAGTCCGGGATGATCCTCGCGTTCCTCGAATTGAACCCGCTGACCGGCCTCGTGACCGCCTTCCGCGCGGCCGTCCTGGGCGGCGACATCCCGTGGGCCAGCGTCGCCGTCGCCGGCCTGCTCGCGGTGGCCACGTTCTTCGCCGGGTGCCTGTACTTCCGCCGCGTCGAAGACCGCTTCGCCGACATCATCTGACCATTCCACGCCCGGAGTTGTAGAACGAACGTATGGAACCCGCGATCCGCGTCGAAGACCTGGGCAAGCTCTACCGCGTCACCAAGGGTGCCCAGTGGGCGAGCTACACCACGCTGCGCGACACCCTCGCCCACGCCGCCGGGGCACCCTTTCGCTGGGCGCGCAAGGGGTTCGCCCCGCCCGACCCGGCCGAGGACTTCTGGGCACTCAAGGGCGTCGATTTCGAGGTCCAGCCCGGCGAGGTCGTCGGCATCATCGGCCGCAACGGGGCGGGCAAATCGACCCTGCTGAAAATCCTCAGCCGCATCACCAAGCCGACGACCGGCCGGGTGACGCTGAACGGCCGGGTCGGCAGCCTGCTCGAAGTCGGCACCGGCTTCCACCCGGAGTTGACGGGCCGGGAGAACGTCTACCTGAACGGGTCGATCCTGGGCATGTCGCGGCGGGAGATCGCCAAGAAGTTCGACGAGATCGTCGCCTTCGCCGAGATCGACCGCTTCCTCGACACCCCCGTCAAGCGGTACAGTAGCGGCATGTACGTGCGGCTCGCCTTCGCCGTCGCCGCCCACCTCGAACCCGAAATCCTCATCGTCGATGAAGTATTGGCGGTAGGGGACGCGGCGTTTCAGAAGAAGTGCATGGGCAAGATGCAGGATGTGGGGCGGGAGGGTCGGACGGTAATATTTGTTAGTCATAACATTACAGCTATACAATCATTGTGCAGTCGTGTCGTACATATGACATCCGGTATGGTTGCTTTCAACGGTGATGCCAAAGTTGGCATAGCATCATATTTGCAATCTGGAATAAATAACGTCATAACGACTGAACAGACATGGCCAGATGACTTAAAGTCTCCCGGTGGCGGACCAGTTCGGCTACTTGCTGCGAGGATTGTTGCCGAGGCTGCCAAGCCTGCAGCAGAATTGACGATAACAGATGGATTTATTATTGAATTCGAGTATCGCGTTGTAACACCTGGTATAAAGATAAATCTTTCACTACATCTATACAATCAGGATGGAATACTTATCATCGCCTCGCCAAGTTTGATTGATGAAGTTTGGGCAGAGCGAGAATTCTCTGTAGGAATATTCAAAAGCATGTGTAGTTTTCCGGGCAGCCTTTTGAATGATGGAGATTATTACGCATCAGTCTGGTTTGTTCTAGACAGCACCAATGTAATAGATCGAATAGAGCAGGCAATCCATTTTCATATTAACGAAAGCATGGCCGATCGAAGGGCGTGGTATGGCAAATGGGGTGGCGTGGTAAGGCCGCAACTAAAGTGGAAAACGGTCATGAGCACAAATTCTATATAGCAGCCATGCGAGGTGGTGTATGACAATAAATATAAACACAGCAAAACACATGCTAAATACTTTGTTTCATATAATGCTGGAGGCAGTACATTCTCCGCGACTAGTTATTGCCGACGAATTATTCCCGAATCCAGCTAGTGGTTTTCGTACGGCCGAGTATACGTACTTGTTGGAACAGTTCCAAAGCGCTGAGGTTCACTCAACTGCAGAATCTATTCGTTTTGCTGACGCAGCGGAAAGTTTTGAGACTGCTCTCAGTGCGTACGCTCTTATTCATCAAAAACCTGCGCTTCGAGTGCGCCGTTGGGTTCAGGGTCAGTATTTGTCAGTGTCTGGGCTATATACCCTATTTCTGAACAATGCTTCAAATTTCTTGCCTGCATTCGAGCGAAGTCGTTGTGGTTTTATCTTTACCCTATATCCCGGTGGCGGATTCAAGTTGGATAGTCCCGACTCTGACACAAAGCTCCGCCGAGTGCTAGAATCGCACTCACTACGGGCAGTAATCGTCACGCAGAAGGTGACTCAGCGGTATCTTATCGATCGCTGCTTTTGCCCCGCCGAGCGAGTCCACCTGATTCAGGGGGTCGTTGTCGATCCGGCTGATTTGATCGACTCACCTACCCCGCGGCAGACCCCTGCGAGCAAGGACGACCGCTTCGACATCGCATTTGTTGCTCACAAGTATATGGCCCGCGGGGAGGACAAGGGTTACGACACCTTCATGGCCGCCGCCGAGTGGGTCGCATCCCGGCGACCTGATGCCCGGTTCCACGTCGTCGGCAATTTTGATGGGACGGATGTCCCGCTAGGTCCATTCGCTGATCGTATTACGTTCCACGGGCCGCGACCGTCCCCGTGGCTCGCCGAGTTCTTCCTAGGGATTGACCTGATCGTTAGCCCGAACGTCCCCTTCCGGCTTGCCCCTGGGGCGTTCGACGGCTTCCCGACGGGGTCGTGCGTGCAAGCGGCGTTAGCCGGCGTTCCAGTGGTGTGTACTGATGTGCTCCAGGAGAATACCATGTTTCGGAACGGCGAGGAGATTGTAATCGTCCCGCCCGATCTGGACGCCGTCGCGGAGTCGGTCTTGCGCCTACTCGACGACCCGGATCGGCTCGCCCGGATCGGCGCGGCCGGACAACGTGCGTTCCGAGAGGCTTATTCGGTCGAGCGACAACTGGTGCCGCGGGCCGATCTTCTGCGAACGACGTTCGGTCTTGAGTAAGCAAATGTTGCAACCGCTGCTGATATGGGGTGCCTCCGGACACGCGACGGTTATTTCCGACGCGGTGCGGCTCGATGGAGCGTATGAGGTAGCCGGTTTCTTGGATGACTTTGAACCGACGCCCCGACCGTTCGCCAGGGCTGCCGTGCTGGGCGGGCGAGACCAGTTACCCGTGTTGGCGGCGGTCGGGGTTAGGCACTTGATTTTCGGTTTCGGCGATTGCATGGCACGGCTAGAATTAGCTCCCAGAGCGGAATTGGCCGGCTTTGAGTTCGCCACCGTCATCCACCCGCATGCCGTGATTGCCGCCGGGGTGGCGGTTGGGCCTGGCACCTTCATTGCAGCGGGGGCCATCGTGAACCCTGGGGTCACGATCGGTTGCCATGTAATCGTGAACACTGCCGCCTCAGTCGATCACGACTGCGTGCTCGAAGACGGCTGCCACGTTTGTCCCGGGGCACGGCTCGCTGGGAATGTGACGATCGGACGGGGCGCGTGGGTTGGCATCGGGGCCATCGTTATCCAAAGGGTGACGATCGGGGCGGGGGCTATTATTGGGGCAGGAGCGGTCGTCTTACGAGACATCCCCGCCGGAGCTTTGGCCTACGGCGTGCCGGCCCGCGTAGTGCAGACATCAGACACTAGGGGTTGACATAGTGACACGACTCGCCGATGCCTCCGCGACGCTGCAACTCCTCCCCGCGACGCCCGCCACCGGGCCGCTGGCTGTACTGGGCGGCGCGCCGGCGTTCACGGAGAAACTCTACGTCGGTCGACCGAACGTCGGCAACCGCGCTGCGTTTCTTGCTCGCGTTAACGACATCCTCGACCGAAACTGGCTGACAAACGACGGGCCGGCGGTGCAGGAACTGGAGCGGCGGCTGGCAGAGTACGTCGGGGTGCGGCACTGCGTCGTCATGTGCAACGCGACTGTTGCCCTGGAAATTGCCATCCGCGCGCTCGGACTGACGGGCGAGGTAATCGTCCCCAGTTACACCTTCATCGCCACCGCCCACGCGCTGCAATGGCAACAGATTACCCCCGTCTTCGCCGATATCAGCGACGAGACCCACACCCTCGACGCGGCGGCGGTCGAGCGGATGATCACGCCGCGGACTACCGGCATCATCGGTGTGCACCTCTGGGGCCAACCGTGCGATGTGGACGCACTTACCGAGTTGGCGCGGCGGCGTAACCTGACGCTGATGTTCGACGCCGCCCACGCTTTCGGCTGCACTTACAAGGGGCGGATGGTCGGCAACAACGGCGCGGCCGAGGTGTTCAGCTTCCACGCCACCAAGTTCTTTAACACCCTCGAAGGCGGGGCGGTCACCACCAACGACGACGTACTGGCCAAGAAGATGCGGCTGATGCGGAACTTCGGCTTCGCCGGGTTCGACGACGTGGTCTACATCGGCACGAACGGCAAGATGAACGAGATGTCGGCCGCGATGGGCCTCGTCAACTTGGACGCCCTAGATGCGGTCGTCGAGACGAACCGCCGCAACTTCTCCGAGTACCGCCGGGGGCTGGCGGACGTGCCGGGACTGACGCTGTTCGAGTACTCGGCTCTGGAGAAGTCGAATTACCAGTATGTCGTTGTCGAAGTGGACGGTCGCGCGCCTCTGACGCGGGACGAGTTGGTGCAGGTCCTGTGGGCGGAGAACGTCATCGCCCGCAAGTATTTCTGGCCCGGCTGCCACCGCATGGAGCCGTACCGATCACTCTACCCGCACGCCCGGCTGCTGCTCCCGGCCACGGAGCGCGTCGCCGACAAGGTCCTGCTGCTGCCGACTGGCACGGCGGTCGATGCGTCCGCCATCGAGCGCATCTGCGGCCTGATGCGCGCGGCCCTGGCCCAACCCGCCGAGGTGCGGGCCGCACTGGAGAACCGCCCATGAGCGACGGGCCGGCCGCACCGCTCGTGAGTGTGGCGATGATCACTTACAACCACGTTGCCTATATCCGGCAAGCGCTCGAAAGCGTGCGGGCGCAGTGGGTCGATTTCCCGATTGAGGTCGTGATCAGCGATGACCGCTCGCCGGACGGCACGGCCACCGAGATCGACCGCTTCCAAGCGGACCACCCCGAACTGCCGATCCGCCGGCTCGACCCGCCCGCGAACATCGGCATGCACGCCAACCTCGACCGGGTCTGGCGCGCCTGCCGCGGCAAGTACATCGCCCTACTTGAAGGTGACGACTTCTGGACATCGGCCGACAAGCTGGCGACCCAGGTCACGTTTATGGAAGCCAACCCGGAGTGCACCGTTTGCGGCCACGCGGTCACGGTCGTGGGGGCCGATGGTGCAGCGGTTGCGGAGTATCCGGAACGTCCCGCCGACATCCCGACACTGTCCGATCACTCGCCCCTATTCAAGATGAACTACCTCCAGACGTGTTCAGTTGTGTGCCGGCGGGGAGTGGTGAACGGAATTCCAAGTTGGTTCCACCCCCTGAAGCTCGCCGACTGGCCCCTATTCATTCTGCACGCGGTCCGGGGCAGTGTCGGCTTCCTGCCGCGCAACCTGGCTAGCTATCGGGTGCACTCGGGTGGGGTTTGGTCGAGCCTGCCCGCCCCCGCTCGTCATGCGCTAACCCAGCAGATGTGGGAAGTTCTGGCTCCGCACCTGCCGCGCGCTGCCCGCGGGGGAGTGGACGCTTACTTGGTGGATGTCTTCCACGACCGCTACTTCAGGCTAATGGGCGATGGGCGAACTTGGGCCGCGCGGCGGGCTTTCTGGGACTATCTGCGCTACCGCCGCCGGCTCGGTCAGTTACCGAGTTGGATACTACCGTGGATGGCTGCACGCCTCTTCCTACCGGCACTCGGCTCGCCGAGCGGCCGAATTAGACCGGGGGAGGGTGGCCCCTGGTAACAGTCTCCGTCGTCATCCCGACCTACAATGCGGCGGCGTTCATCGCGGAAACGCTGGCGTCGGTGTTCGCCCAGACGCGGTTGCCCGACGAGGTGATCGTCGTCGATGATTGCTCCGCGGACGACACGCTCGCCGTGGTCGAAACGGTCGCGCGGTCGGCCCCGGTGGCGGTGCGGTCGATCCGCCTGGACGCGAATTCCGGAGGCCCCGCCCGGCCGCTCAACGTCGGCATCCGAGCCGCGATCGGGGACGTCATCTCGCCCCTGGACCACGACGACCAATTGTTCCCGGACAAGATCGACACGCACGCGCAACTCCTCGCCGCCCGCCCCGACCTGGCCCTCGTTTTCGGCGATGTCGAGGTGATGGGGGACGGTCGGGCCTGTGCCGAGGCGTCGATCCGGCGCGAGGTGCTCGTACAGCGACTGCTCAAAGGTTCGACCGCGTTCGGCCCGGATTCGTTCGAGATTTCGTCCGATGCGGCGTACAACGCGCTGGTTTGGTTCACCTCGATCGCCATGACTTGTAGCAACCTCACCTTTCGCAAATCGGCATGGGAGTCGGTCGGGGGGTTCGACGAACGCCACCGGTCCGTCTGCGATTGGCAGTTGTTCCACTCGATCTGTCGCACCCACCCCATCGCGTACCTTCGCCGCCCGACGTGCCGCTGGTTCGCTTCCGCAACGAACTTGACGCAAGCCAGCGAGGCGACGGGGTTACGCGACGCCGAAATCTACAAAGTCTGGAGCGAAATGGACCGCACTCGGTTGCACCCGGACAACCTTCGGGCTTTGCGGACTCATCTCGCCGGCCACACCCGGGCGGCCGCCTGGGTCCACCGGAATCGGGGGGAGTACGGGATGGCCGCTCGGCTGTACGTCGAAAGCTTGATGCACCGGCAATTGAACTGGGAGGCGGCGTTCGGCCTGGCCAAACTGATCCCCCACAAGGTGGCGAATACGGTTGCGCAGTACGTCCGAAAGTGACGCGGACAAATGCTCTCCGGAAAGTGAAGTGTGGTCCGATGCGCATCGCGTTCGATTTCGCCAGTAACTGGGAGTCCCGGGGCGGCGTGTGGCGCTACGGCCTTGAACTGGCACGCTCGCTCGGCCAACTCCTCCCCGCCGGTTCGGTCCGCGTCCCGTGCTTCGACCTCCTGCCGCCCGAACGCGTCGCCGAACTCCGCGCGACCGGGGCGACCGTCGGGAGCAACCCCGTCCTCCGCCGGGTCGATCGCCTCGACGCCATGTCGAAGGCGACCGGGCGGTACGTGTCGTGGTCGCGCGTCCTCCCCGCCGTCTACCGGCCGTGGGTGCGGAACCGGTTGATCGCCACCGGGCTGGGCGCGTGCGACCTGTACCACGGCGTGTACGCCTGCCGCGGCCGGCCGCGCGGGGCGGCCGTCGTCGGGACGATCCAGGACATGCTGCCGGTCGTGTCCCCCGAACTGTGCGGAATTTCGCCGGCGTTTCAGGAGCGCATGGTCGAGACGCACCGCCGCTGGGCCGACCTGGTGATCGTCCCGTCGCTGGCCACGCGGGCCGACGTGACCCGGTTGACGCGCATCCCCGCCGACCGGATTCGGTTAGTCCACCACGGCATCGACCACGCGCAGTTCCACACCCGCGCGCCCGTCCCGACGGCGTTGCTCGCGCGGCACGGGCTGACCCCGGGCCGGTTCTTCCTGTACGTGGGGTCCGTCGAGCGTCGGAAGAACATCGACCGGATGGTCCGGGCCTACCTGCAAGCCACCCCCGCGACGGCCGACGTGCCCCTGGTCATTAGCGGCGCGCCGGTCCACGACATCCCGGCCCTGCGCGACGCCGAGGCGAGTGGGGACCGCCGCGTCCGCGTGATCGGGTACGCCGGCGACGCGGACCTGGCGGGCCTGTACGCCGCGGCCCGGGCACTGGTCCACGTGGCGTTCGTGGAAGGCTTCGGCTTCACCCCGCTGGAAGCGATGGCGTGCGGGACCCCGGCCATCGTTTCGGAGATCGGGTCGTCGGCCGAGGTCGTCGGGGCCGCCGGTCTGGCCGTCAACCCGCACGACGAAGGCGCGATCGCGGCCGCGATCCGGGCACTCGGGTCGGACGACGCCCTCCACCGCCGGCTCACGGCGACGGGCCTGACCCGCGCGAGCGAGTTCACCTGGGAGGCGTGCGCCCGGCAAACGCTCGCGGTGTACGCCGAAGCGATCGAGATTTCCCGGGCCGAGCGGCCGCAGGCGGCCCCGGCCCCCGAGCCGATCTCGAGTGCAGTCCCGGTCGGACGAGCGTGATCCGCCCGTGCGCATCCGTTTTCTTCACACGAATCGTTGGATGACTGCTCGTATCTGACGGCAACTAACGTAAACTTTCACACTGTTCGCACTCGGCAAACAGTGCGACCCCGCGAACCCCCAGGTCAAACCATGCCCCTTGCCCCGACTTACCAGTGGCTATCCCCGAACGGTGCGGAGGCGGCCGCGGCCGCGTACACTTCGGCCGTCGGTCTCGACGCGGCCGTCGAGTGGCAGATGCAGCCGGGCGAACAGACGGCCCTCGTCGCCCTGCTCGCCGGACTGCGGCCGAAGGTCGCCATCGAAGTCGGGTCGCGGTACGGCGGGAGTATGCAAGTCCTGCACCGGTTCGCCGACCGGGTCATCTCCCTCGACATCGACCCGACGTGCCGCGAACGCCTGGGCACCCGGTTCCCCAAAGCCGAGTTCGTCCCCGGGGACTCGAAGGCAACTCTCGGGCCAGTGATGCAGCGGCTGGCCGGCGAGGGGGCGGAAGTCGGCTTCCTGCTGATCGACGGCGACCACTCCGCGGCCGGCGTCCGCGCGGACGTCGCCGGGCTGGCCGGTTACCGGCCGGTCTGTCCGCTCTTCGTCGTCCTGCACGACAGCTTCAACCCGGCCGTCCGCGAGGGCATCCGGACGGCCCCGTGGGCCGAGAACGCCTACGTCCACGCAGTCGAATTAGACTACCTGCCCGGTGTCGTGACCCAGGACGCGGAAGCGTACCGGGAAATGTGGGGCGGGTTCGCCCTGGCCCTGCTCCTCCCGGAACCTCGCGCCGGCGAGTTGATCGTCACGGCCCGCATGGACCGCCTGTTCCGAATCGTTTACCCGCGGTCGGCCCACTGGCCCCTCGACCCGGCCACGCTGGCCCGGCGGGTGGTCCGGAAGTGTCGCAAACTCGTCGGCCTCGGCAAGCCCGCCAACCGATGAGAATCGGCTTCTTCACCCCGAACTACCCCGGCCTGACCGGCGAAGGCGGCATCGGCTCGTACACGCGGACCCTCGCGCACGGCCTGTCGGCCCTCGGCCACGAGGTCCACGTCCTCGCGCCCGGCGACCGGCCGGCCACCGCCGACGGCCCCGTTCCCGTCCACTTCACCTCGACGCGGCACCTCCCCGGCCTCGACAAACTCGTGCCGGGAGCCGGAGCCTGCTGGCGCGTGGGCCGGGCCATGCGTCGGCTCGTCCGGAAGCACCTGCTCGACGTGGTCGAATTCCCCAACTGGGAGGGGTACGGTTTACTGTTCGCCCGGCTCGCCCGGACGCCGACGGTCGTCCGCCTTTACACGTCGTCCGTCGAGTCGCAGCGGATCGACGATACGGCCACGTCCCGGTGGCACGCCTGGAACAACTGGCGGGAGCGCGCCATCGGCCACACCGCCGATGCGGTCGTCACGCACTCGGCCGCGCACCGCCGGGAGATGTGCGCCGAAACGGGCCTGGCCGAAGACGCCGTCCGGTTGGTCCCGCTCGGCATCGAGATGTATCCCGGGTGGGTGCGGCCGCCGCGAGCGCCGGGGCCGCCGACGGTCGTCTACCTCGGCCGGCTCGAACACCGCAAGGGGACGGTCGAACTGCTCCAGGCGGTGCCGCACGTGCTGGCGGCGGTGCCGGACGCCCGGTTCGTCCTCATCGGCGGCGACCGCCCGCACTGCCCCGGCGGCCGCACCCATGCGGCGTACCTGGCGGACGACTTCCCGCCGGAGGTCCGCGACCGGGTGACGCTCGCCGGCCGCCTGCCGCAGGCCGACGTGGACGCCTGGCTGCAGCGGGCCGACCTGTTCGTCGCCCCGTCGCGGTACGAGTCGTTCGGGCTGATCTTTCTCGAAGCGATGCGGTGGGGCACGCCGGTCGTCGGGACGACGGCCGGGGGCATCCCGGAGGTCGTCGGACACGGCACGTCGGGCTGGCTGGTCCCCCCGGAGAACCCCGGCGAGTTGGCCGCCGCCGTCGTGCGTTTGCTGACCGACGACGGCTTGCGGGCGGCACTCGGGGCGGCAGGCCGGGAGCGGGCGGAAAAGGAGTTCGCCGTCGAACGCATGGCCAATAGAATGGCCGAACTGTACGCCGAAGTCGTCACCCGAAGTGGCCGCCGCAACCGATGAGCGACCCGATGCCGCTGGTGACCGTGGTCATCCCCACTTACAACTACGGGGCCTACGTGGGCCAGGCGATCGACAGCGCGCTCGCGCAGACCTACCCGGCCGTCGAAGTCGTGGTCGTGGACGACGGCTCGACCGACGACACGCCCGCGCGGCTGGCCGCCTACGGGGACCGCATCCGGGTCGTCCGCCAGGCCAACCAGGGACTGTCGGCGGCCCGCAACGCCGGCATCGCTGCGGCCGCCGGGGAGTACGTCGCCCTGCTCGACTCGGACGACGCCTTCCACCCGCGCAAGCTCGAACTGCAACTCCGGCACCTGACGGCGAACCCGGCCGTCGGCCTGACGGGAACGGACCACTTCAGCGACCCCGCCCGGATGTGGCCCGCCGTCGAAGCCGACCCCGCGGTCCGCCCGGTCGCCCTGGACGAGTTGGTAATGCGGTCCCGTTTCGCGCCGAGCAGTGCCGTCTTCCGCACGGCGTGCGCCGCGGCCGTCGGCGGCTTCGACGCGGGGCTACGGTCCGTCGAAGACCGCGACTTCTGGATCCGCGTCGGGGCGAAGTTCCCGGTGGCGGTCGTGGCGGCCGAGTTGACGTACTACCGCGTGACACCGGGGAGCATGTCGCGGAACCCGGAGCGGATGGAGCACTTCGAGCGGGTCGTGTTAGACAAGGCGTTCGCCATGCCCGAATTGGCCGGCCGGTGGGCGTTCCGCCGCAAAGCCCTGGGGCTGGCGAGTTACGCCTCGGCCTACGTCTTCTTCGCGGCCGGTCGACCCGGCGCGGGGCTGAGGCGGGTCCTGGCGTCGTTCTCGTGGTGGCCGCGACCGTACTCACCGGCCGAAGTCCGGGTGCCGTTCGGCCGGTTGCGGTTGCTGGCCGCGTGCCTCCGGGGCACCCTCACCCGCCGGGGGGCCGGGCGATGAGTTTCGTGGCCAAACTGCGGCGCGGCGAGGGGACGGTCTGGGGCACCCTCAAGCGGGCGGCCAAGGCGGTCGTGACCGTCCACCTGCCGGTCAACGCCGTCACTCGGCCGGTCTTCGGGCTGCTCTACCGGCTGCACGTCGCCGCCCGCGAGGGGTTGGGGTGGGCGGAACGCTTCTTCTGGAACGAGCCGCTGTTCCGCAGCCAGTGCGCGTCAGTCGGGCCGGGTCTCCGGATGGAGCAGTTGCCGTACGTCCAGGGCGGCGGGCGGATCGTGTTGGGGACGGGCGTGCGACTCTCGGGGAAGTCGTCGATCACCTTCGGCCGCGGAGTTCCGGGCCGACCCGGGCCGACGTTTTCCGTGGGGGACGGTACGTTCATCGGCCACAACTGTGGCTTCGTGATCGGCGACGCCGTGACCATCGGCCGGGACTGTCTGTTGGCCGGCGGGGTACTCGTTTACGACCAGGACGGGCACCCGACTGACGCGGCCCGGCGGCGGGCGCACGAGCCGTCGCCGCCCGAAGCGATCGCCCCGGTGTCGATCGGAGACGACGTGTGGGTCGGGACCGGCGCGATCATCCTGAAGGGGGTGAGTGTCGGCGACCGGGCGATCGTCGCCGCGCGGGCGGTCGTCACCAAGGACGTGCCGGCCGACACCGTCGTCGCCGGCAACCCGGCCCGCGTCGTCTCGACCCTGACGCCGATACCGCCGATCCGACTCGGGGGAAACGCTTGACGCGCGGCGATCTCCGCCCCAACCTTTTTAGTTCACACCCCACTTCGACGCGGCTTGGATTTTCACATCCCACGAGCCTAACAGCCGATCCGCACGGATCGCGCGTCACCAACTCCGCGTAAACGTAAAACGACCGGAACCGTAACGGGGCGTGAGGTGTTAGTTGACAATGATGTTCGAGTGCGTGCCCGCCCAAGACGTGTTCCCACTCAACCGTCATGTCGATCGGATTGTTCGGGCGACACCGGTACGACTTGACGAAACTGATCGTTAGCATAAGTGGCCCAAATCACGTGAATTTCAATAGTCGTCTGTTCGAGCCGTTGATCGCTCGTGGCGGACGCACGGCATGAGACTCGAAGGACCGGGCTGAACGGTTCGACTCTATACTGCGGACTCGGGAAATTTTATGCCGCGTAGACTTCTCCACATCGCGCACTTCTCTCCCGACGGGTCGCGGAGTTTCGACCACTACTTGCTCGGCCTCGCGCGGCACCTCGTGAGCGAAGGGTGGGAAGTCCGCCACGTTTATAGCGGCGAACCTACGCCTGGGTTCTCGCAATCCCTGGCAGCATCAGGGGTCCGCTACCATGTCGTGCCGATGCCGTTCACGATGGCGTCGCGGCGGGAGATGGGCCGTCAACTCGACGGCTACCGGCCTACGGTCACACTGACCAACTTCTTGTCGGCGTTCACCCCGGCCGTCCTGGCCATGAAACTCCTCGGGGACACCCCCCGGCTCGTCGTCCGGGACAACTCAAGCGGTACGGCCCGTCCGGGCGTGCTCCGTCGGGTCTTGCGGAAGGCGCGAGGCCGGTTCGTCGGCCGCGTCTGTGACGCGATCGTTCCGGTGTCCGACTTCGTCGCCCGGCGGAACGTTGAAAAGATGGGGCTGCCGGCGGGCAAGGTCCACACGGTCCTCAACGGCGTCGATGCCGGGCGATACCCGTACCGCCCGCGCACCCCGGGGCCGGACTTGAGGATCGCCTACGCCGGGCAACTCGTGACCGAGAAGGGCATCGACACGCTCCTGACCGCCCTCGCCGAACTGCGAGCGGGCGGTGTCCCGTTCGAGGCCCGCCTGGCCGGCCGCGGCCCCGCCGAACCCGCGCTGCGCACGCACGCCCGGTCGCTCCGCCTCGGCGGCGTCAAGTTCTTAGGTCACATCGACTCCGTCCCCGACTTGTTCGCCTGGGCCGAGGTCGTGGTCGTACCGTCCCGGTGGGCCGAGGCGTTCGGGCTGGTGGCGGCGGAGGCGATGTCCACCGGGTCGGCCGTCGTCGTGTCCGACGCCGGGGGCTTGCCCGAAGTCGTCGGGGCCGCCGGCCGCATGTTCCCGGCGGGGGACGCGGCGGCGTTGGCGGGGGTACTCCGCGAACTGGCGGCCGACCCGGGCGAGCGGCGTCGTCTGGGGGCGGCGGGGCGAAATCGAGTCGAAGAGAAGTTTCGACTGGCGGACACGATCGCGGGCGTCTACGAAATCCTGGACCGCGTGAGCGTCGGGCACCGGCTCGGGGTTCTTCCGCGGCGGGGAGTTCCGTCGTGCCCGATCGATCTGAATTTCGTCGCCGGTGGGCCGGCCGCGTCGGCGTCGCCTTCCTCGCGCTGACTGCGGGGCTGACGCTGTTCCTCTGGGCGGCCGGCGACGTGTGGTGGCCGGCGACGCTCCTGTTGTTCGGGCCGCGCTGGTGGCTGGCCGTGCCGGCGGTCGCCGTTGTCGTTGGGGCCGTCGCGGGGCGCAGCCGCGTCGGGGCGGCGGCCGGGGTGGTCGCGCTGGGGGTTGTCCTGGTGCCGTTCGCCGGGCTGACCGTGAGCTTCGGGCCGGTGCTCGGGGGCGAGTCCGGGGCGGGGAGTCTGCGGCTGGTCACGTTGAACGCGGACGCCAAGAGCCTGAATAAGGCGGCCTTCGAGGCGTTCCTGGAGGCGACGCGGCCGGACGTGTTGCTCGTCCAGGACGCCGGGTCGTTCGGCCTCAGGCCGGCGGACCTGCCGGACGGGTGGCGCGTCGCCGGTCAAGGGTCGATGCGGGCGGCGTCGCCGCACCCGGTCGAACTCGTCGAGGCGTTCTTCCGCCCGGAGTTCGGCGCGGGCCGTGGAGCGGCACGGTTCCGCTTCGACACGCCGCACTCCGGCGCGGTGACGGTGACCAGCGTCCACCTGCCGACGCCGCGGAACGGCCTGGCGGCGGCGATGCACGCCGCGCCGGGGGCCGGGGGGCAACTCGACCACGACTCGACCGTCCGGGCGGACGCCTCGGCCCGGGTCCACGAGTGGGCGGCCGGGGCGGGTGATTTGCTCCTCGCCGGGGACTTCAACACCCCCCCGGAGAGCCGCGTTTACCGCCGCGACTGGGCCAGTTACCGTAACGCCTTCTCGGCTTGCGGCACCGGGTTCGGCTTCACGATGACGACCCACCGCGCGGCCGTGCGCATCGACCACGTCCTCTTCGCCCCGCCGTGGGAGTGCCGCGACTGCTGGGTCGGGCCTCAGGTCGGGTCGGCCCACCGCCCGGTCGTCGCGGACTTCGTGCTGACCGGGGGCGGGCCGTGACGCGGGTCGTTCACGCCGTCCTGTCGCTGGATGTCGGCGGGCTGGAGCGCATCGTCCTCGACCTGGCCCGCGTCGGCCGGCGGCGCGGCGACCCGGTGGCCGTCTTGACCGTTGATCGGCCGGGGCACCTCGCGGCGGAAGCCGAGGCGCTCGGCGTCACCGTCGCCTGCTTGAACGCGGACAGTGTCGGCAGGCCGGCGGCGCACCTGCGAGCGGAAGCGACTCTCAGCGCCCTGCGGCCGGGGGTCGTCCACACGCACCAAATCGGCGCGGCCAAGGTCGTCGCCCCGGCGGCCCGGCGGCTCGGCGTGCCCGTGGTCCACACCGAGCACGGCAACGCCTTTGCCCGCGCCGCTGGGCCGCTCGCGCGATTGAAGTTGCGCTGGGTCTACGCCCGCGCGGCCCGCGACATCGGCCACTTCTGCTGCGTCACCCCGGAGATCGCCGCGGCCGTCGGGCGGTACGGCACGGTGCGCTCGCCGGAGGTCGTCGCCAACGGCGTGACGCTCCCGGAAGTGGGGGACGGCGGCACGGCGGTACGGGCGGAACTCGGCATCCCGGCTGGCGCGTTCGTGGTCGGCTCCGTCGGCCGGTTGAACGAGGTCAAGCGCTACGACTTGCTCCTCCGGGCGGTCGCCGAGTTGAGGGCAGGGCGGTCGGACGTTTACTTGCTCCTGGTCGGCGACGGCCCGGAGAGGGCACGGCTGGTGGCCCTCGCGGACGAGTTGAAGTTGACGCCGGTCGTCCACTTCGCCGGCTACCAAGCCGCACCGGAGCGGTACTACCCGGCGCTCGACGCGTTCGCCTTGACGAGCCGGTCAGAGGGCTTTCCGGTGTCGTTACTCGAAGCCTGGGCGGCGGGCAAGCCGGCGGTCGTCACGGCCGTCGGCGGCCTGCCGGACGTAGTGACCGACGGCGTCAACGGGCTGCTCGTGCCGTTCGGGAATCCGCGGAACTTTGCCGACGCTCTGGCCCGGGTGTACACTAACGCCTCGGTCCGGGATTTGCTCGGGGCCGCGGGCCGGGCGACGGTCGAGGCACGCTACACGCTCGACCGCATCGCCGACCGGTACGCCGAGATTTACCACCAGACCGGAGCCGCCGCGCCGCGATGAGAGTCCTGGCCGTCACGAACCTGTACCCGAACCCGTTGCAGCCGCACCGCGCGCCGTTCAACCGCCACCAACTGCGGCTGTTGGGCACACGGCACCCATTGCGCGTGATCGCGCCGGTCGCCTGGACCGACGAGTTGGCGCTGGCCCGCGCCGGCGGCGGCCGGCTCGCCCGCGCGGTGACCCTCGACGGCCTGCCGGTGGAGCACCCGCGGTACTACTTCCCGCCCAAAGTCGGCCGCGGCTTGTACGGCCACTGCTTCGCCGCGTCGGTCCGCGGCGCGTTCCGCCGGGCGGTTCGGGAGTTCGCCCCCGATGTCGTGTTCGCCCCGTGGGCCTACCCGGACGGCTGGGCGGCGGTGCGGCTCGCCCGCCGCGCGGGCCTGCCGGTGGTCGTGCAAGTCCACGGCTCGGACGTCAAACTGCTCGACCAGTTCCCGACCCGCCGTCGCCGCACGGTCGAGGCGCTGACCGGGGCCGACGGCGTGATCGCCGTGAGTCGGGACTTGCGCGACCGGGTCGTCGGCCTGGGCGTGCCGGCGGACCGCGTGACGGTGATTTACGACGGCGTCGATCCGCAAATCTTCCACCCCGGCGATCAACAATCGGCCCGGGCGACCGTGAACCTCCCCGGCGGGTGGCCGGCCGCGCCGGTGCTGCTGTTCGTCGGCAACCTCGTGGCGGTGAAGGGCATCGACGTGCTGGTGCGCGCCCTCGCCTCGTTGAAGTCGCCGGCCCGCCTGGTCGTCGTCGGCGCGGGGCCGGAGCGCGACCCGCTGGCGCGGCTGGCGGGGGAACTCGGCGTCGCCGACCGGGTGACGTTTCTGGGATCGCTGCCGCAAGCCGCGCTGCCGGACTGGTACCGGGCGGCCGACCTGTTCGTGCTGCCGAGCCGGTCCGAGGGCGTGCCGAACGTGCTGCTCGAAGCGAGCGCGTGCGGGACGCCGTGGGTCGCCAGCCGGGTCGGCGGCATCCCCGAGATGCCCGGCCACGCGTCGCGCCGGCTCGTGCCGCCCGAGAACCCCGAGGCGCTGGCCGCGGCCATCGCCGACGCCCTCGCGGCCGGCCGGCCCGACCCCGCCGACCTGCCGCCCCCCAAGTCGCGCACCGCGGCGGTCGATGAACTGGAAGCAGCCCTGTTGCAGGTCGTGCGGCAGGAGCGGCGGCGCGTCTGACCGTCGGCCCCTTTCGAGAGAGCACTGAGGAGTTCGCTTGTCACCGACTGCGCGGCTGAAAATCCTGTTCCTGCACAAGCAAATCCTCTTCCCGCGTGACACCGGCGGGAAGATCCGCGTGCTGAACTTGTTGAAGCACCTGGCCAAGTGGCACGACGTGACTTACGTCGCGAACCTGCGGGCCGGCGAAGAGGTCCACCTGCCCGAAATGGCGGGCCTGGGCCTGCGGTGCGAACTCGTCCCCGGGGAAAGCTCCGGGCGGGGTGGGGCGCGCTTCTACGCCGAGGCGGTTCGGAACCTCGTCTCGGAATACCCGTTCACGGTCAGCCGGAACTACGACCCGCGAGTCCGGGCGAAGGTCGCCGAACTGCTGGCCGCTGAGCCGTTCGACGTGCTGGTCTGCGACACGATCGTCATGGCCCGGCACACGATCGGGCTGGCTGGGCCGGCAAGCGTGCTGTTCCAGCACAACGTCGAGGCGCAAATCTTGAAGCGGCACGCGGACGTGGCGGGCGGCGGTTTGAAGCGGCGGTACATGCGCGGGCAGTGGCGGAAGATGGCCCGGTTCGAGCGGGAGTGCGGCCGCCACTTCGACGCCGTGGTCGCCGTGAGCGAGCCGGACAAGGCTCTGTTCGCGCGGGACTACGGGTGGGGCCACGTCCACGCGATCGGCACGGCCGTGGACGAGGATTTTTTCCGCCCCGGCACCGCCGAAGAAGTCTCCGGGCGCGTGCTCTTCCTCGGGTCGATGGACTGGATGCCGAACCAGGACGGGGTGCGGTGGTTCGTCCGCGAGGTGTGGCCGGCGGTCCGGGCGGCGCACCCGGGGGCCGCCTTCCACGTCGTCGGGCGAAACCCCCCGGCCGAGGTCCGCGGCCTGGCCGCGGTCGCCGGGGTCACGGTCGTCGGGGGCGTCCCGGACGTGCGGCCGCACCTGGCGGCGGCCGCGGTCGTCGTCGTCCCGCTGCTCGTCGGCGGGGGCACGCGGTTGAAGATTTACGAAGCGATGGCCACGGGTCGCCCGGTCGTCAGCACGGGGATTGGAGCGGAAGGGTTGCCGATCGTCTCGGGCGAGCACTATATCAGAGCGGACGAGCCGGCAGCTTTCGCGGCGGCCGTGGCCGCGTTGCTCGCGTCCGCCGAATCGCGGCGCGCCCTCGGCCGGGCGGCCGATACGTTCGTCCGGCAGTCCTGCGGGAGCGAGCCGGTGGCCCGACA
Organism: Fimbriiglobus sp.; assembly: GCA_043745465.1. Classification (GTDB taxonomy): domain Bacteria; phylum Planctomycetota; class Planctomycetia; order Gemmatales; family Gemmataceae; genus Fimbriiglobus. The sequence goes on from JAYTSV010000216.1 coordinate 88,316, forward strand.
ATTCGACGCCGTATGCCGGGGCGTGGTCGCGCGCCGGTCCGAAGCAACGGCGGTTTAATCCGAACGGGGGATTCATGCAGCGCGTCGCGGTCTTCGGCATCGGTTACGTTGGGGCGGTCACGGCCGCCTGCCTGGGCCAGGACGGGCACGTCGTCGTCGGCGTGGACATCGACCCGGCCAAGGTCGCGGAACTCAACGCCGGCGCGTCCCCCGTCAGCGAGCCGGGCCTGGACGACCTGCTCAAGGCGCAGGTCGCCGCCGGCCGGCTGCGGGCCACGACGAACGCGGGCGAGGCGGTCGCGGCGTCGGACATCGCCCTGATCGCGGTCGGGACGCCCTCGGCCGACGATGGGAGCGTTAGTGCGGACGGCGTCGAGGCGGTCGTGAGGGCGATCGGCGCGGCGGTCAAGGCGGCCGGCAAGCCGTACCACGTCGTCGTCCGGTCCACCGTTTTGCCGGGCATCCTCGAAGACCGCCTGCGGCCGGCGCTGGAAGCGGCGGCCGGGCGGACGACCGGCCCGGGGCTGGTGCTGTGCAACAACCCCGAGTTCCTCCGCGAGAGTTCGGCCGTCCGCGACTACTACCAGCCGCCTTACGTCCTGGTCGGGGCCGACTCGACGGCGGACGCGGCCCCGGTCCTGTCGTTGTACCACGCCGTCGCCGCCGAGAAGCTGGTCACCGGCACGCGGACCGCCTCGCTGGTCAAGTACGCTTGCAACGCTTTTCACGCGGTCAAAGTCGCCTTCGCCAACGAGGTCGGCAGTCTGGCGAAGGCGTTCGGGGCGGACGGGCACGGGGTCATGGACCTCGTCTGCCGCGACACGAAGTTGAACGTGTCCTCGGCCTACCTGCGGCCGGGCTTCGCGTTCGGCGGGTCGTGCCTGCCCAAAGACCTCCGCGCCCTGACCCGCTTCGCCGAACAACAGGCGCTCCGGGTCAACCTCTTGGCCGCCGTGCTGCCGTCCAACGAGTCCCATCTGAAGCGTGCCATGAAACTGGTCCGCGAGACCGGCGCGCGCCGCATCGGGCTGGTCGGGCTGAGCTTCAAGGCGGGCACGGACGACCTGCGCGAAAGCCCGATGGTGGACGTGGTCGAAGCGCTTCTCGGCTGGGGCTGCGACGTAAAAATCTACGACCCGAACGTCATGCTCGGCCGACTCCGCGGGCGTAACTTGGCCTACATCGACCGCCACCTGCCGCACCTCGCCGGCCTGTTGGTGCCCCAGCCGGCGATGGCGCTGGACCACGCCGAATTGATGCTCCTCGGGACGGACGTGGCGAACGAGTTCGACTGGGCCGGCCAGTTCCGCGGGCCGATCATCGACTTGCGCAAAGACCTCGCCCGGGTCGAATCGCCCGCCCGGGTTTGACCCGCCACCTCGTTCCCCAAGTCCGACCCGCCGCCAATCGAGATGTGCCGTGACGACCACTGTTCGCCTCCTCCTCGCCGATTTGCGCGCGAAAGCGGCGTGGAATTACGAACGAACCGACCGCAAGGCCGTCTTGAAGGTGTTGCTCACCGACGGAACGCCGGCGATGGTCTGGTACCGCCTCATGCAAGCCGCCCGCCGCTGGCGACTCACGCCCCTGGAAATGCTCTTTAACCGCGTCAACGCGATCTTCTGCGACTGCATCATCGGCCGCGGGGCCGAGTTCGGCCCGGGGTTCGTCCTCATTCACTGCGGTGGTGTGGTGATTAACGGAACCGTGCGGGGCGGTTCAAACGTCCGATTAGAACACCAGGTGACGATTGGCGCGGAACGCCGGCAGTCTCCAATCCTGGGCGACGACGTGTTCGTGGGGGCCGGCGCGAAAATTCTCGGGGCCGTGCGCATCGGCACCGGGGCCAAGATCGGAGCGAATGCCGTTGTCCTGACCGACATCCCGGACCACGCGACGGCGGTCGGCATCCCCGCTAAAGTCGTTCGCCTCTCGGGAATGAATTTTGATTCGGTCGGATGAATTTGCTTCCCACCCGTGAATATCTTCTATGATAGACAGTGCTTTGGATCGTGTTCATCCTTTACCCCACTCCCGCAAGCTCCCAACAATCCCGCCAGAAATCCGGCCCGACTCCTGGTTTGCCGTGTTAATGTCACCGTGTGACTTACTCTCACCCGGCCAGGCATCGAACGCCCGATCATCTACCCCCTCGACGGACACCGTGCCATGCCAACCCTCGCCATCGCCCTCGGCTACGCCATCGCCGGCGCTCTTTTCGTGGTCGCCTACGCTTACGTCGGCTACCCGGTCGTCATCTGGGTACTGTCGCGTCTGTTCGGCCGCCCGCCGGTCCGGCCCACGGTCGCGGACGACGACCTTCCCCGGTTGAGCCTGCTCATCGCCGCCTACAACGAGGCCGGCCACATTGAGGAGCGCGTCCGCAACGCCCTGGCGATGGACTACCCGGCCGGCAAGCTCGAGATCGTGATCGCCTCCGACGGCAGCACGGACGACACCGCCGACATCGTCCGCGAGTTCGCCTCGCGCGGCGTTCGCCTGCTCGACTTCAAGACCCGCCGCGGGAAGTCGTCCGTCCTCAACGAGATGATCCCGGAGTGTACCGGCGAAGTCGTCATGCTCTCGGACGCCAACACGCTCACCGACCCGGACGCCGCCCGCAAACTCGCCGCCTGGTTCGCCGACCCGGCCGTCGGCGTGGTCTGCGGCAAGCTCGTGCTGACCGACCCGGTCAACGGCCGCAACGTGGACGGAGTGTACTGGAAGTACGAGACCTTCCTCAAGCTGTGCGAGAGCCGGCTCGGGGCACTGCTCGGGTCGAACGGCGGCATCTACGCCGTCCGCAAGTCGGCCTTCCGGCCGATCCCCGCCGACACGATCGTGGACGACTTCGTCCTCCCGCTGTTGGCCCGCCAGGAGACCGGGTGCAAGATCGTCTACGACAAGGGGGCCGTCGCCACCGAAGAGACGCCGTCGTCGATCGCCTGCGAGTTCCAGCGCCGCGCCCGCATCGGCGCGGGCGGCTTCCAGGCCATCGGCCTGCTCCGCGGGCTGACCCACCCCCGGCACGGCTGGCTGGCGTTCGCCTTCGTCAACCACAAGCTGTTGCGCTGGGCCAGCCCGTTCCTGCTGATCTTCGCGCTCCTGGCCAACTTGCTCTGGGTCGTGCTGTGCATGCCGTACATCGGCAACGTTTACCACTTGCCGTGGGCCGCGCTCTCGCTCGCTCTCCAGGTCGGATTCTACCTGTCGTCGCTGATGGCCGGGATGCTGCCGGCGCGGCCGAAGGTGTTCAAGCTGCTCCGATTGCCGGCGATGTTCACGTCGATGAACGCCGCGCTGGCCGTCGGCTTCTGGCGGTGGCTGCGCGGCCGGCAGAATAGCGCTTGGGCACGCACCCGCCGCGGCGGCAATCTGGTGACCGCTGCTGACACCGGTCGGTACGCCCCGGTGGCCGAGACGACCGAGATCCCGTCCGTCGCCATGTCGCGGAAGTCCGGGGAGCGCCAACCGGTGCGGCAAGCGTCGTGACCGGGGCCGAACTGGCGGCCGGATTCGCTGCGACCACGGCCGGGGCCGCCCTCGTCGCCGGGGGCGTCGGCTACGCCGGGCTTCGCCGCAAGGGCCTGCACCGCTGGCTGCTCCCGTACCTGCGCACCCGGCACCTCCGCCGCGACCGCTTGCCGGGCAAACCGGTCAACGTCTACCTCGCCGTCTGCGACCACTACGAACCGCAACGCGGCGGCGTGCCGATGGCCAAGGCGCGCGCCCGCGTCCAGGAGTGGGTGGACGAGTACCCCGCACTCTTCGACCGCTTCCGCGACTCGGCCGGCAATCCGCCGCAGCACACGTTCTTCTACCCCCAGGACGAGTACGAACCCGAACTCGTCGAAATGGTCGCCGGGCTGTGCCGCCGCGGCTACGGGGACGTGGAGATTCACCTGCACCACGACCGGGACACGGCCGACGGCTTCCGCGACAAGATCGTCGCATTCAAGACGGCCCTGCACGACCGCCACGGCCTGTTGCGCCGCGACCCGGCCACGGGGCAAATCACCTACGGGTTTATCCACGGCAACTGGGCCCTCGACAATTCGCGGTCCGACGGCCGGTGGTGCGGCGTCGATAACGAACTCGACGTGCTCGTCGAGACCGGCTGCTACGCCGACTTCACGATGCCGTCGGCCCCGAGCGAGACGCAGACGCGGACCATCAATAGCATCTACTGGGCAGTCGGCCGGCCGGGCCGGGCGAAGTCGCACGACGTGGGCGTGCCCGTCGGCCGCGGTCCGAAACCGGACCGCGGCCTGCTGATGGTCCAGGGGCCGCTCGTGCTCGACTGGTCGCAGCGGAAGTTCGGCCTGCTGCCCGGCATCGAGAACGGCGACTTGCAAAAGAGCCAGCCGCCGTCGAAGAAGCGGCTCGACTTGTGGTTGCGGGCCGGCGTGCCGCACCCGACGGACCCGGCGGGGGTGATCGTGAAATTGCACACCCACGGCGTCAACGAGCCGAATCAGGAGGTACTCTTGGGCAAGCCGATGGTCGATTTTCACGAAGAATTGGCCCGGCGAGCGGCGGCGGAAAAGAATTTCCGCTTTTTCTACGTGACAGCCGCAAATTTAGCTTGCCGCCTAACGTCCGTCGCGTTATCGTAGCAGTGACTGACGGAGTATCGTCTTTTATTACCCGACCCACGCCGAGTCATCGGTGGCTACACCAGGGAGATTTCTGTGAAGAAGATTCTGTTCGCGATGGTCGCCTCACTGGCAACCCTCATCGCCACGAGCGCCGGGGCCCAAGCGACGTTTATGGTTAGTGTGAGCGGTGGCGGCGTCGGACAATCCATCTTCACGAACGACGCCTTCGCGCCGAACGTCGGTGGCGCTCAATATCAGGCCAACTTGAGTGGCACCGGCGTCGCCGGCAACATCTCGGTCAGCGCGACCGAGAACACCGGGAAGTTTTCCGCTCTGACCACCAACGTCAGTCTCCTGAACTTCACTGGTGGTACTCTCGGGCGGGTGACCATCACGATCACGCAAGATGCCTACACCTTCCCGGCCAATGCTTATTTTTACAAGAACGTGGCGAACCTGAGTTTCGCCTCACCTGCCACCGTGACGACGACCATCAGTGCCACGAACCAACTCACGCAAATCACGACCTACTTGTCGAGCGCGAACACGACGACCCAACTCGCCGCGATCAATGGCGGCGGGCCTTACAGCATCACGCAGACCTTCGTGATCAACGGCGTGCCGAACAACTCGGGCGTCAGCATTTTCGCGGACACGAGCATCTTTACCCCGCTGCCCGCCACGGCCCTGATGGCCGGCCTCGCTTTCCCGCTGCTCGGCCTGGCCGGTGCGGCCCGCCGTCGCCTGTTCGCCTAAGCGGACGGCTCGGGATCAACTTCTGAACCATCCGGTGGCTCCGCCTGCCGGGTGGTTTTTTCGTGGACTACGATTCGATCCTGCGTGCCGGGACGCGGCCCGGCACACGCGACACTTGAGACACCCATGAACTTCCAGCACTTGCAGCACTACCGCCTCAACGTCAAGTTCCTGGTCTTCTGGACGGTCCTGGGGTTGGGGGTCGGCGTCGGCAGTTTCGTGCTGCACCGGCACCAGTTGCGCAAGCTCGGCGACGCCTACTTGACGCAGGCCGACGGGTCGCGCGACCGCAACGAAGCGGCCAAGGAACTCGACTACCTGCGCCGCTACCTCACCCTCCAGCCGGCGGACAACGCGGCCCGGCTGCGGCTCGGCATGTTGCAGAGCCGCCTGGCGACGCGGCCGCGGGACCGCATCGCGGCGTTCCAGGTGCTGCAAGAAGCCCTGCGGGCCGACCCGTCGTTGCCCGCGGCCGTGCGCGTGCAGGCGGTCCGCCTGGCCCTGCACCCGACCGTGAACCTGCACGACGAGGCGAAGCCGCACGTCGAGACCCTGTTGAAGGCCGACCCGACGAACGCCGATTACGCGGTGCTGATGGCCGACTGCTACCTCATTACCCGGGATTACAAGCAGGCCGAGACGTACCTGGCCAACGCGGTCAAGAACGACGCCAGCAAGGTCGGCGCGTTCGCCCGGCTGGCCGCCATCCAGCGGTTCGAGTTCCGCCGCTTCGAGGAGGCCGACGCGACGCTGGCGACACTGGCCAAGAAGAACCCCACCTCCGTCGCGGCGTTCGTCGCCATCGCGGAGCACTGGCGGCGCGACGGCAAGCGGATCCCCTACGGGGCGGCGGTCCAGAAGGCCCGCGAACTCGGCCCGACCGACCCCGAGGTCGTGCTGACCGCCGCCGACTACCTGCTGGTCCAGGTGGACGACCTTCGGCTGTCGAACAAACTCAAAGAACGGGCCGCGACGGTCGCGGAAGCGATCAAGTTGTACGAGAGCGTGATCGAGACCTGCGTCCCGCAGTTGCCGCCGGCCGACGCGCTGCCCGAGGTCAACAGCCCCGGCGAGAAGTTGCAGAGCGTGACCTCGCGGGCCTACCACACGCTCGTCGGCGTGCTGCTGCACGAAGACCGCAAGGCGGACGCGGAAGCCTGGGCGCGCAAGCAGGTCGCCACCTTCCCGGGGTCGCTGTTGGGGCAAGTGGACCTCGCGGACGCGACGATCGGCCTGGGCAAGTTGGACGAGGCCGAAGCGATCCTCGTTAAACTCGACCGGGCCGGCTTCCCGTCCCCGCAACTCGACTTCTTCCTCGGCCGCATCGCCGTCTTGCGGGGCCAGTGGCCGGCAGCGTGCCGCAAGCTGGAATCGGCCATCGAGGGCTTGTCGGCCGCGCCGGAACAGGCCCGGCACGCCAACCTGTTGTTGGCCCTGTGCTACCAGGAGACGGGCGAACTGGACCGGCGGTACGAGGCGTTCCGCCGGGCCGTCCCGCCGGAGCCGTTCGACCCGACCTGGGGCACGGCCGTGCTGGGCGTCGCGGAGACGCTGACCGAACTCGGCCGGCCGAACGACGCCCTGGCGGAGTACGCCCGCCTGGCGGCCCTCGTCCCCGCCACGAACGTGCCGCTCGGCCGGTTGCTGATGAACCAGGTGTTGCGGCAGCCGGCCGGCAAGCAGGACTGGTCGCCCGTCGAGCGGGCCGTCGCGGCGGCCCCGGCGGGCGCGGAGACGGAACTCCTCCGGGCCGAACTCGCCGCCGCCCGCGCGGACTTGAACGCCTCCCGGCCGATCATCGAGAAGGCCCTGGCCTCGGACCCCGAGTCGGTCCGCCTCTGGGTCGCCCGCATTCTGCTGGAGGTCCGCGTCAACGAGGCCGTCCGCGCGGCCGAGATTTACGACCAGGCCAAGGCCAAACTCGGGGACAAGCTCGAACTCCGCCTGGTCAAGGCGCGGCTACTCGTCGGCGGCCCCAAGGACGCCGCCGCCGCCGGGCTGACGGTACTCGCCGAGCAGACCGCCGGGTTCACGCCCAAGGAGCGGATCGTGCTGCTGCGCACGCTCTCGGCGGCGGCCGAACAGGTCGGCCGGCGCGACCTGGCGCGGCGCTGGCTGGACGACCTGGCCGCAACCCGCCCGGACGACATCTCGCTCCAGACCGCCCGCTTCGACCTGGCCCTGCTGGACGGCGACGAGGCGGCGGTGGCCGCGATCCTCACCACCGTGGACCGCGTCGCCGGGGGGCCGAACGCCGTGCCGGGCCGCGTCATCCGGGCCTTCTACCTGCTCTGGAAGTCGGACAAGGCGAAGGACCCGGCCCTGCTGGCCGAGGCGTCCGGGCTGTTGACCGGGATCGAACGGCAGCGGTCCGGGTGGTCCCGCTTGTACGTCGCCCAGGCCCGCGTCGCCGACCTGACCGGCGACCTGCCGACGGCCGCCAAGAAGTACCGCCAGTCGGTCGAACTCGGCGAGGTGTCGCCGGAGGTGATCCGCCGGCTGCTCGAACTGTACTACCTGACCAAGCAGTTCGGCGAGGCCGAGCAACTCATGCAGTTGGCCCCGAACACCCGGCTCAGCGGCATGGGCGCGGAGTTGATCGCCGAACTGTCCCTGTCGGCCAAGAATTACGGGCGGGCGTTGGAGTTGGCCCGGGACGCGGTCAAGCTGGACTCGACCGACCCGACGAAGCTCCTCTGGCTGGCGCGAATCCTGGTCCTGTCCGGCGAACTGGCCGAGGCCGAGGCCCCGCTGCGGCGGGCGACGGCGGTCGCCCCGAAGCGGCCCGAGGCGTGGGTCGCGCTCGTGCAACTGCTGACCGCGTTGAAGCGGCCGGCCGACGCGACGGCGGCGATGGACCAGTGCCGCACCCAGACCGACCCGAAGGAAACGACCCTGGCGCTGGCCCAGTGCGCCGAGACGCTGGGGCAAGCGGAGGCGGCCGAGAAGTTCTACCAGGAGGCCATCGCCGGCCGGCCGAACGACCCGGCGGTTTTACGGGCCGTCGCCGGCCACCGCCTCCGCCGCGGGGACACGCCCGGGGCGCGCAAGCTGCTCGAACAACTGCTCGGCGTGCAGGCCAAGTCGAAGGACGACGAGCTGTTCGCCCGGCGGCTCCTGGCGACGATTTTCTCGAACGACTCCGACTTCGCCACGAAGCAAAAAGCCCTGGAAGTCCTCGGCCTGGCGACGCCGGACGCGGCCGCCCAGGTGACCGGCGGGGAGGCCATCGACGACCTGCGGGCGCGCGTCTACGTGCTGGCCCGGATGCGCAGCCGGAAGAGCCGGCAAGCGGCCCTCCGGTTATTGGACGCGATCGAGGCCCGGTTGCCGCTCACGCCCGAGGACCAGCGGCAGTACGCCGAACTCCTGGAGGCGCTGGGGGACTGGGGCAAGGCCCGGCTGCGGTACGCCGCGGCCTTGATCGCGGCCGGCTCCCCGGCCCCGCTGATGGGGGACTACGTCGCCCGGTTGCTCCGGCACAACGACCTGGGCGAGGCCCGCACCGTGCTGGACAAGTTGATCGCCCGCGACCCCAAGGCCGAGATGGCGATTGCTCTTCAGGTGCAACTGAACGCGGCGGAGGGCAAGCGGGGTGAGGCCGTCCGGGAGGCCGGGAAACTGACCCGCCCCGAGGTGGCCGCGGTGGTCCTGGAGCGCTCCGGACTGTTGCCCGAGGCCGAGGCGAGTTACCGCCAGTTCGCCGACCAGGCGAAGACCCCGGCGGCCCGGCTGACCCTGGCCCGCTTCCTGGGCCGGGTCGAGAAGCTGCCCGCGGCCTGGGCGGAACTCGACGCGCTGTGGGCCACGATCCCGGCCGAAGTGTCCGTCCCGCTGGCCTGCGAGATGCTCCTGACGAACGCGGCCACCGCGCCCCCGGCCGAGATCGCCAAGCTGGTCGCGCGGCTCGAAACGGCCGCCGCGGCGAAGCCGGCCCTCGCCGCCTACCTCGCCGCCGCCCGCAGTCTCGCCGGCGACCAGACCGGGGCGATGGCCCTCAACCGCCAGGTGCTGGCCCAGGACCCGAAGAACCTGCTCGCGTTGAACAACCAGGCGTTCCTGCTCGCCGCCCACGACAAGAACTACGCGGTCGCGCTCGAACTCGTCCGCCAGGCGCAAGCCGTCGCCGGGCCGCTGCCGGGGCTGCTCGACACCGAGGGCGTGATCCTGATGCTCGACAACAAGCCCGAGCCGGCGGCCGAGCGGTTCGCCGCGGCGAGCAACGAGGAGCCGGGCGCGGTCGCCTCGTTCCACCTGGCCCACGCGTACCACGCCCTGAACCGGCCGCGGGACGCGAAAGACGCCCTGGCCGACGCCCGCCGGCTGCGCCTCCGGCCGGCCGACTTCCACCCTTTGGAACAGCCGACCCTGGCCCGCGTGGCGAAGGAAATTGACGCCCGCTGACCCCCGGCCCGCGTATCTTAAAGGGGTCCGGGGATCGACCGCAGAGGGGCGACGATGACGGCGATGAACGCCTTTTTCGAGGAGTGCGGCGGCCGCGATCCCCTGCGCGTCGAGTTGTGGCCCCGGGACGGCGGCACCAGCGTCACGGTCGAGTTCAACAAACCGTACATCCTGGTCGGCCGCGGCCCCGGCGCGGACATGGGCGTCGATAACGACGGCACCGCGATGCGGCAATTGTACTTCCAACTCGTCGCCGGCCGGCTGTACGCCGTGCAACTCTCCGAGGACTACCCGACCCACCAGGGCGACGACCTGTGGCGCTCCGGCTGGGTGACCCCGGGCGACCTGTTCGGCATCCACGAGACCAACCTCCGCGTCTTCAACCCCGTGCAGGCGTCGCGGTCCGACCAGGCGGACGCCCCGATCGGCAGCCCCCTCGACGTGGCCGCGTCCGCCGAGCCGCTGTACACCCTGGAGTGCGGCCACGCGACCGACCAGGCCCGCCTGGTGACCAACCACCGCCCGCTGCTCTTGATCGGCCGCTCCCCGCCGGCAAAAATCCGCGTCCGGCACCGGACCCTGTGCCCGACGCACGCCGCGATCGTGACCACGCCGAACGGGTTCTGGGTCGTGGACCTGTCCTATGAAGGCGGGTTGAGCGTCAACGGCCAGGCGGTCGCCGTCGCCCCGCTGCACCACGGCGACGTGTTCCACTGCGGCAAGGTGCCGTTCCGCTTCACGCTGCCGACCCACTCGGAGCGGGCCGGCCGGCCGACGACCCTGACCCTCGACCCGCCGGCCACCGCAGTTCCGCACCGGCACCAGTCGGCCCTCGTGAACTTCGCCCCGACGCCGATCCCGGTGACCCCGGTGCCGGTCGATGCGGTGCAGGTCGGCACGGTCCTCGACCAGGTCGCCCAGGTCCAGCAGCACTCGTTCGAGCAGTTCCGCCAAATGCTCGGCACGGTCGTGCAGATGATGAGCGTGGTCATGACCGACCAGCGGGCGTTCGTGAAGGACGAACTCGACCGCATGGAGCGGATGATGCTCGCGATAGCCCGGCCCGCGCACCTTTCCCCGCCGCCCGCCGCACTTCCCGCCCCGGTCGCCGCCCCGCCGACCCCGGTCGCCCCGCCCGCCTACGCCGTCCCCCGCCCGGCCGTCGCCCCGTCGCCGACGCCCCAGAACGACGTTCACCTGCACAACTGGGTCGAGACGCAGTTGCAGTCGTTGCAGCAGGAACAGGACACGCTCTGGAACAAGCTCAAACGCCGCGTCAGTGGCGACGGCCCGCCCCCGGGCTGACACCGCGGGCCGAACGGCACCGGCCCGTGGGAATCGGCGTGGAATGCGGACAATTCTTCGCGGCCGATCTCTAGGCCGTGTGGACAGTAGTTGCGCAAGTGCTTGTCTTGCAACGATTTGGGACGATTTTGCTTAATCGGGATCGGTGGCGAAACTCCTTACAGACGCTACACTTGCGGAACCTCTGTCCACACGGCCTAAGCGAATTCGGACGCGGTTGCCGCTGTGTGGCTTACCGGGCGTCAAGACCCATCGGCAAACGAGCACGGCGAGCGTATGGGCCACCGCAACCTGACCGAAACCGTCGCCGACCTCGAACGCCACGGCCAGTTGAAGCGGGTCGAGGCCCCGATCGACCCGAACCTCGAGATGGCCGAGGTTCAACGGCGACTGTACGCCCAGGCCGGCCCGGCGGTGCTGTTTACGCGGCCCAAGGGCACGGCCTTCCCGATGCTCGCCAACCTGTACGGCACCCTCGACCGCACCAAGTTCCTGTTCCGCGACGCGCTCGACGGCGTCCGCAAACTCGTCGAGTTGAAGACCGCGCCGGAAGCCGCGGCCAAACGGCCGTGGCGGTACTGGAACCTGCCCCTGCTCGCGTACCAACTGCTGCCCCGGCACCAGCGGACCGGGCCGATTTTGCAGCACACGATCCCGCTGAACCAGTTGCCCCAGTTGAAGTGCTGGCCGATGGACGGCGGCGCGTTCGTCACCCTGCCGCAAGTGTACAGCGAGCACCCGGACAAGCCGGGCTGGATGAAGTCGAACCTGGGCATGTACCGCGTGCAAATCTCGGGCAACGACTTCGACCCGCTGACCGAAGTCGGCCTGCACTACCAGATCCACCGCGGCATCGGCGTCCACCACGCCGCCGCCAACACGCGGGGCGAGCGGTTGCGCGTCAACGTCTGCGTCGGCGGCCCGCCGGCGCTCACCCTCAGCGCGGTCATGCCGCTGCCGGAGGGCTTGCCGGAACTCGCGTTCGCCGGGGCCATCGGCGGCCGGCGGCTGGGCTTGGTCCGCGCGGCCAACGGCCTGCCGATGCCCGCCGAGTGCGACTTCGTCATTTCCGGCACCATCGAGCCGACGGCGACCAAGCCCGAAGGCCCGTTCGGCGACCACCTCGGTTACTACAGCCTTACGCACGAATTCCCGGTGCTGCGGGTCGAGCGCGTCTACCACCGGCCCGGCGCGATCTGGCCGTTCACGGTCGTCGGCCGGCCGCCCCAGGAGGACACGTCGTTCGGCCAGCTCATCCACGACCTGACCGGCCCGATCATCCCGACGGTCCTGCCCGGCGTCCACGGCGTCCACGCGGTCGATGCCGCCGGCGTCCACCCGCTCTTGCTCGCCATCGGCAGCGAGCGGTACACGCCGTTCAACGCCGTCAAGCGGCCGCAAGAGTTGCTGACCATCGCCAGCGCGATCCTCGGCCAAGGGCAACTGTCGCTGGCGAAGTTCCTGCTCATCGTGGCCAAGGAAGACAACCCGGCCCTTGATGTCCACCACATCCAAGAGTTCTTCGCGCACCTGCTCGAGCGCGTCGATTGGGCCAACGACCTGCACTTCCAGACGCGGACGACGATCGACACCCTCGACTACTCCGCCGGCGAGGGGTTGAACGCCGGGTCGAAGCTGGTCGTCGCCGCCGTCGGCCCGCCGCGCCGGGCGCTGGCGAAAACACTGCCGGCGAACCTGACGCTGCCCGACGGCTTCCGGGACGCCAAGCTCGTCGCCCCCGGCATTGTCGCCGTGTCGTCGCCGAAGCACGCCGGGCTGGCCGCCGGCGAGTACGAGCCGGCGTTCGAGCGGTTCACCCGGCAGTGCCGACTCGCCGACCCCGGCTTGCCGCTGGTGGTGCTGACCGACGACGCCGACTTCACGGCCCGCCGGTTCGACAACTTCCTGTGGGAGACCTTCACGCGCGCCAACCCGGCGACCGACGTACTCGGCCTCGACGCGACGACGCACCGCAAGCACTACGGTTGCCGCGGGGCGCTGGTGATCGACGCCCGGTTGAAGCCGCACATGGCCCCGCCGCTGGTCGAAGACCCCGCCGTCACGAAGCGCGTGGACGCCCTGTGTGCGACCGGCGGCCCGCTGCACGGCATCGTGGCGTGAGCGGCAAATCTGGGCAGTCGCTCCTCCGGGCTTACAATGCCCGCGTCCGCTCGGGGGCGTTTGCGCGGCTGGTGCCGGCCCCGGTCTTCAAAACCGGCGTGGGGCGTGAGCAACGCCCCAGGTGGGTTCGATTCCCATCCGCCCCCG
>JAYTSV010000217.1:0-3468 GCA_043745465.1 Fimbriiglobus sp.
GACGCCGGTCAAGCCCCTGCCGTTGCCGACTCCGCTGCCCGTGACGCCCGAGGTCAAGCCGCAGCCGGTCGCCCCGAAGAAGGCTTTGCCGGTGACGCCCGAGGTCAAGCCGGTCGCCCCGCAGCCTCTGCCGGCCAAGCCGTTGCCCCTGCCGACGCCGGTGACGCCGGCCCCGCAGCCGGTCGCCCCGATGCCGCAGCCGCCGAAGCTCGGCGTGCCGCCGGCCCCGCCGCCGGTGGCCACGCGGCCGCAGCCCCAGCCGCTCCCGGCCCCCGCGGTCGCTACGAGGCCGGCCGTGCCGCCTCAGCCAATCCAGCCGCTGGCTCAGGTGCAGAAGGTGCAGCCCGCCCCCGTCGTGGTGCCGCCGCCGGCGCGGGCGGAAGTGAAGGCCGCGCCGGTCAACGTCCCGCCGACGCCGATGCCGCGACCGGCCCCGAAAGACCCCAAGGACGCGAAGGACCCGAAGAAGCCGGCGTGATTTGGTAGCGACTTGGCGAGCCGGAAGCGTGAGCGACCGGAGTTCTTGACTTAAGAACTCCGGTCGCTCACGCTTCCGGCTCGCCTTTAGTCATTCACGCGCTGCGTCAACCCCGCGTAGTGGTCGATGCGGCGGTCGCGGAAGAACGGCCAGTTGCGGCGCACGTCCTCCATTAACTTCCGGTCGCACGTCTGGACCAGAATCTCCTCCTTCGCCGTCGCCGCCTTTTGCAACAGCCGGCCGAACGGGTCGGAGACGAACGAGCCGCCCCAGAATTCGAGGCCGCTCGTCGGGTCGTTGTCCGGCGGGAGTTCGTGGCCGATGCGGTTCACCCCGCCGACGTAGACGCCGTTGGCGATGGCGTGCGCCCGCATGCTCGTCTCCCACGCGCTGTGCTGGGCCTCGCCGTACTCGGCCTTCTCCTTCGGGTGCCAGCCGATGGCCGTCGGGTAGAACAGCACTTCGGCCCCTTGCAGCGCCGTCAGCCGGGCCGCTTCGGGGTACCACTGGTCCCAACAAATCAAGGTGCCGACCTTGGCGTACTTCGTGGCGAAGACCTTGAAGCCCAGGTCGCCCGGCGTGAAGTAGTACTTCTCGTAGTACAGCGGGTCGTCGGGGATGTGCATCTTGCGGTACGTGCCCAGGAAGCTACCGTCGGCGTCGTGGACGGTCGCAGTATTGTGGTAGACGCCGGCCATACGCCGCTCGAACAGCGACCCCACCACGACGACGTTGTTGGCTTTGGCCGCGCGGCCGAGGCGGTCCGACGAGGGGCCGGGGATCGGCTCGGCCAGGTCGAAGGTCGCGGCGTCCTCCTTCTGGCAGAAGTACGGCCCCGTGAACAGCTCCGGCAAGCAGACGATTTGCGCCCCGCGCTTCGCCGCCTCCCGGATGGCCTCCTCGGCCTTGAAGAGGTTCGGCTCGGGGTCCGGGTCGCACTTCATTTGTACCAGCGCCACCGTGAACGTGTCGGCCATGATTCCCACTCCGAAGTTGCGGTTGGTGTGCATCTTATCTACGATGCCGGCAACCGCTTCTCTCCCGTTGTACGGCCGGCCGACCCGCCGCACATCGGTCAACCCAGGTGCTCCCGATGGCCTCCCCCGGTCCCAACATTTCCAGTTCGCTCAAGGAAACCCGCACCTTCGCCCCGCCGGCCGAGTTCTCGGCGAACGCGCACGTCCGCAGTGAGGCCGAGGCCCAACGCCTGCGCGACTGGGCCGAGCGCGACCCCGACGGCTACTGGAGCACGCAGGCCGAGAGCCTGCAGTGGATCAAGCGCTGGGACGTGGTCTGCGACTGGACCGGGGCACCGCACGCCAAGTGGTTCGTCGGCGGGCAGCTCAACGTCAGCGCGAACTGCGTCGATCGGCACGTCGAGGCCGGCAACGGCGACAAGGTCGCCATCCAGTTCGAGGGCGAACCCGGCGACGCGCGGTCGCTGACCTACTCGCAACTGCTCGTCGAAGTCTGCAAGTTCGCCAACGTTTTGAAGTCGCTCGGCGTCGTCGCCGGGGATCGCGTGACGATCTACCTACCGCTGACGCCCGAAGCCGCGATCGCCATGCTGGCCTGCGCCCGCATCGGCGCGGTCCACTCGGTGATCTTCGGCGGCTTCAGCGCCGAGGCCGTCGCCGACCGCAACAACGATGCCAAGTCGAAGGTGATCGTCACGGCCGACGGCGGCTGGCGGCGCGGCAAGGTCGTGCCGCTCAAGGCCAACGTCGATGAGGCACTGGCGAAGTCGCCGACGGTCGAGACGTGCGTCGTCTTCAACCGCTGCGATTCCGCCGTCGCAATGACGCCGGGCCGCGATGTCTGGTGGCACGAGTTGATGGCCGCCGCGAGCGCCGACTGCCCCGCGGAGCCGTTCGACAGCGAACAACCCCTATTCGTGCTGTACACGTCGGGCAGCACCGGCAAGCCGAAGGGCGTGTTGCACACCAGCGCCGGCTACCTGCTCGGCGTGTCGCTGACGCACAAGCTCGTTTTCGACATCAAGGACAGCGACGTTTACTGGTGTACCGCCGATGTGGGTTGGGTGACCGGGCACAGCTACACCGTCTACGGCCCGCTCGCCAACGGCTGCACCGTGGTCATGTACGAAGGGGCACCGAACCAGCCGCACGAGGACCGCTTCTGGCGGATCATCGAGAAGTACAAGGTCAGCGTCTTTTACACGGCCCCGACGGCGATTCGGGCGTTCATGAAGTGGGGCGACCAGTGGCCGAAGGGCTGCGATTTGTCGTCGCTGCGGGTACTCGGCAGCGTCGGCGAGCCGATCAACCCCGAGGCGTGGATGTGGTACCACGAGGTCATCGGCGGCGGCCGGTGCCCGGTCGTGGACACCTGGTGGCAGACCGAAACCGGGGCAATCATGATCGCGCCGTTGCCCGGCGCGACCGTCACCAAACCGGGCAGTGCGACCAAGCCGCTGCCGGGGGTGATCGTCGATGTCGTGGACCGGCAGGGCAACCCGGTGCCGGTCGGGGAGGGCGGCTTCCTCATCATCAAGCGGCCGTGGCCGAGCATGATGCGCACCATTTACGGCGACGATGCCCGCTTCCAGGAAGCCTACTGGAGCCACATCCCCGGCGCGTACTTCACCGCCGACGGGTCGCGCAAGGACGCCGACGGGGACATCTGGATCATGGGCCGCGTCGATGACGTGCTCAACGTCTCGGGGCACCGGCTGAGCACGATGGAAGTCGAGAGCGCGCTGGTCGGCCACACCCAGGTCGCCGAGGCGGCCGTCGTCGGCAAGCCGGACGACCTGAAGGGCGAGTCGATCGTCTGCTTCGTGACGCTCAAGCAAGGCGTCACGCCGACGGACGAATTGAAAGTGCAGTTGAAGGCCCACGTCGCCAAGGAGATCGGGGCACTGGCCCGGCCGGACGAGATCAAGTTCACCGACACCCTGCCGAAGACCCGCAGCGGCAAGATCATGCGGCGGCTGTTGCGCGACGTGGCCGCCGGCAAGGTCTCGACCT
>JAYTSV010000218.1:0-12968 GCA_043745465.1 Fimbriiglobus sp.
CCTCGTGGGTCGCGCCGTAGACCGCCTCGTACACCTTCACGCCGTCGCCGACGTTGATCGCCGAGGTCGCGCTGATGCCGCCGACGAGGCCCGCGCCCAAGTCACTCAGCAGGTCGCCGTACAGGTTGCCGGCGGCCAGCACTTCAAACTGCCGCGGCTTCGACACGAGTTGCATGCAGGTGTTATCGACGATCATTTCCTTCGGCGTGATGTCCGGGAAGTCGGCGGCGACGCGGCGGAAGCAGTCGAGGTACAAGCCGTCGGCGAGTTTGAGGATGTTCGCCTTGTGGATGCAGTGGATCGACTTCTTACCCAGCCGTTGCGCCAGCGCGAACGTGTAGCGGAAGAAGCGCAGGCTCGCCGCCTCGGTGACGATCTTGAAGCTCTGCACGACCCC
Organism: Fimbriiglobus sp.; assembly: GCA_043745465.1. Lineage (GTDB taxonomy): Bacteria > Planctomycetota > Planctomycetia > Gemmatales > Gemmataceae > Fimbriiglobus. The sequence continues at coordinate 398 of JAYTSV010000218.1, forward strand.
CGGCACGATCTCGTGCTCGGACGCGGCGTACAGGTCCTCGGTGATCTCACGCACGAGGTGGAAGTTCACGCCCATGAAGCGGCTCGGCAGGCCGGCGAGGTTGCGCACCGGCCGCACGCTGGCGAACAGCCCCAGCCGGCGGCGGAACTCGACGTTGTAGTTGTTCGGCACCGCCGGCCCGTGCGCCGTCGGCATCCCCGCCCCCTTGGGCTGCAACAGCTTCGTCTTCAAGGCGACGCCGCACGCTTTGACCGCGTCGAGGGTCGCCTGCGGGATCGCCTCGGCTGCGTCGGCCTCGAGCGCGGCCCGGCCGGCGGCGTGGACTTCAAATTCGAATTCGACGCCGGCCGCGTGCAGGATCGCCCGCAACGCCGCCTCCTGGTCGAGGCCGACGCCGCCGCCCTGGATGAGGATGACTTTGCGCATCACGCCGCCCCCCCGTTCAGCCGGCGGATAATCGCGTCGGTCAGCGTGTCGGTCGTGCCGACGCCGCCCAGGTCGCGCGTCAGGCCGTCGGCCGCTTGCAACGTCGAGATGACGGCCGCCTCGATGCGGGCGGCGGCGCCGCGCTCGCCGATGTGGTCGAGCATCATCGCCGCGCTGCGGACAACGGCGATGGGGTTCGCTAGGCCCTTGCCGGCGATGTCCGGGGCGCTGCCGTGGACCGCCTCGAACACGGCGTAGCGCGTGCCCAGGTTCGCCCCCGGCACCACGCCCAGGCCGCCGACGAGGCCGGCGCACAGGTCGGAGATCACGTCGCCGAAGAGGTTCTCCATGACCAGCACGTCGAACTTCGTCGGGTCCATCACCAGTTCCAAACAAACATTGTCGATCGGCTTCTCCTCGAAGCGTAAGAACGGGTACTCGTCGGCGACTTCGCGGGCGCACTCCAGAAACAGGCCGTCGGAGAGGCGCATCACGTCGGCCTTGTGGCAGAACGTGACGAGGTGCCGCCCACCCGTGCGGGCCAGCTCGAATGCGAAGCGGACGATGCGCTCGCAGGCCGGCCGCGTAATCACGCGCAGGCTCTCGACGACGCCCGGCACGACGACGTGCTCCATGCCGGCGTACAGCCCCTCGGTGTTCTCGCGGACCACCACCAAGTCCACGTCGGTGAACGGCGTCACGACCCCCGGCAGGTTCTTGACCGGCCGCACGCTGGCGTAGAGATCGAGGCCCTTGCGGAGCCGGACGTTGATCGAGCGGAAGCCCTTGCCGACGGGCGTCGTACACGGCCCCTTCAAGGCGACGCGGTGCTTGCGCACGAGGTTCAGCGTCTCCTCGGGCAGCGGCTCGCCGTGCGTCTCGACGGCCCCGACCCCCGCCGCGGCCGGCACCCAGTCGATGCGCACGCCCGCGGCGGCGACAACGCGGCAGGCGGCGACGGTGACCTCCGGGCCGATGCCGTCGCCGGCGATCAAGACAATCTGCATGGCGTGCCCCTCGCGAGTTCCCTAGGAGAGGGGAGCGGCTAACTTGCGCCGCCGGAGTGGCGTCGGCCACAAAGTCGGCCGGAATGTCGTGGCCGGGGAACCCTGGGCGGTAAAATCCTCCTAAGAGACAGCGACTCCCGCCCCGCCCTCAAGGATGACCGCCATGGCCCCGCCCGTCCGCGCCACCTGCCCCGGCTGCCGCAGCGTGCTGAAAATCCCCGCCGAGTGGGCCGACCGCCCGGTGAAGTGCAAGTCGTGCGGCACGGTCGTCCGCGCGACCCCAACCGCGCCGGCGCGGGCGACCCCCGTCGCCGCAGCCCCCGCCGCACCGCTGCCCCAAGCCGTGGCGTACCCGCAAGCCGTCGCGGCGTACCCGCAGGCGGTGGCGTACCCGCAGGCGGTGCCGGCCGAGTACGCCCTGCCCGACGTGTACGCCGCCGCGCCGGAGCCGGTGTCGATGGCGTTCGAGGCCAGCGAGTTGACGAAGAAGCACAGCCGCCGCAAGCGCAAGACGCCCTACGTGACTTACGCGCTGCTCGCGTTGAGCGTCATCGGCGTGGCCGTCGGCGCGGCCCTGTACGGCCGGCCGCTGTACGAGAAGCTCGCCGGCAAGGACGGCGGCATGGCGGTCGCGGCCGACACCAAGGTCGCGCCGCCGCCGGTCAACGCCAACTTCGCCAACGCGGCCAAGCGCTTCCCCCGGCGGATGCTCGTGATGAGCGTCACGAAGTACCTGTACTGCAACACGCTCTCGGCCGGCAACACCAAGAACGAGGACATGGTGAGCATCGCGGCCCGCCGGCTGGCGTACCAGTGGAAAGTGCCGATGGACAAGGAGAGTGACCAACTCTTCCTGCTGCAAGACGCCGGGGCCAAGCCGCGGCCGATGCTCAAGGCGACCGTCGAGAAAGCCGTCGAGGAGTTCTGCGAGACGAGCCGGCCGCAGGACCGCGTGCTGATCTACTTCGGCGGCCACGCCACCGAGGTCGAGGGCAAGGCGTACCTCGTGCCGGTCGAGGGCGACCTGACCGACGCCACGACGCTCCTGCCGCTCGCCGACTTCTGGGCCAAGGTCAAGGAGTGCAAGGCTCAGCAGAAGCTCGTGGTGTTCGATATTTGCCGGCTCAACGAGGACGGTGACAAGTTGCGGCCCGGCTCCGATGCCCTCAGTGCGTCGCTGGAGAAGCTGCTACAGGCGGCCCCCGAGGGCGTGCAGGTGCTGACCACCGCGGGCACGGGCGTCAACGCCCTGGAGTACCGCAACGCCCCGCCGGACGCCCCCGACGAGGGCGGCAGCCTGTTCCTGAGCACGATCATCGCGCTCGCCGCCAAGGGCAAGGTGAAGGCCGGTAAGGAGCCGACGCCCGACGAGCCGTTGCCGGTGGCGGCGTGGTTCGACGCCGCCAAGGAGCGCATGGCGGTCGTCGCCAAAGTCTCCGGCAAGGCCGACCCCGCGCCGACGCTGACCAAATCGCCGCCCGGCGAACTCGTCGCCTACAACCCCGACGAGCCGGCGGCGCGGCGCTTCGAGTTCGCGGTGCCGCCGAAGGGCATGGCCGTCGCCGAGGTCGCGCGCATCATCGAGCCGATGAGCAAGCTGCCGCCGTACCGCGGCAAGCTGACCGCGTCCGACGCCCTCGAAGGCCTGGTGCCCTACGCGGCGGACGTGATGAAGGACTACAAGCCCGACGCGGTGACGCTCGCGGACATCCGCAAGGACGCCGAGAAGTACCCGATCCGCAACGCCGCGCTCACGTCGCTCGAACTGATCGTCAAGGAGTGGAAGTCGTCCACCGAGGGGGCCACCGAGTTGCGGACGCAAATCCCGACCGGCACCAACGACGCCTTCAAGAAGGCGATCATCAAGGAGCAGGAGACGCCGGCCCGCATCACCGAGGAACTCGAGACGGCCATCACCAAGGCCGACAAGCTGATGGACAAGCTCGACGAGGAGCCGTCGAAATACTGGCGGGTGATGTACCTGTACTCGATGGCGCAGCTGAAGGCCCGGCTGGCGTTCATGAGCGAGTACAACTTGGCACTCGGCAGCATCCGCACCGACAACATCCCCAAGGTCGATGAGGCCAAGGGCCAGTCGGGGCTGATCCTCGTCTCGACGGAGAAGATGAAGAGTAAGAAGGAGGTCAAGGACCTCGCCGAGTCGGCGGTCGAGTTGTTCGACAAGATCGCCGCGGACCACAAGGGGACGCCGTGGGCCATCCAGGCGAAGCGCTACCGCGTGATCGCGCTGGGGCTGGAGTGGAAGCCGTACACCGCCGGCAACTCGAAGGCGATCGAGTGACCCCGGCGGGCCGGAAAGCGTCAGCGCCCGGAGGCCCTGAATCTCGGAACTCCGGGCGCTGACGCTTTCCGGCCCGCCTAAATCTCGTCCTTCGGCACCGGCAGCAGGAACGACAGCCCCAGCGCAACGACGTACACCGTGCCGCCGATGACCGCCGCCGCCGTGGCGACCTTGATCGGGTTCTCGCCGGCGAAGAAGCCCGAGAGGATCTCCGTGTTGAAGGTCGCCGCCATCGTGCCGAGCATCCGCCCGCCGACGTTGGTGGCGAAGCTGCCGCCGGTGCCGCGCAGGTGCAGCGGGAAGACCTTCGGCAAGAACTCGCTCACGAAACTGAACTGCGCGACCGTGACCAGCCCGCAGCAGAAGACGCCCAGCGCGAACGTGTTGTAGTCGCCTTGGTACAGCACCAAGTACGTCAGCGGGAACAGCACGACGCCGGGGACGAGGAAGAAGCGCAACAGCACCCGGCTCGGCACGAAGATCAGCAGCGACGCGAGCAGGATGCGGCCCGTCAGTCCGCCGATTTCTTGCCAACGCTGGATGTTGCCGCGGTACTGCTCGCCGAGGTCTCGCTCCGGCTTGAGCGCCTTCGCCAGCGCCCCGGCCGCCGCCTTCTTCTCCGGCGTGCCGTCCGCCGCGGCCTTCAACTTGGCCTGGGCCGACTCGACGCCCGCCGCGTTCTCCTTGCGGACCTCCGCGACCACCGGCAGCCCCGGCACCATTTGCAGGGGCGTCAGTTGCAGCGCCCCGAAGGCCGCCGCGTAGCCGCAGGCCGACAGCAGCGTCGTGACGACGGTCGTCTTGAGCAGCCCGCCGGAGAAGAGTTCGCCGAAGTTCGGCCGGCGCAGCGTGCCGGCCCGTTTGCGCTCCGCCCAGACGCGGCTCTCCGGCACGAACGGCAACAGCAGCAGGATGAGCAGCCCCGGCACCAGCCCGGTGAGCAGCGTGTAACGCCAGGCGACGTTCGTCGGGTCGTGGCCCTCGGGGAACGCGATCGGCAGCGCCGGCAGCGTCCCGGCGCGGGCCGAGGCGACGATCACGTTGAAGACTTCCGTCACGAGGATGCCGCCGAGCGACGCCGTGGCGAGGGTCCAGCCGATGGCGAGTTCGCGCGCCCGCTTCTCCTGGAACAGTTCCGCGAGCCACGTCACCGCCGCGACGAGTTCGACGCAGACGCCGATGAACGTCGTCGAGCGGAACAGCACGAGTTGCCAGAGTTCCGTACTGAACGCCGCGGCGACGGGCGAGAGCGAGTACAGCAGGATGCTGCCGACCATAACCCGCTTGCGGCCGAGCAAGTCGATGAGGTAGCCGCCGAGCAGCCCGAAAACGCCGCCGCACAGCGCCGCGATCCAGAGCATCCGCCCCGACCACAGCCGAACGATGTCGCTCCCCGGCGTGGCCGCGAGCAGTTCGCTCAGGGCGCTGCCGCCGATGACGGGGAACATCAGCAGTTCGTAGGTGTCGAACAGGAAGCCGATCGCGGCGACCGTGAGCACAAGCACGCGGGTGACGACCGACAGGGGGCGGGCGGGCGGGGGCTGGTTCGACACGCGGGGACTCCGAAACGCGGGCGCAGGTGGGAACGCACAGGTTACGGGAGGGGCGGCTAAATCGGTTTTCCGAAGTCTAGGCGCACGAAAGGGCCCCGGCGGGGAGTGGTTGAGTGGGGGTGCCCTGAGCCGCGCTCTCGAACGCTTATGGCTGCTTCTTCCGACCTGACCAAGTTCACGGCCTCAAGCCGGTCAGGCCCCCACCCATCCAAACCCCGCCGGGGCTATGCTCGCTGTGTCAAGTTGTCTCGCAGGTTACTTCTTGGTCTGACCGCGGGCGAAAATGCTCGCCACGAAGTTCAGCACGTCCGTCGCACTCGAATCGTTGTAGCCGTAGTTGCGGATCAGGCGAGCCTTCACCACGTCGATTTTCTCCTGAGTCGCCCGATCGACGACGTTGCTCACCAAACTCGTCAGCTTGATCGTGTCCTTCTGGTCCTCGAACAGCTTCAGTTCGAGGGCCTTTTGCAGCCGCTCGTTGGTGCGGAAGTCGAACTTCTTGCCGTCGAGCGACAGCGCCCCGATGTAGTTCATGATCTCCCGCCGGAAGTCGTCCTTGCGGCCCTCGGGGATGTCGATCTTCTCTTCGACGCTGCGCATCAGCCGCTCGTCGGGCTCGCCGTAGTCGCCGGTGTAGCGGTTGCGGACCTTCTCGCGCTGCGTGTAGGCCCGGACATTGTCGATGTAATTGCCGCACAGCCGCGTCAACGCCTCCTCGTCGGCGGCAATCGCCCGCTGGACCTCGTTCTTGACGACATCCTCGTACTCCTCCCGCACCACCGAGAGCAGTTCCTTGAACTGGCGGTACTGGTCGTCGTCCTTGATCAAGGCGTGGTGTCGCAAACCCTCTTCGAGTTGCTTCATCACCATGAACGGGTTGATGTTGTCCTCGTCCGGGTGGGCCACGAGCGCGTTGGAGATTTTGTCCTGGATGTAGCGCGGGCTAATGCCGGTCATGCCCTCGTGCAAGGCTTCGCGCTTTAACTCGATGACGTTATCCTCGCTGAAGCCCGGCATCGTCTTGCCGTTGTACAGCTTCATCTTCTGCATGACCGTCAGCCCGGCGTGCTTCGGCACGTTGAGCCGCGTCAGGATCGCCCACATGGCCGCGACCTCGATCGTGTGCGGGGCGATGTGCTTACCCTTGACCTTGGCCTCGTTGAAGTCCTTCTCGTAGATGCGGACCTCGTCCTTCAACCGCGTCACGTAAGGGATGTCGATCTTGACGGTCCGGTCCCTCAACGCCTCCATGAACTCGTTCGACTGCAGCCGCTTGTACTCCGGCTCGTTGGTGTGGGCGATGATCACTTCATCAATGTCCGTCTGGGCGAACTTCTTCGGCTTGATCTTGTGCTCCTGGCTCGCCCCGAGCAGGTCGTACAGGAACGCCACGTCGAGCTTGAGGACTTCGATGAACTCGACGATGCCGCGGTTGGCGATGTTCAGTTCGCCGTCGAAGTTGAACGCGCGTGGATCCGAGTCGCTGCCGTACTCGGCGATCTTGCGGTAGTTCATATCGCCGGTGAGTTCGGTGCTGTCTTGGTTCTTCTCGTCCTTCGGCTGGAACGTGCCGATGCCGATGCGGTCCTTCTCGCTCAGGATCAACCGGAAGATCTTGACCTCGTGCTTGAGCATCTCGAGCCAGTCGCCGTTGTAATTCTTGAGGCGCTCGCGGAACTCGTACCGGCTGGCCGGGCAGAGGTCGCCTTTGATGCGGATGCCGTAGGGGTTCGGCCCGGTCGCCTCGGCGTTCAGTTGCCCCAGCAGTTCGGTGCGGTATTCCTCCGGGATCAGTTGCAGCGGCTCGCCGTGCATCGGATCTTTGGCGTAAGTCCCGTCGGGGCTTTTCCACGAGAAGCTGAAAAGCTGACCGGCGTCGCTGCGGCTGTATTCCTCCAGACCGCGCTTGAGCAGGCGGGCGATGGTACTCTTGGCGCTGCCGACGGGGCCGTGCAAGAGGACCACCCGGCGCTCGGTTCCGTAGCCCAGCGCGGCGCTTTTGAATGTGTTGACCAAGGTCATCAGCGGGCGGTCGAGGCCGTAGATGCCGTCGCCGTGGCGGGTGGCGAACTCGGTGAAGAACTTGTACCGGGTGAGCTTGTCTTTGTTCTCGTAAATATCTTCGGTGCCGTGGGCGAGGATCATGTCGAAGAGCCGCTGGTACGCCGTGCGCGTGACCGTCGGCTGCTTCATCACGATCTCGAGGTACTCGGGGAACCCGCATTCCCAGTTGAGTTTCTTGAAGTCGGTCAGATCCATCTGCGAGCGGAGGCCGTCGAGAATGCCTTGTGCCGTGGCCATGGGTTTCTCCTGATTCCAACAACCGATGCGGTGGCATCGGGGGATGATCGAAGCCAATGATGATCGGAGAGAGGACGAGCGTCGTCGGTTCGCGTCGAGGCTTCAGCATTGTAAGCTGGAATGCGTGTCCTTTCCAGAAAGACTCCGGTTCGGAATGCGATCCGGTTGAAATACGAACCCCGCAGCGGCGTCGGAATTCACAATGGACCCCGAGGCGTTCGCCAACTTGGTGTCGGCCCACGGCCCGGCGCTCGCCCTGTTCGCCCGGCAGTGGTGCGGCTCTCCGGACGACGTCGTGCAGACGGCGTTTTTGAAACTCGCGCGACTGCGGGCCCCGCCCGACAAGCCCGTGCCGTGGCTGTACGCCGTGGTGCGGAACGCCGCCCGCGACGCAGCTCGCTCGGCCCGGCGGCGCAATGTGTATGAGACCCGAGCGGCCGAAAACGCCGTGTCTTGGTTTGTTCCCGCCGACGATCCCACCGGGCTGGATGCCCGACAAGCCGCGACCGCGTTGAAAGACCTGCCGGAAGAACTCCGGGAAATTATCGTGATGCACTTGTGGGGCGGATTGACCTTCGAACAAATCGCGGACGTGCTGGGGAGTTCCGCGAGTACCGTATTCCGCCGCTATGGCACCGGGTTGGCCCGGCTCCGCGAACAGTTGAGGGCACCATGCCACACCGAATGACCGATTCCTTCGAAGGTTCCCTCGCGGCTCTGCGCCCGGCCCCGGCCGGCGTCGGCCAAGCGAGCTTCTACTACCGCGCCGGGCAAGTTTCGCGGGAGCGCGCCGTCCACGTTTGGCAGATCGTGGCCGGAATTGGGGCGGTGCTGTTGCTGACGACGGTCGGCATTTGCGGTTGGCGCATCGCGGACGCCGAAGCCCGGGTGGCCGAAGCCAAGGCCAAGTGCCTGCCGCCCACGGTGATCGCTGTACCGGCGGAAATGCCGATCACCCAATTTCCCCCGAACGCGAGTGCGGATGAAGACGTGCGCCCCTATTCGCCACCGCTGGTGCCGCCCGCGGCCGAAGACGGCATGACTCCGGGCGAAGTCGCCAGCGCTTTGGAACTCCGCAGGAACATCCTCACCGCTGGGGTGTCGTACCTCGATGCACAGCCTCGTTTTCATCGCAGCGTTAGCCGGACGCGCTAGCGACGGTGACGATCCGGGTTCACGGTGGGCCTGCGAGACGGTGTTTCCCACATGCCCACCGTCGCTAGCGCGTCCGGCTAACGGGACGAAACTGAAACTGCCCGCCTCAATTTCCAACCCCGAGGTTCCCATGCGCTCGCTGCTCTTGCTTCTGATCTTGCCCGCGTTCGCCCGTGCCCAGTTGCCTCCGATCAAACTCACCGCCGATGCCGCGTCCGAGCCCCGGCCCGCGCTGCGCTACGAATTGCTGCCGAATGCCCGCGACCGCGTGCCCGGCAACGCCGTGCTGCATTACCTCAAGGCGCACGCGGCCCGGCCGTCCGAAGAGCCCGACGCGGATAAGCGCAAATTGCAATACGACACGGTGATCCGCTGGGAAGAAGCCAAGCCCGACGAGTTCCCCGCCAAGGACGTGGCCGAGTACCTGAAGAAGTACAAAGCACTCTTCCGCGAGGTGGAATACGGCGCGCGCTGCAAGCAGTGCGATTGGACGAGCGCCCCCGCCACCGGGGCCGACGCCATCGACACCATCCTCGGGGGCGTTATGTTCCACCGCGAGTTGGCCCGCTGGTTGTCGCTGCGCTTCAAGCTCGAACTCGCCGAGGGGCGCACCGACGACGCGCTGCGCACGATCCAAACCGGGCTGCAACTCGGCCGGCACGTTCTCGAAGGGCCGACGATGATGCAGATGCTCGTCGGCATAGCAATTGACAACCTCTTCTTCAGTCGCCTCGCCACCCTGCTGGAGCGGCCGGATGCGCCGAACCTGTACTGGGCGCTGAGCACGCTCCCGAAGCCGTTCGTCGATCCCCGACCCGGTCTCGATGGCGAAGACCAGTTCGGCGAGTCGTTCCTGCCCGGTCTCGCGGAGTTGCGGAAAGGCCCCCTGAACGCCGAGCGCGCACTCGAACTCACCCTGTCGGCCATGAACGGCTTCTCCCGCCGCGAAGATGCCGGGGGCCTCGGCGACATCGCCATTCGCCTCGGATTGCTGACCCGGTCGAACGCGGTGCAGGACGAAGCGCGCAAAGAACTGATCGCCCGCGGTCGCACGGCGAAGGATGTGGCCGCGATGCCTGCGGTGCAAGCGGTGTTCCTCAACAGCTATGAGCGCTATCGGGATCTGGCCGACGACTGCCGCAAGTGGTTCTTGCTCGGCGGTCCGGAGGCGGTGGCCGGCATTGAGAAGATCGGCGAGCGCGTCAAGAAATTGAAGGTCGAGGCGAAGGACGACATCATCGTGCAGGTCTTTTTGAACGTCCTGCCGACAATGGCAAAGACGTTCGAAAGCCTTAGCCGCACCGAGCGCCGCATCGCCCAACTCCGGGCGCTCGAGGCGATCCGTCTGCACGCGGCGCTGGCCGGGCAACTGCCGAAAGAGCTCGCGGACATCAAGAAAGTCCCCGTGCCGAACGACCCGCTGACGGGCCGGCCGTTCGAGTACGCCATCGCGGAGGGCGGTTTCACGCTGACCGCCCCAGCGTTGAAGGGCACGGGCCACCTCGGCCAGACGTTCGAAGTCACGCTGCGGGCGAAGAAGTGAGTCGGAACGGGCCGCGCCAACGCCCCTCCCTTTCGTACGTTGTAGTTTCGTCCGTAGGAACCACTCCCTCCTCGATGAGACTATCGAAATGCGCCTCGCCCCCTGGATCGCCGCCGGAGGGCTGACGTTCGGCCTCTGCGCCCTGCCCCTCTTCGGCCAACCGGGAGGCGACGCCCCGGTGCCCGATGCGCCGAAGGCCGTCAAGCTCCCGCTCACACGCGTGGTGCTCTTCAACGCCGGCATCGGCTATTTCGAGCGCGCCGGCACCGTCGACGGCCCCTCGAAACTCAACCTCAAGGTGAACGAAGAGGATATCAACGATCTGATCCTCACGCTGATGGTGAACGACCCCAACGGCACGGCCCGGGCCGTGACGTACGACAACCGCGCCCCGGCCGAGATCACGCTGAAAGCCTTCAGCATCGACCTCACCGAGAACCCGTCGATCGGCAACCTGCTGCACCAAGTCCGCGGGGAGAAAGTCGAAATCACCGAGATGAGCGGCTCCGTCGTGTCGGGGAGTATCGTCAGCGTCATCAAGCCGGAGCCGAAGGTCGTGTCCTCGGCATTTCCCGGTGAGGAATTGAAAACGACCGTGATCCCCGCTCCCGAAGGATCGGAGCAAGTGAGTCTGCTCGGCGAAGATGGCTTGGTCACCGTGGCCCTCGCCAAGGTCAAAAAGGTCAAGTTCACCAAGCCGGAACTCCAATCGGAGTTCAAGAAAGCCCTCTAAGCGCTCGCCAATGCCCGCGGCGCGTCGACCAAATCGGTCGGCGTGACGTTCCCCGGAAAGGGCGCGCGGAAAGTCAGCGTCGGCTACGTCACCGAGGCACCGCTTTGGAAGCCGACATACCGCCTGATGCTGAGCGACGGCGCCCCGAAAATCGCCGGCTTCGCCGCCGTCGAAAACACGACCGATGAAGATTGGGAGAACGTGAAGGTCAAGCTCGTCTCCGGTCGGCCGATGACGTTCACGATGGATCTGTACGATCCGCTGTTCATCCCCCGTCCCATGGTCGAACAGGAACTCTACGCCTCGCTGAAGCCCCCGGTCTACCAAGGCCCGATCATGCAGCAGATGGGCGGCAATAATCTCGGTGTGGGTGGCGGGGTACTCGGCGGACAGTACGGGATTCAAGGCGGTGGCCAAGGCGCATTCGGCGGTGGCCAAGGTGGATTCGGTGCCGGCCAAGGTGGATTCGGCGGGGGTGGACTCAGTGGCCATAATCTCGGTGTGGGTGGCGGAGTACTCGGACACTACGGGATTCAAGGCGGCGGCTTCGGAAACTACTCGAACAGCTTGGCACGGCCGTCCGTACGGAGCCTACTCGGGAACCGGATCGACCACGAAACTTACCGCGGTCGCGCCACGACCCCTTCGGCACCGGCCGGCGCCTCGACGTTGCCCGCGACTGCCGGCAAGGGATCGAATCTCGGCGAATCGTTCGAGTACCAAGTCCTCGAACCGGTCAGCCTTCCCCGGTTCAAATCGGCCCTGCTGCCGATCTTGAACGAGTCGATCGAGATGGAGCGCATCAGCCTGTTCACGAAAGAAGTGCTGCCGACTCATCCGCTGAAGGGGCTGCGACTGAAGAACACGTCGAAGCAATTTATCGCCCAAGGGCCGGTAACGGTCTTTGAAGGGGACACCGTCGCCGGACAAGCTCGGTTGGCGGATTTGAAACCGGGCGATTCGCGCTTGCTCAGCTACGCCATCGACCTCGACGTGATGATGGAATCGAACGGGTTGCTGTCGCCAACGAAAACGCTCTCCGTCAAAATCATCGCCGGTGAAATCGTGGCACTCGAGCGCTATCGATCCACGAACGCTTACACTGCCTTGAATAAGAGTGCCGAGCCGCGGACTATCTGGATCACCCAGGCGGTCAAGAAGGATTGGAAGCTCATCGCCCCCGCGAAAGCGATCGAAAGAACCGCCGACCTCCAGCGCTTCGAGTTGAAGGTGCCGGCCGCAGCCACGGCCAAGCTCGACGTGGTCGAAGAAGATGACGCCAAGGTCATCTCGACCTTCGCCGGCAGTTCGGACGACCAACTCAAAACGTTTTTGAAGATGGACGTGGCTTCCCCGGCGGTGAAAGCGGCCATCGAGAAAGTTCGGGAGGCGATGACGGCTCCGCGATCGACCGAGATCGCCATCGCCGAGGAAGAGGCCGCGCTGAAGACCATCAACGAAGCCCAAACCCGGATGCGCAGCAACCTCGCGGTCGCCGATAAATCGTCGGATGTCTACAAGCGCTACCTGAAGAAGTTCGACGATCAGGAA
>JAYTSV010000219.1:0-12786 GCA_043745465.1 Fimbriiglobus sp.
CCCTCTCCGACGCGGAGAGGGGAGCAAGTGCGTTGAAGCCGTTGACACAAACCCACTCGCTCCCCCTCTCCGCGTCGGAGAGGGGGCCGGGGGGTGAGGTCTCTTCACCCCCCGGGACTCGACCCCGAACGCCGGCCACTCCTATCATGGGACGGCCGGCGTTCCGCGTTTCACCCCACCCGATACCCCATTCTGAGCGACCATGACCGGCATCCTCGTCATCCAACTCGGCACCCCGGACGCGCCGACCAAGCAGGCCCTCAAACCGTACCTCAAGCAGTTCCTCTCGGACCCCCGCGTCATCGAGGTGCCCAAGCTGATCTGGTGGCCGATCTTGAACGGGCCGATCCTGCTCACCCGGCCGAAGGCGAGCGCGGCCAAGTACGCCCGCGTGTGGGACGCCGAGACCGGGTCGCCGCTCATGCACTACACTAAGCAGCAGGTGAAACTGCTCCAGGAGCGGTTCCCCGACACGCCGGTGCGGTTCGGCATGCAGGTCGGCAACCCGCGGCTCGACGACACCATCAAGGACATGGTCAAGGAGGGCTTCGACCGCATCATCGCCATCCCCATGTACCCGCAGTACTCCGCCACGACGACGGCTAGCGCGACCGACATCCTGTTCACGACCTTGACCCAGGTCCGCCGGGTGCCGGCCATCCGCGTGGTCCCGCCGCACTACGACCACCCGGCGTACATCGCCGCCCTGGCCGCGATCGTCCGGGAGGACATCGCCAAGCTCGACTGGGAGCCGGAGCACTTCGTCATCACCTTCCACGGCATCCCGAAGAAGTACGCCCAGCGCGGCGACCCGTACGCCACCCAGTGCGTCCGCACGACGCAACTCCTGGTCAAGGAACTCGGCTGGACGCGGGACATGTGGACGCGGACCTTCCAGTCCCGGTTCGGCCCGCAAGCGTGGCTCAAGCCGTACACCGACGACGTGCTCGAAGCCCTCGGCAAGAAGGGCGTCAAGCGAGTAATGTGCGTCCTGCCCGGGTTCACGGCCGACTGCCTGGAAACGATCGACGAGATCGGCCACGAGAGCGAAGAAGTGTTTCACGAACACGGCGGCGAAACCCTCCGCGCCTGCCCGTGCCTGAACGACCACCCCCGCTGGATCGACGCCCTCGAAACCATCCTGCGCGAAGAAGGCGCGAACTGGCTCCCGGCCGGCAACCTCGTCGCCAGCGGCCACTGAGAAACGAAAAAACGCCCGCGGGGATTGTCCCGCGGGCGTTTTTTGTGGACCGGCGGAAGTTACTTGGCTTCCGGGGTGATCTTGCTCACGTCCTTGAGGACGGTGTCGATCTTGTCGGCGGTCAGTTCGCCGGCCTTGAACGTGTGGTTGGCCTTGACGGTGCGGCTCGTGTACAGGACCACGGTCACGTCGGCGTCCTTGGCGAACTTGTACTTGGCCGGGCCGGCCGGGGTGTCCAGGGACAGGATGACGTTCTTGATCGATTCCTTCTCGACCATCGCCTTGAGCTTGGCTTCGGCGGTGCTGTCGTCGGTGCAGAACACCACGAACGCGCCCATCTCGCACTTTTCGTTCTTGGCGACGGTGGCATCGACCTTCTTGATGAGGGCCTGCGTCATCGGGCATTCCGGATTGCGGGCGAAGATCATGACGACGGGGTGGTCGCCGTTCGAGCAGTACAGGCAGTTCTTTTCGCCGGCGCTCTTGCCGTTGATGTTCAGGGGCGAGAACGGGCCGGGGACCTTCTCGCCGGTCTGCGGGCCGGAGACCAGTTCGGCCGCGACCACGAAGCCGCCGACCAGGCCGAGGGCCAACACCGAAGCGAACAGTTTGCGGATCATCTCGGACATCCTCGTAACGGGGGGACAAGCAACTCGCCGACGGCCCGGGCACGGCCCGGTTCGGCCACCGCGAGGGCATCCTACGCACCCGCGACTCCGGGTCTATACCGCCGTCGGCAAAATCTCTTTCAAGTTTTCCCGGCGGAATGCCGACACGAGATCGTTACAAATCCCCCAGCCCACGCTTCCGCCCGCCGGGGACCCCGCCGATGACCGAGAACGAATGGCTAACGGGCCAGACCCCGCGGTCGGAGTTCGTCCGGAAAGCGGTCGGCCTGGCTTCGGTACGCAAGCAACAACTGATCGCAGTTGCCGCGTGCCGCCTCGAAATCGCTCCCTTAGGGGAGCCGGTCTTCCAGCGTGCGATGAATGCCCTGGAGGATTACGCAGAGGGGTTCGTAACAGACGAGGAGTTCGTCGCAGCCCGCGCGGCGGTCGATCGCTTTGGAGCCGAGAATTTAGACCCCCATACCGCACAAACGATGGGGACTTGGGCCTTGGTGTGGGCAATGATGACCGAGCCGTTTCTTGAAGTCGTCAATTACCCGCTTACTAGACTCTCCAAGATAGGCGTGCCGCCCGGTCGCAAGCGTGACGCGGAGCAGGCGACCAAGCGCGCGATTTGCAACATCTACCGCGAAATCGTCGGCAACCCCTTTCGGACTTACCTCGCCGTGCCGACCTGGCAGGGCGGGGGCGTCGTGCAGCCGGACGGCCGGACGGTGATGTTCACCGACAGCGTCAAGGGCATCGCCGACGCGGTTCATGCGACGGGCGACTTCGGCCGGCTGCCGATCCTGGCCGACGCCCTGGAGGAAGCCGGGGTGACCGACGAGGCGCTGCTGGCGCACTGCCGCGACGGCGGGCCGCACCTGCGCGGCTGCTGGGCGCTCGACGTGGTCCGCGGTCGGGCGTAGGGGCGAACGCGGCGGCAACCCCTTGTGGGGTCGGCCGGGGGCGATACAATCCGTATTCCGTCCGCGCTTCGTTCCCGCTCTGGTGCGTCATGAAAAAGGGTATCCACCCCAACTACCGCCCGGTCGTCTTCATGGACGCCGCCGCCAACTTCTCCTTCCTGTCGAGTTCGACGGCCCATACCGAGCAGGTCACGACCTGGACCGACGGCAAGGAGTACCCGCTGTACCGCGTGGAAATTTCCTCGGCGTCGCACCCGTTCTACACCGGCAAGATGAAGTTCCTCGACACCACCGGCCGCGTCGAAAAGTTCCAGAAGAAGTACGCCAAGACGACCTACGGCAAGAAGCTCCCCGGCCAAGAGGACTAGTCCCGCTTTCCCGGCGAGCGGCGGGTGTTAGCCCGCTGTTCCCGCCTGGAATGCGAATGACGACCTGGGGCGAGCGCCGGAAACTGCCGGCGGGATGAGACTCCCCATTCCGGGTTGGAACAGCGGGCTAACACCCGCCGCTCGCCGGGAATTTCGTCGGAGGAGTTTCGACATGGGTCCGATGGAAGCGAAGCTCGCGCGGTTCCGCGAGGTCGAAGAGATGCTCGGCGACCCCGCCGTCATCAACCACCCCGTCAAGTTCCCGCAGACCTCGAAAGAGCACGGGGCGCTGTCGAAACTCGTCAAGCCGTATCTCGAACTGCAAGACCTCGAAGCGGCCGTCGCCGGCAGTGAGAAGATTCTCGACGAAGAGTCCGACGCCGAGTTCCGCGCGATGGCCGAGGAAGAACTCGCCCACCTCCGGCCGCGCCGCGACGCCCTCCGCCTCAAACTCGAAGACCTGCTGCTCGTCGATCCGCTTGAAGACTTCGACAGCATCATCGTCGAAATCCGCGCCGGCACCGGCGGGGACGAAGCCGCGCTGTTCGCCGGCAGCCTGTACGAGATGTACACCCGGTACGCCCGCGTGCAGGGCTGGGGCCTCGACGAGATTTCGGCCAGCGAGGGCGAGGCCGGCGGGTACAAGGAAGTGTCGTTCAGCGTCAAGGGCGACGGCGTCTTCCAGGCGCTCCGCTTCGAGAGCGGCGGGCACCGCGTCCAGCGCGTCCCCAAGACGGAGACGCAGGGCCGCATCCACACGTCGATGGCGACCGTCGGCGTCATGCCCGAACCGGACGAGGTGCAGGTCGAGATCCGGCCCGAGGACCTCGACATCGAGGTCATGCGGGCCGGCGGCGCGGGCGGCCAGCACGTCAACAAGACCGAGTCGGCCGTGCGCATCTGGTACCGCAAGGGCACGGCCGACGAGGTCGAGGTCAAGTGCCAGGACGGCCGCAGCCAGACGAAGAACAAAGAGCAGGCGATGCGCGTCCTGCGCGGCCGCGTCTTCGAGGCCCAGCAGCGCAAGCTGCACGAGGAGCGGGCCGAGATGCGCCGCACGCTGATCGGCGGCGGCGACCGGTCGGCCCGCATCCGCACGTACAACTTCCCGGACGGCCGCATCACCGACCACCGCATCGGCCTGACCGTGTTCAAGCTGATGGAAATCCTGGGCGGCAACCTCGACCACCTGATCGGCCCGATGAAAGACCACGACAAGCAAGAACGCCTGGCCATGGTGAAGTGACGCGGTTAAGCTGGGAGCACCTCCGGGAGTCTGGCATGGCCTCGATGATCGACCCGCGAACCGACACGACCCCGCCGCCGGACGACCGCACCGATTCCGTGCTGGGCCAGCGTTCGGCCGTCGTGGCCGCAGTCGGCTGGGTCGTCGTCGCCGGCAGTGCGGTTGGCGCGCTCGCGTCGCCGGACTCCCGCGAACTGCTCGGCTGCGTCGCGCTCATGGCGTTCTTCGTCGCCTACGGCTTCTCGACCCGCGCGGTCTTCTTCGCCGCCCGCTCCCCCACGGCAAGCCGCTGCGTTTTGTTCCTCGAAGGGATGCGCCGCCGCATCACCGACGAGCCGCGCATCGGAACGCCCCGCCGCACGGCCTGAGTCGTGAACGCCGGCGCGGCCACTTTTCACAAAGCACGTCTTCTCGCTCGAAAGCCTACGATTCTCCCCACTTCTCTTTCGCAAATCTTCGTGCGCGCCGTGGATGCCCCTCGCCTTACCTCTGCTACTGCATTGTTTAAAGGGAGTGGGTAATAGGAAGGCACGCGCACCGTCACGGAGACACACCACGATGATCGACCCAGAGTTCAAGGCGTTCCTCGCCGGGTTCACGGCGAGTTTCGGGGTCGAACTCGTGGCACTATTGCGGTCCTATCGGCGCGGTCGGAATCACGTCGCTGTCCGATACCGGGACTGGCTGTTTTGGTTGCCGCGGTTCGTGCTGGCCGTGGTGGCGGGTGTCGTTGCCTGGCTCTTTTAAGTGCCGGGGACGAGTGCCGCGGCGAGTTTGTACATCGGTGCTGCGACGCCGTTGATCCTCACTCAGTTCGCAACGCCACCGCTGAAATCCGGCGACTGACACCCATGAAAGACCACGACAAGCAAGAACGGTTGGGCGTGGTCGAGTAGCCCGGAATCGAGCCGTCGCCTGCGGCGGAGCCGGGGAACAGACCTCAACGAGTCGTTTTTCGGTTCGCTCAAAGCCGGCGACGGAAAACGCCCGGACTTCGAGCGTGTGCTACAGTCGCGCGGGCAGACTCGCACAACCCTCCGCGAGTCCGGCCACCTTCGGGGTACGACTACGATGCGCGACGGACTCGACGAACCCAATTGGGACCGGTCGGCCGGGGCCTTCGTGGCCGACCCCCCGGCCGACGCCCCCGACCCGGACGCGACGCGGAACACGCGGTCGCCGATGGTCGTGTCGCCATCGCCCCGACGCGCGGACGTGGCCGGGGCGCTCGTCGCCGGCCGGTACCGGCTGCTCGAGTGCATCGGCGAGGGCGGCATGGGGGCCGTCTGGTCGGCCCAGCAGACCGCGCCCGTCCGCCGCCTCGTCGCCGTCAAGCTCATCAAGGCCGGGACCGACTCGAAGGCCGTCCTCGCCCGGTTCGAGGCCGAGCGGCAGGCGCTGGCCGTCATGGACCACCCGAACATCGCCAAAATCCTCGACGGCGGCGCGACCGAATCCGGCGCGCCGTTCTTCGTGATGGAGCACGTCAAGGGCGTGCGCATCACCGACTTCTGCGACCAGCGGAAGTTGACCCCTCGGGGGCGGCTCGAACTGTTCGGGGCGGTGTGCGACGCCATCCAGCACGCGCACCAGAAGGGCATCATCCACCGGGACATCAAGCCGTCGAACGTGCTCGTCGCCCTCGACGGCGACCGGCCGGTGCCCAAGGTGATCGACTTCGGGGTGGCCAAGGCGACCGGCCCGGCGCTGACCGACCGGACGCTGAACACCGAGTTGGGCGTGGTCGTCGGGACGCCGCAGTACATGTCGCCGGAGCAGGCGAGTTTGACCGGGTTCGACATCGACACGCGGTCGGACGTGTACTCCCTGGGCGTGCTGCTGTACGAGTTACTGGCCGGCAGCCCCCCTTTCCAGCAGCAGACTGTGGAGCGGGACGGCCTGCTCGAAATCCTCCGGCTGATCCGCGAGGAAGAGCCGCCGACGCCGAGCACGAAGCTCAGCCAGTCCGACGCCCTGCCGCTGTTGAGCGAGCGGCGCGGCACCGACCCGGCGAAGTTGACCGGGCTGTTGCGGAGCGAACTCGACTGGGTCGTGATGAAGGCCCTGGAGAAGGACCGGACGCGGCGGTACGAGACCCCGGCCGCGTTCGCCGCGGACGTGCGCCGGTACCTGGCCGGGGAAGCGGTCTTGGCCCACCCGCCGAGTTTGCGCTACCGCCTGGGCAAGACCCTGCGGAAGAACCGCGTCCCGGCCGTCGCCGCGGCGACCGTGGCCCTCGCGCTGGTGGCCGGCATGGTCGGCACGACCGCCGGGCTGCTGCACGCCGAGACCGCCCGCGCGGCGGAGTCGGAGCAGCGTCAACTGGCCGAAGCGGCCCGCGCGGCCGAGGCCGAGTTGCGCGAGCTCGCCGACGCCCGCCGGGTCCAGGCCGTGGCCGCCGAGGCGCTGGCCGAGAGGCGGGCGCACGCCGCCGCCGCCGCGCAGGAGCGGACGATGAACGTGTTGAGGGCGGCGACCGGCGAGGACGTGGAGAAGCTGATCGGCTCGCGGAAGGACCTCGGGCCGAACGAACGCGCCTACCTCGAAGCGATCGCCGGCCGCTGGGAGGAGTTGGCCCGGACCACCGTAGACACGCCCGAAGCGCGGATCATCGCCGCCGAGGGGGGCTTCCGGGTCGCCCACTTGCGGATGATGCTCGGCGAGGACGACGCGGCCGCCGCCGGTTTCCGGGCCGTCGTTGCTAGCCTGGAGAGACTTTCGGCCGACGCCCCGGCCGACGCCGGACACCGCCGCCACTTGGCCGAGTCCCGCGCCAACCTGAGCAAACTCCTGTGCGACCAAGGGCGGGTGGCCGAGGGCGAGGCCGAGGAGCGCCGGGCGCTCGCGCTCCGGGTGGGCCTCGTCGCCGACTTCCCCGGCCACGCGGGGTACCGGGACGACCTCGCCTCGTCCCGCCTCAGCCTCGGGACTATGCTCGCCCGCGCCCACCGCCTCGCCGAGGCCGAGGTCGAAATCCGGGCCGCCCGCGCCCTGTACGTGAGTGCGTTGGCCGACCCCGCCGCCGCCGCCGCCGGCCGCGCCGGACTGTCCAAGTCGCACAACACCCTGGGCGTCATCCTGGCGGAGACCGGCCGGCCGGCCGAGGCCGAGGCCGAGTACCGCCTGTCGATCGACACCCGCCGCAAACTGGCGGCCGAGTTCCCCAACGCCCCGGACTATGCCTACGACTACGCCGGCACCCGGCAGAACCTGGGCAACGTGCTGCTCGCCGTCGGCCGGGTGCCGGACGCCGAGCGGGAATTCCGCGGCGCGCTGGCGACGACCGAGAAGGTGGTCGCGGACTTCCCCGGCACGCCCCGCTACCGGGTCAGCCTCGGCGGCAGCTATTCCAACTTCGCCAACTTACTCCTGGAGACGGGCCGGCCGGCTGAGGCCGTGCCGTACTCCGATAAGGCCGTCGCCGCCCTGACCGCGGTCCTGGCCAAGAACCCGAACGACGCGACCGGCCGGCTGTTCATGCGGACCGCGTACCTGTGCCGCGCGAAGGCCAACGCCGCGACCGGCCGGCACGCCGACGCCGACCGGGACTACGACCGGGTGATCGACCACAGCCCCCCCGGCGACCACCCCGAAATCCGCCGCCAGAAAGCGGCGTCGCGGCCCAAGCCCAAAGTCGCGCCCCCACCGCCCGACGACGACGAGTGAACCGTCCGGGGCAGTCTGTCCGCGGGGCCGTGGTACAATGCCCCGACCCCCGGAGGACTGCCGATGCCGATCCACGACTGGACCCGCGTTCAAGCGGGCACCTTCCACCACTTCCATCAAGGGTGGATCACATTTCTCGCCAACGCCTTGAATCGCGGCGGGTTGCCGCCAGGTTTGATTGCGATGTCCGAGCAGGTGACCGGCCGGCCGATCCCGGATGTCGTGACGCTTCAGACGGGCAACTCTCGGCGGCAGTTGGGCGACTCCCGCGGTGGGGTTATGCTCGCGCCGCCCCCGCCGTCGGCCCGGCTGGTTCAGAAAGTCGAGCGCATCAACTACGCCAAGCGGAAGGACCGCGTCGTCATTCGGCACGGCCTCGGGCGAGTCGTGGCGATCATCGAACTCGTGTCGCCGGGGAACAAGGACAGCCACAATGCGTTGTGCTCGTTCGTGACGAAGGCGTGCGACATCCTAAATCAGGGCATCCACCTCGTCGTCGTGGACCTGTTCCCGCCGACGCCGCGGGACCCCCAGGGCTTGCACAAGGCGATCTGGGACGAGTTCGAAGACGTGCCGTTCGCGTTCCTGCCCGACAAGCCGCTGACCGTGGCGTCTTACGTCGGCGGCGACTCGCCGACGGCCTACGTCGAAACGATCGGCGTCGGCGACCCGCTGCCGCCGATCCCGCTGTTCCTGACCGAGGACGAGGACTACGTGCCGTGCCCCCTCGAAGCGACCTACATGGAAGCGTGGGCGGCACTCCCGGCACTCCTCCAAGAACTGGTCGAGACGCCGGCCGCGTCTTGTTAGCCCGACGCGCTAGCGAGGGTCGAACGGTCGAGGGCAAGGTTGGCCGGCAAAGTCCGTACTGTCAACGACCCCAAACCTTGCCAACGACCCGGTGACCATTGCTAGTGCATCGGGGTAACACGACTCGCGTCACTTCGGGCCGTAGACGGTTGCCGGGTCGAAGACGCGGTCGCCGGTCACGCGGAGTTCGTCGCCGACGAGTTCGCGGAAGAAGCAACTCGGGTAGCCCTCGTGGCACGCCGCCCCGCCAACTTGCGTCACCTTGAGCAGCACCGCGTCGCCGTCGCAATCGACGTGGATCGACTGCACTTCCTGGACGTTGCCGCTCTCCTCGCCCTTCCGCCACAGCCGGTTCCGGCTGCGCGAGAAGTAGACGGCGCGGCGGGTGCGGACCGTCTCGGTGAACGCCTCGGGGTTCATCCAGGCGATCATCAACACCCGGCCCGTCGCCGCGTCCTGGGCGATCGCGCTCACCAGCCCGCCGCCCTTGGTGAAGTCGAGCATCACTCGTCGCCCCGGTCGTCCCGGCCGACCGGGAGTTTCCCGCCGGCGGCGAACGCGGCCTTCACGTCGGGGTCGCCCATCGCGGAGAACGACCAGATGCCGCCCATGAGGCCCACTAAACAGCACCCGGACCCGCAGCAGACGATGGAAAGTATCCCGAGGACGGCCGACAGCTTGGCCATGCCGCTGCCGGACAGTTTGAGCATCGACACGGCCCCGATGAGCGTCAAGAGGCCGACGACCACGCCCATCCCGATCAAGGCCGGCAACGCCTTGGCGTAATACTCCATGAAGGCTTCCAGGCCGTCGTAAATGCCCTTCACCTGCTGCTGCTGCTGGGCGTTCATGTTCGCCTCTGCCTTGGCCCGCTCCTGCTTGACCTGGGCGACGGGGTCCACGGCAAGTTGCGTGATGGCGTAGACGGTGCCGAGCAGGCCGAGGACGGCGTGGACGATCAGGATGATCGCCGGGGCCTTGACGCGGTCCTTGGCCTTCTTCAACCGCGCCGCCGTCAGCGGCCCGGCGGTCTCGTCCATCTCGTCGTCGAAGCGGTCGTCGTCTCGGTCTCTGTCGCGGGCCATAGTCGCCTCGGGGGATCAAGGGGGGTGCAAACCTCGCAGGCCATTCGCCCGCGGGCGGGCCGGCTTTAATACGTCATCAGGCTGTACACGTCGTGGCCGGCGAGTTTGCCGCGGCCGCTCAGGAAGGCGAGTTCGACCAGGAAGGCGCACCCGGCCACGACCCCGCCGGCCTGCTCGACGAGCTGGCACCCGGCCGCCATCGTGCCGCCGGTGGCGAGCAGGTCGTCCACCATGAGGACGGTGCTGCCCGGGGCGATGCCGTCGATGTGCATGTGCAGTTCGGCCTCGCCGTATTCCAGCTCGTACTTCAAGCTGTACGTGCGGTACGGCAACTTGCCCGGCTTGCGGAGCGGGATGAGCGGCTTGCGGAGTTGCAGGGCGAGCGGGGCGGCGAACAGAAACCCGCGGGCCTCGACGGCGGCGATGGCGTCGATGTCCGCCGTCGAGTAGTGGGCCGCGAGCCGCGAGATGGCGTACTCGAAGGCGTCCGGGTCGGCCAGCAAGGGCGTGATGTCCTTGAACAGGATGCCCGGCTTGGGGAAGTCGGGGATGTCCCGGATGTAACGGTTCAGGTCCACGGGTGCGGCCGCTCCGGTGCGAGACAATTCCCTATCGTGGAGACATCGTATCCGCGCGACCCCCGGAAGCAACCGAAGGACCCGCATGAGCCGCGTCATCCGCCCCGCCGCCCCCGCGGACCACGCCACCGTGGTCGCCTTCAACGCCGCGCTGGCGCTCGAGACCGAGGGCAAGCGGCTCGACCCCGCGACCCTCTCGACCGGCGTCGCCGCCGTGCTTTGCGACCCCGCCAAGGGGTATTACACGATCGCCGAGGACGACGGCGTCGTCGTCGGCCAGTGCCTCGTGACGCTCGAATGGTCCGACTGGCGGAACGGCTGGTTCTGGTGGATTCAGAGCGTCTACGTGCTGCCGACCTCCCGCCGCGGTGGCGTCTTCCGCGACCTGTACCAGCACCTCGAAGCCGATGCCGCGGCCCGCCCGGACGTGATCGGGATTCGGCTGTACGTCGAGCGCGACAACGCCCGCGCGCAGGCGACTTACGCGAGCCTGGGCCTCGTCGAAGAGCCGTACTGGCTGATGGCCCGGTACCCGCTCCCGGGCCGCGAAAACGTCTTCGGCAAGGGCGTGTGAGTCGTCGTGGAAACGAAAAAACGCCTCCCGCGGGGGAGGCGTTTCGCGTGCGGGGCACGGGGGTCAGGACGCGGCGGGCAACTTCTGTTGGGCCAGGGCCAGGGCCTGCTGGGCCGCGAGGGGCAGGAGTTCTTGCCGGTAAATGGCCACGTCGCGGGGGGCTTCGATGCCCAAGCGAATCTTGCCCCGGTCGATGTCCACGACCGTGATGCAGATGTTGTCGCCGATGTAAATCTTCTCGCCCAGCTTCCGACTGAGTACCAACATTGTGCGACCTCCGGTTGCGCGAATCCTACACGCCTGTATTCATCGAGCTTACGCCACGAACGGCCCGCCGGGGAAGCGCCAAGCACGGAATCCGCGGGGAACCGCCCGACGGCGGCACGCGCGGCCGGAATGCGCGGAACAGAGCCACCCGCACCGAACGGCACGGGTCGAAGTTGAGACGACGGAGAACGCGGCCGGGTTCGCCCGATTGCGCCCGAATCGAGCCGAAAAACGAAAAAAGGCGTAAGGGGCCGCTTCCTGCCCCTCACGCCCTTCACGCCCGTCGGCCGCGGTTACGACGCCACCGCGAGCCGGGCCCCCGCGAACTCGCGCGGCGCGGCGTCGTACATTTCGTCCCGAAGTTCGTGCGCCGCCAGCGCGGCGAGCGGCCGGGGGTCGTTCGGGTAGCGGGCGTCGAGCGGGTGCCAGAGGGCCTGGCGGTTGCGGGCGCGCATCTCCAGCACCCCGAGCTTTTCCGGCGTGCCCGGGGCGTGGGCCGTCGGCAGGGGCGCGGCCGCCGCGGCCCCGTTGCCGTTGCCGACGCCCCGGCGGGCGTACTTCGACGTGCTCGGGTACTGGTCCTTGACGCCGTCGGTGTAGTAGCAGCTCCAGCACAGGCCGCGGGGGCGGTTGACTTTGCACTTCTGGCAGTGTTTGCAGATCAGGATCATCGCCATCGTCCTTACTATTCGAGTGTCAGGGAATGGGGGAATGCACAGACGACCCGGGCGACGCCCGGAAGAAAACACGACCGGCGGTCACGCCACCCGGACGGCTCCGGCGAACCGGCCCCGCCCCGGGATCGATTCCCGTTCCCGTTCGACCGGGACGCGCTCGGCGAGGGCCAATTCGACCTCGGCGAGCAGTTCCCGCCGCATTTCGTCGCGGGCGGTGTCGTCGAACCAGTTCAGGAACCACCGGCAGGCGGCCGGTTCGCCGAGGCGGGTGTCGGCCTCGAAGCAGCACTTGGCGAAGAACTCCTCGACCCCGCCGACGGTCTCCAGCCCGTCCCCCTGCCAGCCGCAGAAGCCCAGGGCACACGCGGCCTCGACCGGCCAGTCTTGCACGCACATCAACGGGGGCGGCGTCGTCGTCGCCCCTTGCACGAGCCGGTGGTCGTCCGACTCGAGTGCGTCCCGTAAGGTGGTCAGCCCCGCGGTCGAAAGGACCGGGGCCAAACCACTCCGCCACACCATGCGCCAGCTTTCCATGGTTGCCACCTCTCCTGGTGCGTCCGGCGAAGAGTCGTTCCGCGCGACTGATGGCGACCGCCCCGGGCCGCCATTCATCCTGTCAGTCGCCCAACTCCTCATTGCCAGCCGACACCCTAAATATACGGCTGTACACCATCGTTCGCAACCACTTTCGGCACGGAAACGGAGATTTTCCGGCACTTTTTCGGCGAAATGAGCACCTCGACGGGGTCTAAGTAGACAAAACTAGACACGACCCGG
>JAYTSV010000220.1:0-12757 GCA_043745465.1 Fimbriiglobus sp.
GGCAGGTGGTCGAGCGACCCCGGTTCGATGCGGTGGACGAGCTTCCGCGGCTCGCCGGTGGCCGGGATGAAGTACGCCCAGCGCCGCGTGCGGTGCCCGTCGAGCGTCCCGGCGACGCGCGCCGCCAGCACGTTCAGGCCGCGGAAATCGTACAGCAGCCAGCCGTCGAGCGCCTGCGCGCGAATGGCGGTCTGAATCGCGGCCAGGTCGAACGTCATGGTCAGCTCCTCATTGTTCCGGCAACGCCGGGATGTTCTACGCCCCCAAGACGCGCTTGAGGAGTTCGTACGTGCCGTGCAGGCTCTCCTCGCCGCGCTCGGGCTTGAGCCGCAGGTACAGGCTCTTGTCGTCCACGACTTTGAGGCGACCGGCGGACAGCTTCGCCACCTCGTCGGCCTTCTTGCGGTTGCGGTACGTGAACACCAGGTCGGCGTTCTCCCGGTGGACCGCGGCGATGTACCACTTCACGCACAGAATGCGGATTTCGGTCGCCTTCAGCAGCCACTCGGCGGCGTCCGGCGGGGGGCCGTAGCGGTCGGCCAGTTCGGCCCGGAAGTCGTCGAGTTTCTTCTGGTCGCGCAACCGCGCCAGCCGCCGGTAAACTTCGATGCGCAACCTCTGGCCGGGCACGTAGTCGCGCGGCAAGTACGCCGGCCAGGGCAAATCGACGTTCACCTCAATGGCGGCCTTCGGCGGCTGGTGCTTGAGCTGCCGCACGGCGTTTTCCAGGAGTTGGCAGTACATCTCGTAGCCGATGGCGGCGATGTGCCCCGACTGCTCGGCCCCGAGAATATTGCCGGCCCCGCGGATTTCGAGGTCGCGCATGCTGATCTTGAAGCCCGCGCCCAACTCGCTGAACTCCTCGATCGCTTTCAACCGCTTCTGGGCCGTCGGCGAGATCATCTTGTGGGCATCCACGATGAGGTAAGCGTAGGCCCGGAGCTTGGTCCGGCCGACGCGGCCGCGCAGTTGGTGCAGGTCGGCGAGGCCGTAAATGTCGGCCTCGTTGATGATCATGGTGTTGGCGTTGGGAATATCGAGGCCACTCTCGATGATCGTCGTGGCGACCAGGATATCGACCTCCTTCTTGACGAAGCCGACCATCGCCTTCTCCAACTCGGTCTCGGTCATTTGCCCGTGGGCAATCGCAATCTTGGCGTCGGGCACGATGTACGCGACTTCGGCGGCGATGTCCTTGATGTCGTGGACGCGGTTGTGGACGAAATAAACCTGACCGCCGCGGTTCAACTCGCGGTTGATGGCGTGGCGGATGAGTTCCTTGTCCCAACGAATGATCCGCGTCTCGACCGGCAGTCGGTCCGGCGGCGGGGTTTCGAGGTTCGAGATTTCGCGGATGCCGAGCAAGGCCGAGTGCAGCGTGCGCGGGATCGGTGTCGCCGTCATCGTCAGCACATCGACGCTGGTGCGCAGGAGTTTCAGCCGCTCCTTGTGCTCGACGCCGAACCGCTGCTCCTCGTCGATGACGACGAGGCCGAGGTCTTTGAACTTCACGTCCTTCGAGACGACGCGGTGGGTGCCGATGAGGACATCGACCCCGCCCTCCGCCGCCCGCTTCAGGATCGCTTTTTGCTGCCCCGCACTGCGGAAGCGGCTCAGCACCTCGACGGTGAACGGGTACTCGGCGAGCCGCTGGCTGAAGGTGCGGAAGTGCTGCTCGGCCAGCACCGTCGTGGGCACCAGCACCGCGACCTGCTTGCCGTTGTCGATGGCCTTGAACGCGGCCCGCACGGCGACCTCGGTCTTGCCGTAACCCACGTCGCCGCACAATAGCCGGTCCATCGGCTTCGGCTTCTCCTGGTCGGCCTTGATCTCGGCAATCGCGCTGAGCTGGTCGGGCGTCTCCTGGTACGGGAACGAGTCCTCGAACTCGCGCTGCCAGTCGCTGTCGGCCGGCAGAGAGTACCCCGGCAGGGTCGCGCGGACCGCCTGAATCTGGATCATGTCGGCGGCCATGTCTCGTAAGGCTTCGCCGACGCGCTCCTTCTTGCGCTGCCACGCCGTGCCGCCGAGCTTCGACAACTCCGGCTGCACTTGCGAGCCGCCGATGTAGCGCTGCACCAAATCAATGCGCGACGCGGGGACGTACAGGCAGACCACGTCGCGGAATTCGAGGATCAGATTCTCTTCGAGGATGTCCGTCGGCGCGGCTTGCTTGGCGTTGGTGCCCCGCCCCTTCTTGGGGGCCACTTCCGGCTCGTCGTCGGCGGGGAGCGGGCCGGTGACGATGGACGCGCGGGGGAGCATCCTCATGCCGCGGAAGCGGGCCACCCCGTGCGCGACGTGGACGACGTAGTCGCCGTCGTTCAGTTCGAGGAAGCTGTCGATCGCCCGGCCTTCGACGCTGCGCGACGCGCGGCCCTTGCCGGCGTCGGTCCGCGCGCCGGGGGGCAGCAGGTCGCGGTGGAAAATCTGGTGCGAGCCGAGGACGACGATGCCCCCGGTGTCGCCCTCGCCGATGAGCCGAAAGCCCTGGCGGACGTGGCCGGTGACCAGCGTCAGCCGGTTCGACTCCGCGAGCTGGCCGGCCTTCAAGATTTCTTGCAGCCGGTGCAGTTCCGCGGCCGTCTGGCAGGCGATCAGCACCCGGTCGGTCCGGCCGATGGCGTCCAACTCGTCCTTGACGCGGGCGACGTTGCCGCTGAACCGCTCGACGCTCTCGACGCGCAAGTGGGCGACCGCTTCGCCGCCGGGCCGCGGCATCGCCGACACGACGACCGTCGGCCGGGCCATCAGGTTGGCGAAGGTGCCGTCCACAGTGTACAGGCCGGTGGCGTCGCTGACGCGGTCGAAGAAGTGCCGGCCCTGTTCCTTCAACTCCGCCGGTTCGAGCAGGGCGATCACCGACCCGGGCGGCAGGTAGTCGGTCAAGAAGCCGCGGTCGGGCGACTGACCCGGGCGGGCGTGGCGGTCGGCCCGCAGGATCACGAGTTCCGACTTTTGGGCGAGGCTCCGCTGGGTGTGCGTGGCGAAGGTGCGGATCGACTCCAACTCGTCGCCGAAGAACTCCAGCCGGACGGGGTCGGTGGCGTCGGCGGGGAACAGATCGACGATGCCGCCGCGCTTGGTGAACTCGCCGGGGTACTCGACCGCCTCGCTGCGCTTGAAGCCGTGGTTGTGCAGCCAGAGTAACAAGTCTTCGACGTTCAACGCCTCGCCGACGCGCACCTTTTTGCCCGACGCGGTCAAGTCTTCGCGGGCCGGCACCGGCTGGATCACGGCGGCCATCGAGGTCAGCACGAGCTTGGGCGGGGCGTCGGAGGTGAGCAATCGCAGAACGCGAAGGCGGCCGGAGGTTTCGTCGGAGATGCGGCCGCGAGTGGCCGATGGGGGCCAGGTGTCGTGGGCCGGGAAAACGGGCGGCGCGGTGCCCAGGAAGCTCGTCAAGTCGCCCGTCCAGGGCGGGACTTCGGCCGGACTCGGCACGACGATCACGACCGGGCCGGGGGCGTTGAGCGTGAGGGCGGCGACGGCCACCGCGGCCGACGAACCCCACGCGCCGTCGATCGTCCCGGCGGTCCCGGAGTCGAGCGCGGCGCGGAGTTCCGCCCAGGCGGAGCCAGTGGCCAGCCGGGCGGGCAGGGTTTTCAGCGTCAGCGGGTCGGACATCCGCGTTCCAGGTCGCTTAGAACTTGAAGATGCCGCCGACGAACAGGGTGATGATGATCACAATGGTCGGCGCGCCGAGCAGCCAGGCGATGATACCATAGCTAACTTTGCCGGCGCGTTGAGTAGTGGAGCGGAGCACGGGAAATCCTCGGGATGGGTGAAGGTTGACGCCGGAGCGTTTGCAACCCCCGTGCCAAACTCACTCCCGGCGCTCGCCGGGATTACAGGCTCCACCGGAGTACCGGCTCCTTGGCGGCCTTGACCTCGTCGGGCCGGCTGATGGCCGTCGTCAGCGGGGCGGCGCGGAGCACCTCCGGCTCCTCGTCGGCGATGGCGATCAGCACGTCGGCGAACTGGTCGAGGGTCTGCTTGCTCTCCGTCTCGGTCGGTTCCATCATCAGCGCCTCGCTCACGACCATCGGGAAGTAGACGGTCGGGGCGTGGAAGCCGAAGTCGAGCAGCCGCTTGCAGATGTCCATCGCCCGGACCTTCTTGGTCCGCAAAAGCGACCGGGCGCTGGCGACGAACTCGTGCATGCAGCGGTCGCCGTGCGGCACGTCGTAGGTGCCCTTGACGCGACTCAACAGGTAATTCGCGTTCAACACCGCGTGCTCGCTGACCGCCTTCAACCCGGCCGGCCCGAGGGTGCGGATGTAGCAGTAGCCGCGGAACAGGATGCCGATGGTGCCGAAGAAACTGCGGACCCGGCCGATCGACTGGGGCAGGTCGGCCGGGGTCGTCAGGCGGTACGTCTCGCCCTCCTTGAGGATGCCGCCGACGGGCAGGAACGGGGCGAGGAAGTCGCGGACCGCGATCGGGCCGGACCCGGGGCCGCCGCCGCCGTGCGGGCCGGTGAAGGTTTTGTGGACGTTGTAGTGCTGCATGTCCGCGCCGAAGTCGCCCGGCCGCGCGATGCCCAGAATCGCGTTCATGTTCGCGCCGTCGAGGTAGACGAGTGCCCCCTTGGCGTGGAGCAGGTCGGTGATCTCGCGGATGTTCGTCTCGAACAGGCCGAGCGTGTTGGGGTTGGTGATCATGAACACGGCCGTGTCGTCGCCCAGTTTGGCCTTCAAGTCGTCGAGGTCCACGAGGCCGTTGGCGGCGCTCTTGATGGTCACCGTGTCGAACCCGGCGAGCGCGGCCGACGCCGGGTTGGTGCCGTGCGCGGAGTCCGGGACGAGCACCTTGCGGCGGTGCGTCTCGCCCTTCGACCGGAAGTACTTCGCGGCGACGAACAGCGCCGTCAACTCGCCCTGGGCACCGGCGGCCGGTTGCAGCGACACGGCCGGCAGCCCGGAGATTTCGGCGAGGTAGTCTTGCATCCCGTAGAGGAGTTCGAGCATCCCCTGCGTCGTCGAGTCGTCTTGCAGCGGGTGGACATCGACGATCCCCGGCAGCCCGCCGAGGCGCTCGTGCCGCTTCGGGTTGTACTTCATGGTACACGACCCCAACGGGTAAAAGTTGGTGTCGATGCACATGTTCTTGGTGCTGAGGTTGGTGAAGTGGCGGATCAGGTCGATCTCGCCGACCTCCGGCAGCGCCGGCGGGGCCGCGGCCAGTTCGCGCGCCGGCAGCAGGTCGGTCAGCGGCACGTCGGGCACGTCGCACTCCGGCAGCCGGTGGCACCGTCGGCCGGGCCGCGACAGTTCAAAGATCAGCCGCGAGGGGGTCGTGTTCATGGGGTCAACCTTCGGTACGGGTCGGAGTTCGTTTCGAGAGGAGGTCGTTTGCCCAGGCCGTCTCGGCGGTGTTGAACGGCAGTCGCGGCGGCTCGCCATAGCGGGCCTTGCGGGCATAGCGGCTGTTGTCGTAGGCGCGGTCCAGGAGCGGCTGCAACTCGACGAAGATCGGAGCGACGCCGGGGTCGAGCGGGATCGGCACTCGCGGCAGGCGGTCGGCAAGCGACACCGCCGCGACAACGTAGTGCCCGAGCATTGCCCGGCCGGAGACGCAGACGTGGTAGCAATAATTCGGCGCGCGGCGAATTAGGCGCTCGTGGGGCACCGCCGTCGTATGACGGCCGTCGCGGAGGAGATCGATCTCGACAAGCGCCACCCCGGCGGCTCGGCACAGCCCTTGCTTTTCCAAATACTGCTCCCGGCCCTTGCCGCCGGGGGCCTTGTTCGACGGGCTGAGAACTTCGAGGGAGGTCACGAGGCGGTCGCCGTAGGTGGAGCGAATCTCGACGGACTTCTCCTCAACCGGCAGCGGGTCGGCGGCAATCACCATCAACCCCGGCCCGTCGTACAACTGGGCGGCGTCGGAGGACTTCGGCGGTGCGTCCGGCCCCGTCAGGAACACGTCCGGCTCGCGCTGGTCTTCGTCGTCGATCCAGATGCGCGTCGCCGCGCTGGCGACGTAAGGCTCCGGCAGCGCGGCGTTGATGGCGTCGCGCAAGTAGATGATCAGCGTGTCGTGCAGGTCGGGTAAGATGGCCGGGTCTTCGAGCCACGGGTCCATGCCCGGAAACGGCGACGGCATGTCACTTCTCCCCGTGAAGGTTGGTCGAAGTCCGGGCGCGCAGGACGCCGTCGGCCCACGCCTGCTCCTCGGGCGAGAGCGGCGGCATCGGCGGCTGCGTGTAATCGACGAAATCGGCGTAGCGCCCGGCGTCGTAGGCTTCGGTTAGGGCGGCCTGCAGATCGACCGTCACCGGATCGACCCCGCGATCGAGCGGCAACTCGACGGCCGGGAGGGGCCGGTCGAGCGGAAACACGGCCCCGAACAGCTCCGGTTCCGGGCCGGCCCGCGTCACGCAGACGTGGTAGTGGAACGGCCCCCCGTTCAACCGCTCCAGGCGCTGCCGCGGCGTGGCCGTCGTGTGCCTCCCGGCACGAAGCAAGTCGATCTCGACCACGTTGACGCGGGCCTCCGTCAACTCCCGCTGCTTCTTCAGGTACGCCTTCCGGCCCGCACTCCGCCCCGTCTTGTTCGACCGACTCAGCACCTCGACCGCGGTAACGAGCCGGCGGCCGTCGAGGGAGTGGATTTCGACGTAACCCTCCTCGCGCGGGACTGGCACCGGTGGCCTTCCCAGGGGGTGCAACGTCGTCGCGGCCGACATCGTGTCGCCGGCAGCCCGCGGCTTCGGCCCGCGGCTGGTCACGCTCACGTCCGGCTCCCGGCGCTGGTCGTCGTCGAGCCAGACGAGCATCTTGATTGTGGCGTAGTACCCCGCGGGCAGTTGCGCGTTGAGCGACTTCTTGACGAGAAAGATCAGGCTGTCGTGCAGGTCGGGGAACACCGACCGGTCTTCCAGCCACGGGTCCATGCCCGGGAACGGCGACGGCATGTCAGCGGCCCCCCGCGTCGGGGCGGCCGCGCAGAATCCCTTCGGCCCACGCCTGGTCTTCCGGCGACAGCGGCGGCCGGCAGGGCTGCGCGTAATCGACGAAGTCGCCGTAGCGGCCGGCGTCGTAGGCGCGGTCGAGGATCGGCTGGAGTTCGATTCGCACGCGCTCGACGCCGGGGTCGAGGGCGACGCCGATGGCCGGCAGCGGGCGGGCGAGGGGGAAAACGTTGCCGAAATACTGGTGGTCCGGGCCTTCGACCGCGCAGACGTGGTAGGGGAACTCGCCCCCGGCCAACCGCTCGAGCCGGGACCGCGGCGCGGCCGTCGTGTGGACGCCGCCGCGCAAGAAGTCGAACTCGACGGTGTTCACCCCCGCGGCCCGGAACTCCTTCCGCTTCGTCAGGTACGCCCGGCGGCCCTCACTGCCGGCCGCCTTGTTCGACGGGCTGAGCACTTCCACCGCGGTGACGAGCCGGCGCGACTTCGGCGCGGTCACTTCCAGGTACGACTCCTCGCGCCGCACGCGCGGGGCGCGTTGGCCAAGCGGGTACATCCCCGCGGAGGCGAGGACGGCGGTCCCGCCGCCAGTCGGTCGCGGACGCCGGCCGAACAGGCTCACGTCCGGTACACGCCGCTGGGTCTTCTCCGTCCAGACGATCATGCGGGTAATCGAGACGTACCCCGGCGGCATGGCCGCGTTGAGCGCGTCGCTCAGGCCCAGGATGAAGCGGTCGTGCAGGTCCGGGAACAGGTCCGGGTCTTCGAGCCACGGGTCCATGCCCGGAAACGGCGACGGCATTGTCGGTCCTCCCACCAGGGTTACGCCAGCGCGACCCGCAGGGCTGCGGCGAGGCCGTCGATCTCGGCCTTCGTCCGCTTCTCGGTCACGGCCACCGTCAGCGCGTCGGCGTACTCAGGATACCAGCGCGACGCGGCCAACCCGGCGTGATAACCCTTCGCCCGCAGCGCTTTCAAGACCGCCACCGGCTCCTTCGGCAGGCTCAGCGTGAACTCCTTGAAGAACGGCGTGACGAAGGCCAGTTTCACGCCGGGAATCTTCGTCAACTCGGCGGCGGCGTAGTGGGCCTTGCGCGTGCAGAGTTCGGCCGTCTCGCGCAAGCCTTGCGGCCCGAGCGCCGTCAAGTGGACGGCGGCGCGGAGGGCGAACAGCCCCTGGTTCGTGCAGATGTTGCTCGTCGCCTTCTCGCGGCGGATGTGCTGCTCGCGGGTTTGCAGCGTGAGGACCCAGCACCGTTTGCCGTTCTTGTCGGTCGTCTCGCCGACCAGCCGGCCGGGGATTTTGCGGGCGTACTCGGCCCGGCACGTCAGGATGCCGAGGTACGGGCCGCCGTAGTGCAGCGGGTTGCCGATGCCCTGGCCTTCTCCGACGGCGATGTCCGCCCCGTACTCGCCCGGCTTCTTCAACAGGCCCAAACTCACCGGGTCGAAGACGCTGATGAACAGTGCCCCGCTCGCCTTGGCCCCCGCGGCGATCTCGGCCATCGCTTCGAGGTGGCCGAAGAAGTTCGGCGACTGCGCGACCACGGCAATGGTCTGGTCGTTCACTGCGGCGGCGACGGCGGCGGGGTCGAGGTGGCCGCCGGGGCACGGCAGCACGCGCACGGTCGCCTTCAAGTTCGCCAGGTAGGTCGAGAGCGTCTGGCGGTACTCCGGGTGGACCGTCTCGGCGATCAGGACTTCGCCCGTCCGGCCGGTGATGCCCATCGCCATGAGCACCGCCTCGGCGACGCCCGACCCGGCCTCGTACAGGCTGGCGTTGGCCACGTCCATGCCGCTGAGTTGGCACATCAGCGTCTGGTACTCGAAGACCGCCTGCAGCGTGCCCTGGGACGCCTCGGCCTGGTACGGCGTGTACGACGTGTAGAACTCGGACCGCCCGGCGATGGCGTCTACGACGGCCGGGATGAAGTGGTCGTACGCCCCGCCGCCCAGGAAGCTGACGACGCTGGCCGGCGACTGGTTCTTGGCCGCCAGCCCGCGGACGTGTCGTTCGAGTTCGATCTCGGTCAGCGCCGCCGGCACGTTCAGCGGCCGCGCCATCCGCAACTCGGCCGGGATGCCCTTGAAGAGAGCGTCGATCGACGGCTCGCCGATGCTCGCGAGCATCGCGGCCACGTCGTCGTCGGTGTTCAGGATGTAGCTGTTCATAGGCTCGCGTTCGGGAGACCAAAGGGCGTGTCGGAGATCAACCGCTGCGCGGTGGCGCGGGCAACGGGTCGGGCGAGCGGCGGGAAGAAACCTCACCCCCCGGCCCCCTCTCCGACGCGGAGAGGAGGAGCGAGTGCGTTGAAGCCGTTGACCGCGACCCGCTTGCTCCCCTCTCCGCGTCGGAGAGGGGCCGGGGGTGAGGTTTCTTCGCGACCCGTGCGCCGGGAGTGGTCAGTGCGCGTCGTGGGCCAACTGCTCGTCGTACGTGGCCTTGTCGGCCAGGTGGGCGGTGCCCGCGCCGGGGGCGAGTTGGACGCGGATCAGCCAGCCCTTGCCGTAGCAGTCCTCGTTGATCGGACTCGGCTCGCCGGCCAGCGGGGCGTTCACCTCGACCACGACGCCGGACACCGGCGCGTTCAGGTCGAACACGGCTTTGACCGACTCGATCTCGCCGAACGGGACGCCGGCGGTGACGTGCGTGCCGACCTTGGGCAGTTGCAGGTGCGTCACGTCGGTCAGTTGATCGACGGCGTACTGCGTGATGCCGACGGTGACGATGTCCCCGCCCTGCGCGGCCCACTCGTGCGAGGTCGCATACTTCAACTCGTCGAGGTTCACGGTCGCGCTCACGGCGAGGTCTCCGGGGGTTTCGGGCGGCGGTAGAAGGGCAACGGGACGACGCGGGCCGGGGTCGGCGTGCCGCGAATATCGACGGTCAGGGGCGTGCCCGGGGCGGCGTGCGCGAGCGGGACGTAGGCCATCGCGATCGACTTCTCGACGAACGGGGCGTAGCTGCCACTGGTGACCGCGCCGACGACCTCGCCGCCGGCCAGGACCGGACAGCCCTCGCGGGCCGCCCGCTTGCCGTCGAGTTCGAGGCCGACGCGGGTCCGCGTGAGGGTCATCGCCTTCAAGGCGTCGCGGCCGATGAAGTCGCCCTTGTCGAGCTTGACCGCCCAGCCGAGGCCGGCCGTGAGCGGATCGATGGTCTCGGTCAACTCGTGGCCGTACAGCGGCATGGCGGCTTCGAGGCGGAGGGTGTCGCGCGACCCCAGGCCGCACGGCTTGGCCCCGCGCGCCACCAGTTCTTCGGCGAGCGACGCGGCCAACTCGTTCGGCACGATGATTTCGAGGCCGTCTTCGCCGGT
The DNA here is from genome assembly GCA_043745465.1 of Fimbriiglobus sp. Taxonomy (GTDB): domain Bacteria; phylum Planctomycetota; class Planctomycetia; order Gemmatales; family Gemmataceae; genus Fimbriiglobus. The sequence goes on from JAYTSV010000220.1 coordinate 10,237, forward strand.
GTACCCGGTGCGGCTGACGACGCAGCCGTTGCGGCAGTAAAAGGTCGGCGTCGCGTAGTAATTCTTCAAAATGCCGGCGTCGAAGTCGAACATCCCCGCCGTCAGCGCGACGGCGGCCGGCCCCTGGACCGCGAGCATGGCCGTGGCGTCGGTCTCGTCGCCGAGGCGCACGTCGAACGCCGCCGCCTTGGCCGTCAGCCAGGCGACGATCTTGCCCCGGTTCGAGGCGTTGACGACCATCGAGTACCCGTAGGGCCAGCGGTACACGAGCACGTCGTCGAGGACGAACCCGGCGTCGTTCAGGAGCAGCCCGTAGCGGACCTGGTCGAGCTTCATCCCGGCGACGGAGTTGGTGAAAACGTGGTCGAGGAAGGCCGTGGCGTTGGTGCCGCCGAAGCTGAGCCGGGCCATGTGGCTGATGTCGAACAGCCCGGCGTGCGTGCGGACGGCCCGGTGCTCCTCGACGACGCCGGCGTACTGGACCGGCATCGCGTACCCGGCGAACGGGACCATGCGGGCCTGGCGGGCGACGTGCCAGTCGTGCAGGGCGGTGCGGGCGTCGGGCACGGGGCGTCCCCCTCGGACGAGTGGTGAGGGTAAACGAAGAAAGGCAAGCCCACGCCGTGCGGGCCGCCTTCGCTAGCATCTTAGCCACCCGGGCTGCCGTTGTCCAACCGCCGGCCGGCGTCACTTCTTCGACTTGGTGAAGACGACGATGTGCTGCCACGGCAGGCCGGGGATGGTCTTGGTGTGCTCCATCGCGGGGAACTCGGCCATTTCGAGGATCACCTGCCGCTCGCTCATCTTGTGGACCAGCTTGATCGGCACCGCCGGGTCTTCCAGGCGGAACTCGACGAAGGCGATGCGGCCGCCGGGCTTGAGCGCCGCGACCATCTTCTCGGCCATCTCGTGCGGGAACGCCAGCTCGTGGTACACGTCCACCATCAGGATCAAATCGACCTCGCCGGCGGGCAGCTTGGGGTCGGCTTCGAGGCTCTTCACGGCGACGACGTTTTCGACCTTCTCCTTCGTCGCGCGGGCCTCGATCAGGGCCAGCATCTCGGGCTGAATATCGACGGCGAGCACCTTCCCCTTCGGGCCGACGAGGGGGGCCATCCGGAAGGCGTGGAAGCCGGTCCCCGCGCCCACGTCGGCGACCGTCATGCCCGGCTTGAGGTCGAGGGCCTTGAGCAGCTTGGCCGGCTCCTCTTCCTTTTCGCGCTCGGACCGTTCGAGCCAGCCGGCCCCCTGGAAGCCCATGACCTGCGCGATCTCGCGGCCCTTGTAGAACTTGCCGATGCCGTCCGGGTCGTGGGCCTTCCGCGTCTCGTACCGCGGCTTCGGCTCCTCCGCGACGGCGAACGGCGACAGGGCGATGACGGCGAGCAGGGCGAGCAGGCGCATGGGGAGTCCCCGGGAATTACCAGACGTTGAGTTCGCGGTGCAGGGTCACGCCGGACGACGCCTTGACGCGGGCCTGGACCGTGTCGAGCAGCGTCAGCACGTCGGCGGCGGTGGTGCCCGGGTGGGCGATGGCGTAGTTGCCGTTGCGGTCGCTCACCTCGGCGTTGCCGACCTTCGTCTTGGCCAGGCCGGCCCGCTCGATTAGGCTCGCGGCCGTCGTCCCGCCGGCGTTGCGGAACATGCGGACCGCCGCCTGGAAGCTCAGCGGCTCCGCCCCCTTGCGCAACACCCACGTCCGCCGCATCCGCTTCAACACGGCCGTCGCGTCGTCCCGTTCCAGCTCGAATTCGACCCAGAGGATGACCGGCTCGTCGAGGTCGCTGGTGTGGTCGCCGAAGGTCAGTTCGTCCCGGGTGCGGACCTGCTCGGTGCCGTCGAGGCTGAGCACGGCGACCCGGCGGACGCTCGCGCCGATCTCGCCGGCGCGGTCGCCGACGTTGCACCGGACGCTGCCCCCGACGCTGCCGCGGATGCCGACGAGGGTTTCGAGGCCGCTCAGGCCGGCGCGGACGGACGCGGCGATCAGGTCGAACAGCGCGGCCCCGCCGGCGGCCCGGACGGTGCGGCCGTCCACCGCGATCGTTTCAAAGGCGGGGCCGCTCAGCCGCACGACGGCCCCGGCGACCGGCCCCTCGCGGACGAGCAGGTTGTACCCGCCGCCGAGCATCCGCAAGGGCACGCCTTGCGCGGCGCAGAACTTCAACACCTGGTGTAACTCCGCGACGGACCGCGGCTGGACGAAGAACTCGGCCGGGCCGCCGATGCGCAGGTGCGTGTACGGCGCGAGCGGCTGGTCGCGGCGGGTGATCTCCGGGAATGCGTCGGCCAAAGACATCGTCGGGGTCCTCGGCGTGGTGAACAGACCTCACCCCCGGCCCCTCTCCGATGCGGAGAGGGGAGCAAGGGGGTCACAATCAACGGCTTCAACGCTCTTGCTCCTGGCGGTCGGTTGCCGCGGACCCGGACATGGTCGCAGGAGCAAGTGGGTCACAATCAATGGCTTCAACGCTCTTGCTCCCCCTCTCCGCGTCGGAGAGGGGCCGGGGGTGAGGTCTCG
>JAYTSV010000221.1:0-12695 GCA_043745465.1 Fimbriiglobus sp.
CAGCGACTGGAGATCGAGGCACCTCCAGTCGCTGACGCTCTTGGCCCGCCGGTCGCCGAATCTCGGGGTGACGTTTGACAGCGGCCACGCGAACAGTTAGCCTGGCACCGATCCGTTGCAGGTCCGCTGCCGACGTCCAAGTTTGGCATCAGAGGACAACCGCGTGGCGATCTTGATGGAGTGCTACAACGTCATCCTGCCGAAGGCGGCCATCGACTCCCGCTACCCCGGCGGGGTTGCCCGGTATCGTGCCGACTGCCCGAACGGGACGTACACCGAGGACGACCACCTGGCCCGCGTCAGCTTCATGGGCTGGCCGGAGGTGGACCGGTTCGTCGGCCACCTGACCGCGCTCGGGCTGGTCGCCCCGGGTGGGGACCGGCCCTCGGACGTGGCCGTGGTGGATACCGCGGACGGTCCCATCGGGGGGTGCGACTGGCTGGACTGGACGCGCGAAGGTGCGGGCTCCCGGTGCTGGCTCCGGGGCACGCCGGAGGGAGAGTTGTGCCGTGTCGCCCCGGTGGACTTGGAGGCACTCCTGGCGTCGTTGGCGGACGAACCGGAAGTCGTGCCCGAGGCCTAACCCGCCGCACCCGCCGCCCGACGGCGCAACAGGGCTTTGCACGACGTGTCGGCTGCTCAACCCCGTCGGCGGCCGGGCCGGGCCGTTCGGCGGGCGGAGGAAAACCCCGGTGGCGACGAATCCATTTTCGGGGTGGCTGGCCGAGGTCGCGGGCGATGCCGTGATCGTCTGCCCCGACGACATCAACGCCGAAACGAGCAGCAACTCGTGGTCGTTCTCGCTGTCGCCCGAACAAGTCGCCACCGTGGGCGTCGCCGACGTTGTAGCGTTTGCGGAGGGCGTCATCGACGGCCGGCGGGCGTGGCTGGCGGCCCGTGGGGCCGGTCCGATGGTGGTCTACTGGTGGCACGACGCGCAGGCCGGTCAGTTGCGGTTCAGCCTGGTGTCGGCGACCCACGGCCGGCTGCCGTTCGGCTGCGAGGTAGTGCCGGCCGCGTCGCTCGCAGCGGTCGCGTCCGCCTGGCTCGGGTCGCCGGACCGACACGGCATCCCGTGGGACGAGTTGCGACCGCTAGCCCCCGATCAAGTTGTGCCCGAGCCGCCCCCGGTCGTGCTGCCGGTGTGGTCGTTGGTGCTGCCCCAGATGCTTCCCGACTGACGACTTTATCCACGCTCCGTGTGGTGCGGAATGCCGGCATCAAAGTGGGGCTAACATTGACGGCGGCGAAACCCAGGCGGGGGTTCCGGCGGCAAAATGGCAAAGTCATTCCCGTTCCCGCCGGGTGTGGCCTTCGGTTTTGTTAGCCCGACGCGCGAGCGAGGGACGCACCGGTTCGCTCGCAACGAATGCGGGCATTGACCGGTCCGTCGTCGCCCGCCGACACCGCGAACGAACCGTTGCGTCCCTCGCTCGCGCGTCGGGCTAACCCGAACCTCCAGTCGCTCACGCTCTTGGCTCGCCGGGGCAACGCATTGGTGGCGGACTTACTCGCTCAAGCCCTTGTCCCAGTCGCGGAGTTGTTGGCGGAGGTCGTCGTAGTCGATGGTCACCGGCGCGGGGTGCGGGAACTGATCGTCGCCGTCGGTTTCGCCGTCGGCGTCGGGGTCTTGCGTGCGGACCTTGCGCAACTCCTGCTCCAGGCGGCGGAGCCACGCGGGCACGTCGAGGCCGACGCCGCTCGGGTGGTCGGCCAGCGGCTGAATCGTCGCCAGCAGGCCGGTGAACGCGGGGTTGTCCTCGGCCTGGCCGTCGCGGGCGGCCTGGGCGGCGCGGGCCACCCTCGCGGCCGCCTGGTCGATGCGCAGGGGTTGCAGGAAGCGCTCTTCGAGGCGGTCGCGGATCGTCCGCAGCTTGATGGCGTGCTCGGTCTCGCGCGCCGCGAGTTGCGCCAGCAGGTCGTGCGAGGTCTTCTCGGCCTGCGCGGCGATCAGCTCGCGCCACTTCGCGGCCAACCGGTCGAACCCCTTGCGGCACAGCACCTCGTGGGCCAGCACCATCGGCCGCAGCCGCCAGGCGAACCGGTCGTAGGCGACCTTCAGCCGCAGGAAGTCGAGCAGGATGTACAGGTTCTCGCCGTAGTCGGACTGCGTCGTCGTCGTGTTGTAGTCGCGGTACTCGTCGTAGTGCTCGACCAGCGATTGCAGCACGAGTTCGAGTTGCCGGGCGGTGGCGTCGCGGGGCACCTTGCCCTCGGCGAACTCGTGGACGAGCAGGGCCGGCTCGGGGTTCTCGACGAACTGCCGGTCGAGCCAGTTGGCCGTGCCCTGGGCCAGAATCCCGCGGATGTTCGACAGGGTCAGGAAGCGGACCGTGAACAGTTCGCTGCCGTAAGTGCGGACGAAGTCGCGGAACGCCTCCCACGGCTCGCGCTCGATCACCGCTTCGAGCGACGACAGCCGCAGCCCCAAGCTGTGATCGACCCACAGCGAGCGGAACGAGTCGGCCATTTGCTTCAACGCGACCGCGGCCGGGCCGTCCTCGCCGGCGTCGTCGCCCCAGTCCTTGGCCGAGTTCAACAGCGACTCGACGATGCCCAGGACCGCCGTGCGGAAGAGCTGGTCGAACGACGACACGCGGCGGCCCTCCGGCGGGTCGTTCCGCTCCATGCCGCGCGACAACTTGAGCAGTTGAAAGGTCTCGCGCAGGAGGCCCAAACGGGGGAGCCTCGCCAGCAGCGATTCGATGACGTGCAGCGCCGTTTGCGCGCGGAGGGCGGCGGCGGGGGTGCCGCCGTCGGTCGGCGGGCAGACGAGCAGTGGCTCCTGGCGGAACAGGGTCACGAACCCGGGCAGCAGCCGGCGGACGCCGCCGCGGTCGGCCGTGCCGATGGCCCGTTCGAGGCGCAACGCCAGCGGCTCCCAGGCCGGCTGGACGATCTTGCCGGCGAGCGGGCGGTCGAACTCGTCGCCGGTCGCCAACTCGGGCTGCCTCGACGTGAGCGCGGCGAGCGACCGGGCGGCGGCGGCGGTCTCGACGGCGGTCTGCACGGTCAGTTCGAGCAGGCTGCCCTTCACGGCCCGGCGGCGGTCGTACTCCATGACCCCTTCGACACCGGTGGTCGCCTCGGGGACGGGGATTGCGTGCAAGGACCGGGCCAGGCTGGTCAGGGACACGAGGTTGCCGCGGGCCTTGCGCAGCCACTCGCCGACGGCGGCCATCGCGGCGCTGTTGGTGCGGTCCCACAGGTCGGGTTGCGCGGCCGTCCGCCACAGCCGGGCGACGCCGGCCAGGAAGCGGAGTTGCTCCTCCGCGGCCTCGGCCTCGCCGTCCAGCACGAAGCTGCCGGCCATCGACCCGCCCCCGCCGTCGGCGACCTCGTCCTCCTCGCCGTCGTCCGCGGAGTCCTTGAAGCTCACGCCCTCGTAGGCCGACGCGTAAGGGCTTTCGCCTTCCTCGTCGTCGTCCTCGTCGTCGTCGTCGTCCCCTTCCTCGTCGTCGAACTCGTCGTCCACGTCGTCGATGTCGCTGTCCGTTGTGTCCTCGTCGCCGAAGGGGATTTCGTCGCCGTCGAGGCCGAACAGGGTCGGCACGTTCCAGCGGCCCTCGGCGTTGGCTTCGAGCAACTCGAAGAACCGCTGGATCAGCGGGGCGCGCTCGGCGGCCGGCAGGGCGTCCGCGGCGACGACGTTTTGCAGCCAGCGGAAGGTGAGCCGGAAGAACGACGCCGACGGGTCTTGGAGCGGCACCGCGTCGGCCTCGCTGAGCCACGTCACCAGCAGGGCCAGCGACGCGCGGTAGTCGCCGTGCGTGAGCAGCGCGTCGATGACCTGGGCGAACGCGGCCGGGGTGCGGAAGCCGTCGCGGTGCTTCCGCCAGAAGGCCGGGTCGCTGGCCCCGCCGGTCCGCCACAAGGCCGTCGAGCGGGCGACGTGCTCGGCCGCGTCGGTCCGCTCCTGGCCCTGCACGTGCGGCATGTCCGACACGGCCGTCGTGGCGAAGCGGTCCCACCACTCGGCCAGACCCTTCATGCCGGTCCGCAAGCCGTCCTCGGCGGCGCGGTCCGGCCCGGTCGCGGCCACCGAAAGGGCTTGCGCGTACAGCTCGAACTGCCGGCCGACGGTCAGGATCAACTCCTCCGCGCGCGGGTCGCGGACGGTGTCGTCCCGGCCGGGGAAGATCGGGAACAGGCCCTGGAAGCCGAGGATGTTCCACGGGTCGATCAGCGCCCCGCAGTCGATGCCGCGGCGGAGCAGGTCTTCGGCTTCGGCGAGGGCTTGGGCGGCGTCGGCCGGCCGGCCCTTCTCGGCAGCGAACTGCGCGTCCGTCTGCCGCAACCGCACCTCGGTGCCGAACCGCGTCGCCGGGGCGGGGATTTTCGCGGCGCGCAACCGGGCCGCCTCGGGGTAGCCCATCGACGCGAACAGCAGGGCCAGGCGGCGCTCCTGAAGGTGCAGCGCCCGCTCGCCGGCGATGGCCTGGTTGAGGAACTGCCGGACGGTGGCGAACGGCTGGCGGTAGCGGGTCGCCTCGTCGCGCAGGCGGTCGGCGTGCGGCCCACTGACGCGCTCCAGGAGTTGCTTGTAGAAGTCGTCGCGGTAGCGGGCGATCCGCTGCACCAGCGCGGTGAGCGTGACCGTCGAGTCGTGGTGGTTCGGCCCGGAGCCGCTGACGCCCGCGCCCATCAGGATCGTGCCGCACAGCGCCGCCGCGGCTTCAAAGACGCGCTCGGGGTCGGGGCTGCGCAGGCCGGTCGTGTGCGGCCACTTGTCCCCGTGGACCCAGCGGAGCAGCGCGTCCAGGGTCGATTGCCGCAGGACGAACCGGCCGTAGAAGCCGCGGCCGTCGATGCGGTGCGGGTCCCACTCGCCGAACAGCACGCTCGGCCGCTTGTTCACCGGGTGGAAGTGGTCGATGGCCCGCGGGTCCAGGGCGATCTCTTCGAGCCGGGCCAGGTCGAACGAGGCGTCGTCGAGCAGTCCGGGGCTGGTCTGTTCGAGGAGTTCCAGCGCCGGCCGGACGACCTCGGCGTACTGGCCCGGCGCGGCCCCGACGCCCTTGAAGTACAGGGGCACCGGGCAGACGCGCTCGTGCGGGTAGAACTCGGTCTGGGCCCGCGTTTCGAGCAGGGCCATCGGCCGGTAGCCGACGAAGTCGTTCAGCCGGCGGAGCAGTTTCTCCGGCGTCTGGCCGCGGCCGGACAGGACCGCCTCGCAGCACTTGGCCAGGAAGAAGGCGGTGAACAACCGGTCGTCCGGCTGGTGGCTCAAGAGATCGGCGTGGTGGGCGCGGTAGGCGGCCGGCAGGGCGACGAAGGCGAGGTCGAGCGCGGCCTTGGCCTGCGTCAGGTCGCGGAAGGCGGCGCTCCCGGCGGCTTCGAGTTCGGCCGCCCGGTGCGCGAGCCAGCCGTGGGCCGCCGCGTGCGGGGCCGGCACGTCGGCGTCCAGGAGCGCGGCGAACAGGTCGGCCACGCCCTTGCGGAACTTGCCGTCCGCCCGCCCGTCGGAGAAGTTGAGGTAGCCCACGAGCGCCGCCCCGTCGAGGCGGCGGGTCAACTCGGCGTACAGCGGATCCGAACCCAACGGCATCACTGCCTCCGTCCCACGACCGGTGCCTTCGACCCAACCGGGCGGCGGCGGCTTGTCGGCCGGCCGTCCGGCATAAAACAGACCCGCCCCCAGTGCCGGAGACGGACGCGATGCCTCCAGTCATCTTATGCCCCCGGCTCGCCGTCCTCGCCAGCGGCGGCGGCACGACCCTGCAAAATCTCCTCGACCGCGTCGCCGCCGGCACCCTCACCGCCGAGATCGTCGGCGTCGTCGCCAGCCGCCCGGACGCCTTCGCGTTGCAACGCGCCCGTCGCGCCGGCGTGCCGACGCAGGTCGTCGGGCCGACCCCCCGGGCCGACTTTTCGGACCGGGTTTTCGCCGCCGTCCGACTCCTGAAGGTCGATTACGTGCTGCTCGCCGGCTGGCTGCAACTCCTCGCCGTGCCGGACGACTTCCGCCTGCGCGTGCTGAACATCCACCCGTCGCTGTTGCCGGCGTTCGGGGGCAAGGGGATGTACGGCCACCACGTCCACGAAGCGGCCCTGGCGGCGGGCGTGAAAGTGAGCGGCTGCACGGTCCACTTCGTGGACGACACCTACGACACCGGCCCGATCGTCGAGCAGCGAGCCGTCAGCATCGCGGAGTGTACGACGCCGGACGAAGTGGCGGCCGCCGTGTCCGCCGCCGAGTGCGAAGCGTACCCCGCGGCCATTCGGCGCGTCGCGGCCGGCCGGTGGCAGTTAGTCGGCCGGCGCGTGGTGTCCGCCGACTGATCCCCCGCCGGGCGGCGGGCGTCGGCCCGCCGGGTGACCTGCCGCGGGGAAGAATCCGCCGGGGGATCGCCCGGCGAGTCGGGGATCGCTCGGCGGGCCGACGCCCGCCGCCCGGCGGGACTGGACCGGCGGGCCGACGCTCGCCCGGCTCGGAAAAGGCACGGCGGGAAAGGGAGTGACTTTGACGTTTCCCCGCCGGGACCCCGACCCGGGGAATAACATCAACAAAGCCCCCCGGCACTTTGTTGAATTATTCCCCACCACACGTAGTGTGGGGAAGTCGATCAATCCGGAAGCATCGGCAAGTCGTCGAAGAGGACTCCCTCGGTCACCACTTTCTTCCCCGCCGGAATTTGGGGCAGCCCCACGCGGTACACCGGCCCGCCACTGCGAGTCGCCCGCTCCTCGCGGTCCCAGTCGCCCGCCTCGGCCCCCGCCGTCATCAGCGCCCGCAACTTCACCTCGTTCCGCTGCTGCTCTGGCGGCAGCTTGCCGCGCAACTGCGGGAACGTCAGCCCTTCCGGCCCGGCCGCGAACAGGGCCTGGCGGATCGCGTCACTCAGCAGCGCGGCCGGGTCGCCCATGTCGGTGCCGCGGTAGACGCCCGCGTCCTCGTCCAACTCGACCGACCACTCGGGCGGGATGCCGGTCGCCCGGCCGACGGCGGTGAGCACCCGCTTCGCCCCGCCCGGGTCGGCCGCCCGCCCGGCCCGCCGCAACTCGACCAGCACGTCCACGAACCCGGCCAGGGCCCCGCTCCCCCGGCTGCCCGTCCCCTCGCCGCCGTCACTCTTGCGCAGGTGGTGGACCAGGAGCACCGCCCGGCCGTCGGCCAGCCGCCGGACCGGCTGGAGCGCGCCCTGCACGTCGGTCGCGTTGTTCTCGTCCTTAACCGGCCACAGGTCCGCGAGCGTGTCGAACACGACCAGGTCGGCCGGGTCGCTGGCCAGGACGTTGGCCAGGTGCAACAGGAAGGCCGACCAGTCGTCGGCGCTCGGCCGGCCGAAGAACGGCCGCGACAGCAGCCGCACGCACCCGGTCAGGCCCAGGCGGTCGCGGCGGTCGGCCCAGACCTCCGGGGACTCCTCGGACACGACCAGCGCCCGGCCGGGTACGAGCGGCCGGCCGCAGAAACTCCCGCCGGCCGCCAGGGTCTTGAACAGGTGCGACAGCAGGGTCGTCTTGCCGCACTTCGGCAGGGCGCTCAGGAGGGTCACCCCGCCCCGCATCAGGTACCCGTCCCAGACCCACGGGACGCCGCCCCCGGCGGCCCCGGCGGCCAGCGCGTCGAGGGGCAAAGGCAGGGGGAAGCGGTCGGCCCGCGGGGCCGGCTTGGACAGCACCGCGGCGGCGGCCCCGCGGGACATCGACGCGGCGATGTCCCGGCCGACGGCCAACTCGGGCGCGCCGCCGAGGTGCCCAGTCGCCCCGCTCCGCACGCCCTTGAGGCGGTCGATGACCCACTCCCGGGCGTCCTTGTACTGCTCCGGCGGGCAGGCCGTCAGCACCGCCCGGCCGGTCGCCTTGCTCAGGGCCGCGGCGACGAACGCCGCCCCGTCCCGGCCCGGCCACGACCCGTCCGGCTTCCGGTCGTTCTCGCCCAGGACGAGGACCGGCCGGCCGCTGGCGAAGTCCCCGCCCAAGAGTTGCGCGAGCAGTTCGACCCCGCCCCGGGCGCTCGGCCGGCCGACGGCGCACAGGCCGCAGTGGACCAAAGCGATGGCGTCCGACATGCCCTCGACGATCAGCACCGGCCCCGGCATGTCGGCCCACCCGGACGGCAGGACCAGCCCCCGCCGGCTGCCCGGGACGGCCCGCTTGGTCCCGTCCCGGTACCGCGTGCCGATGCCGACGACGTGCCCCCGGGCGTCGTGTTCGGGGACGGTCCAGCACCCGGCCGCGGGGTCGAACCCGAGGGCCGGCAACAGCGACACGGCCGCGGCCGGTAGCCCGAGCCGGTCGGCCAGGTCGTTGGCCTGCGTCGGGCTGATCTTGCGGGACAAGTGCTCGGCCATGCCCGAGAAGTCGGGCGGCTTGGGCACGACCGGCGACGGCTTCCACCCGCCGGGAAGCCCGGCCATGGCGTCGGGGTCTTCGGCCCGGTACAGGTGCCAGGTCGGGTCTTCGGCCGGCCCCAGGTGGCGGAACCCGGGCTTCCCGGCGTGCTCCCGGCCGCACAGGATCAGGCCGTCGTCCGTGAGGCTGCACTTGTGCGACCCCTGGCAAACGGGGCACGGCCGGGCCTTACTGACCCGGCGGAGTTGGGCATTGGCCATTGACGGATTCCCCTTCGGACCCCCCCCACGAAGTCCCGCCGTCAATGGTGAAGGCGGCCGGGGAGAGGTGGTGAACGTGCGAACACTAGTGACGCAAAGGGGAGCGTACACCAGTAATGGCGCGGATGCCCCGACTTGTTAGCCCGACGCGCGAGCGAGGGGCGCAACGGTTCGGTCGCGGTGTTGGCGGGTGACGGCACGGTCCATGACGGCACGCGGGATCGACGAACCGTTGCGCCCTTCGCTCGCGCGTCGGGGTAACGAGACGGCCAGTCGTCGTTCTTGGCTCGCCGGGGCGGCGCGCCGTAAACTACCCGCCGACAATCCCTCCCCCGGGTCGCGCGATGCCCGCCCTCATTGACGACACCTACGCCGAGGCGTTCCGCAGCATTTACACGGCCGTGCTGGTCACGGCGCGCGACCAGTCCTGGCTCGACCACGCGGTGCGGGCGGCCACCGGGAACGCCAGTTCGACCATCCTCTGCGACTGCGAAGCCGGCCTCGACCGCTACGTCGCCCCGGCGGAGACGCCCGACGGCCGGCCGGGGGCGGTGGTGCAATTCCACGTCCCGCGCTTCTGGAAGGACCGCCTCGAAAAGTTGGAGCGGACGTTGCTGGTCCGGGTCAGCCAGAACGTGCTGACCTGCCCGACGACGGCCTGCTTCAACGTGCTCCCGACGGCGAACGCGGCCGGCGAGCCGACGTGGTTCCCGCTCGGCCGCAAGCTGGCGTACTTCGGCGACGGGCACCAGTTCAAGGACGTGCGGCACGGCCGGGACGTGCGGGTCGTGCCGATCCTGTCCGGCGAGTTCGTCGTCGAGCGGCGGGTCGGCTGGGCGGACGGGCTGATGGGCGGCAACCTGTGGTTCTTCGGCCGCACCGCCGACGCCGCCCTCGACGCCGCGACTCTGGCCGCCGCCGCGGCCGCCGAGACGCCCGGGGTGATCCTGCCGTTCCCCGGCGGGGTCGCGGCCAGCGGGTCGAAGGCCGGCAGCAGTTACACGTTCGCGATCGCCAGCACTTACGCCGACTTCTGCCCGACCCTGCAGGGCAAGCCGGGCGTCGAGGGCCGCCTGCCGCCGGGGGTCGTGAGCGTCCAGGAAATCATCCTCGACGGCCCCGACCTGGCGACGATTGCCGCGGCGACGCAGGCCGCCATTCGCGCCTCGAAGGACGTGCCGGGGCTGGAGCGCATCAGCGCCGGGAACTACAACGGCAAGCTCGGCAAGAGCTTCGTCTACCTGCACCCGGACCGCCAGCCGGTGCCGTCGTGACCGCGCCCTGGACCCCGCCGGCCGGGACGCGCGGGCTGATCTTCGACTGCGACGGCACCCTCGCCGACACGATGCCGATCCACCACCGCGCCTGGGTGGCGATGCTGGCCGCACACGGCATCCCCTTCCCGGCGGCGCGCTTCTACCAACTCGGCGGGATGCCGACGGCCCAGATCATCCGCGTGCTCAGCGGCGAGACCGGCGTTCCGGTGACCGACCTCGACGGCATGGTCCACGAGAAGGAGTCGAAGTTCCTGGCGTTGCTCCACGAGGTCGCGCCGATCGTCCCGGTCGTGGCCGTGGCCGAGGCGTACCGCGGCCGGCTGCCGATGGCCGTCGCCAGCGGCGGCTACCGCGCCGTCGTCCTGCAAACCCTGGCGAAAGTCGGCATCGGCGATTGGTTCGACGCGGTCGTGTGCGCCGAGGACACGGCCCGGCACAAGCCCGACCCGGACGTGTTCCTGGAAGCCGCCCGCCGGCTGACCGTGCCGCCGGAGTCGTGCGTCGTGTTCGAGGACACCGACATCGGCCTCGAAGCCGCCCGGCGGGCGGGCATGCACCCCATCGACGTGCGGGCGTGGCGGTGAGGTCAGCTGGTCAAGTTGGGTTCTCTGCCCGCCCGTCCTCGATCCGCGTCCGTGCCGACTCCAGCCACTTCTCGCAACCGATCTCGGTCGCCCGCACTTCTAGCCGGCGGAGGACTTCGTCGTAACTCACCTCGCCCTCGGTCGCCGCCTTCAGGTCCAGCGCGGCGTGATGGAACAGGTTGGCGAGGTGGAACACGACCTTGTTCTGCTGCGCGTACCCCTCGGCCCGCATCTCGACGAGGGCGTCGAAGAGCAGTCGGTGGGCGATGGCAGCGGCGGTCTGGGTCGAGGTGGTCATGGGTTCACACAGTGGTACGGCACCTGACTACTGTATCGTGCGGAACCCGGGCCGCCTAACGACTCTGCTCAGCCTCGATGGGGGGCAGTGAACTTCGACGCGCGAGGCACCTCCAGTCGCTCACGCTCTTGGCTCGCCGGGCGTCGGTCGGCGCGCCGGTCGGAGCGCTCCCGAAACCTGCACGCCGAACACTTTATCTCTTCACTTCACGCCGCGGCACCGGCCGTAAGTCAACGGGGTCGAACTCCCGTTCCTGACCCCGAGGGCCTGGCCCATGACCGCGTCGATTCGTTGGCTTCGTTACGTCGGTCTCGCCGCCGCCCTGCTCGCCCCGGGGTGCTCGCCGAGCGGGCCGAAGCTCACCCCGGTCACGGGCAAGGTCAGCGTCAACGGCAAGCCGGCCGCGTCCGCGTTGCTGTTCTTGCACCGCAAGGGCAAGTCCGACATGAACGAACCGACCCCGTACGCCAAGGCGACCGAGGACGGCACGTTCAAAGTCCTCTGGCAGCCGGACCGTGAGGGCACGATGTCGGGCGACTACCTCGTCACGGTCATCTGGCCGGACATGACCAAGGCCCCGGACGGCAACGGCGGCCGGCCGGACCTGCTCCGCGGCGCGTACGACAAGATCGCCACGGCCACCCTGTCGGCGACGGTCACCGGCGAGCCGACGACCCTGGCCCCGTTCGAGTTGAAGCTGACCGCGGCCCAGGCGGCCAAACCGCCCGCCAAGGACGTCGAGAAGAAGTAGCTCGCCCCGCCGGCCGATTCCCGACCGGCGCGTTTCGTTGTTCCCGTTCGATTTTCTGCCTAGGAGTTGCTTATGTCCCCGCGTCGTTTCGCCGTCCGCTCGGCCTTCACTCTGATCGAGTTACTGGTCGTCATCGCCATCATCGCGATTTTGATCGGCCTCTTGCTGCCCGCCGTCCAGAAGGTCCGCGAGTCCGCCGCCCGCATGACCTGCTCGAACAACCTGAAGCAGATCGGCCTGGCCTTCCACAACTACGAGAGCGCCAACCAGAAGCTGCCGCCGCTGTACACCGACGCCAGTTACACCCGCGCGCCGAACCACTTCTGCCTGACGTTCATCCTGCCGTACATCGAGCAGGGGAACCTCGCCAACAAGATCGACCTCAAAAAAGACGGCTACTCGGTGGACAATTTCCCCGCGTTCACGACCCCGATCAAGACGTTCATGTGCCCCAGCGCCCCGCTGGAGCCGACCATCGTTTACAACAATCCGTCGTACAAGTACACCGTTCTGCCCCCCGGCGTGACGCAAATCCGCATGGGCCGCACCGACTACGCGGCCCCGAAAAGTTGCGGCGGCTTCTGGGTCGATGCGAGCATCGGCACGCAAGCCATTTCCAAAAAACCGCCGATCCTGGAAAAGAACGCCGAGGTCGCGTTCACGGCCGTGTCCGACGGCCTGAGTAACACGTCCCTCGTCGTCGAGTCGGCCGGCCGGCCGTTCCAGTACGGCTTCGGGGGCATCAAGAAAGGTCCGGACCAGGACGCCAACGACACCGCCGGCGGCTGGGGCGACCAGGACAGTTGGTTCAGCATCAACGGCGCGGACGGCACCACCGGCAGCCAGGGCAGCGGTCCGGCCGCGGTCAACGGGAGCAGCGACAACGAGTTGTACGGCTTCCACACGGCCGGGTGCAACATCGTCATGGGCGACGGGTCCGTCCGCCTGCTCAAGAGCAACATCACCCTGGCCATGCTCGCCGCGCTGGTCAGCCGCCAGGGCGGGGAAATCCTGACCTTGGACGTGCAGTAACCCGGCGTCCGGCGCGCCAAGAGCGTCAGCGACTGGAGTAGCGAAACCGCTCCAGTCGCTGACGCTCTTGGCTCGCCAAAATCAGTGTTACGCCGTGACGGGCGCGACCTTTTTGCTGCCGGGCTTCTTCGTCGCGGCGAGCTTGGCCTTGGCGGCCTCGGGGTTCGCCTTGAGCGCATTGAGCTTCAACGCCAT
>JAYTSV010000222.1:0-12613 GCA_043745465.1 Fimbriiglobus sp.
GCGAGGATGAAGGTCTTGCACGGCCCGCAATCGACGCGGGACGAGTTGTACTGGGTTTGCGAGGTGCGCCGGGAACGCGCGAAGACGGCGACGGCAATCCCGGAACAACGGGCGGCCGCCGCCGCCGACCTTATCGAAGTCAGTCGCATTGCCGAAAAGTTGGTCGAGGACTATCCGCAAGTCGCCTTTTATCATGAGAAATTAGCTGCCACGTATCTGCTTCGCGGCGACTTGCTCCGACATCTCGGTCAGTGGGAGCCGGCCGCCGCCGAGTTGACGAAATCGCTGGCGGTATCGCGCGAGTTGATCGACCGTTTCGGCGTTCTGTCCGCATCGCTGGTCGTGCGCGGGCAGACGTTTCTGGCGATCGGACAATTGCGGGCCGCGACCGGGAAGAACGACGAAGCGGTTGCCAACTGGAAAAACGCGGCGAAGGTCTTCGAGATCGCGCTCAAGGTCGATCCCGATAATTTCCATCATCGTCGCGGTCTCGCCGAAGCGGGACTGGCAATCAAATCGCCCGCGAAATGACGACCCCACGTCGGTTCATCACGGAACTTCGTTGGGCTGCGGTACAGCTGTCATGACAGGAGACGGCGTGGAGACGACCACGGTGATGGTTTCGGGATCTGCACCGGGATCGGCCTCGTACTTCGTGTTCTGCACCGTGAAAAACCAGGCGGGGCCTTCGTTCGGCGTGAATTGGTCCGTCGCGCTCTGGGTGATCGTCCCGAACCAATATTTCTTCTTGTTACCGGTCTCGATGTGTACGAGTTGACCGACCGCCAGATTGCGCCCGCGGAAAAACCCTTCCGTGACGACTCCCTTGCCGTGGTGCAAGTCCCCTGTCGGTTGCTGACTGTGCGGTATATTGTGTTGGCGATGGAACCGCACAACGGTGATGACAGGTGTGGTCTGATCTTCGCCCATTTGTGGATCCCCCGAACCATGGTTGGCCGTGTCCCAGTCAACGAGGTCTGGAACAATTAGATCCTACAATACCCCCAAAGGGGCGAATTGCGAGCCAAAAATGGGTGAATTTCGTCGGGCAATCGGGGGTACGCCGGTTCCGATCCCGGTACTGCATGCTGCGGACGGCGGGTCGGGTTATCTATATTGTCCGCTCGGCAGGTCCCTCCCGCCGCTGAGCTTGGTCGTTCGGCGCGGCGACCCATCGAACGTGTCCGGCCTGCCGACGTGGTTCGAGGTCATTGCGGCTTCGCGGTTCGCGGTTCCGCGGTGCCTCTTCAGGTGGTTCCGCGGCGGGTGCCGAAGGTGGTTCGGTCAGGCGGTTGGTTCGCGAGGTACGTGGCCGGCGTGGCACAGACGCCGAACCAGGCGCTGCACTGGACGGCCCCGCAAGGCCGGGGCCGCCACTGAGCTTGGTCGTTCGGCGGCCGGAGGGTGATGATGTTGAAACGTTGTCTTTGCTCGCGGTGGTGCTGGTTGGCGATCTGCATAATCGTCGGATCCCTCGCGATCACAATTCCAGCCCTCACGTTGGTGGGGCAGGTATTGCAGGTTACGGACGCTCTATCTTCTGGGATTAAGGATGGGCTGAGTAACGCGGGTTTCAGTGGATCGCCAAAAGAATTCCGTCGAATGCCGATTTCCATCCTATTCGGGCTGGTCGCGATACAAGACACGCATTATCCATACATGTGGACTACCATCGGTGGAGTTATCACCGGGGGCGGATTGGGGTTAATCGTTTGGTTGCTGGTACATGTCTGCATGTGGTCGTGGCGATGGCGGGGTCGTGGTGTTCAAAGGCACGCCGAACCAGGCGCTGCAACTGGTTGATAGACATTTCGGACAGGTCGCGGATAGGTCGAGGTTGCGTTAAAGTCCCAGGAAAATAATGGCACGGCGGCGAATCGATGTTGGGATTGTACACCGACAGCGTTGGAGGTGGATGGGCAATTCTGCCCTCTTTCTGCCCTCTGCGGAGGACAGCACTTCGTGGCGACAAGGGTCATGTTATGGAGGGCTGTGCCTGCTGAGTTTGTCGATACGGAAGCCCGAATGCGCGACCTCATGAAGTCGTTTCCGAGTGTTGTGGGTGCGCCGGGGGCGCTGCATTGGGACGCGAACGTCTTCGACCGGTGGGCGGCCGATTCGGCCGTCTCCCACGGCGAACTCGTCACCGCCAGGTTCCTCCTGGCCGTTTGGGATTCGGATCACGACTGGCGGTGCGGCCGGTTCGACTTGATGGACGCGATGCGGGTCTGGGATGCCCGGCACGGGGAGGCGTTCCTCCGCTGGGCCGGCCGCCCGTGGTGGGCGTAGCACATCTGGAGTTTGTGCCCGTTCAGTTGACGTGCCGGTAGGGTCGTGGGTCGGGCAACAACCCTTCGTTGCGAACCCGTGACAGCTCCGCGTGGCTGACGATCCACTCGCTCGCCACACCGCGGCCGGACTTCTTCTTCTGGGCGTGGACCCGGCCGAGTCGGCACCACTCGCGGACGGTGAACTCCGCCTTGCCGAGGATCGTCGCCACTTCGGCGGTCGAGTACCACTCCTTGACGGTTCGCTGCTCGACGAGACTCGCCAGCAGCGTTTCGATTTTGATCAGCCGCAAGAGGAGTTCGTCATTCGAGGTCGTCATGGCGTTCTCCTTCCGCGGTCTCGTCAACGGGGAGCGGGAACAGGATGTCCTGGGCGAGCCGGGCGGCGACCCGGCGGCAGTAGTACTCATCGACCTCGATGCCGACGGCCCGGAAGCCCATGTCCTTCGCGGCCCGGAGCGTGCTGCCGCTGCCGAGGAACGGGTCGAGGACGATTCCGCCCTCCGGGGCGAATGAAGCGAGCAACGGGTAGAGGGCGTGGACGGGTTTCTGGTTGGGGTGGAAGGCGTCGGGTTCGCGTTCCCACTCGATCACGTCGGCGATGCCCTTCGCCGGCCTCGGCGGGCGGCCCTTTGCGAGCAGGTACGCGGTTTCGTGCTTGCCGCGGGTGAACCGGCCGAGGCCCCAGACGTTCTTGACGAACGCCAGGTGGCTGACGAGCCGGAAGCCGAGTTGCTTCCAGACGCCGACGAACCGGTCGCACTGGGGCCATCCGTAGAATGACACGCAGAAGGCGTCGGGCTTAAGCAGACGCCAGAGTTCGGCGTAGGTCGGGTGCAGCCAATCGTCGCGGTCGTCGCCGACGATGGATTCCCGGTCCCCGTCCCACCGCCCGCGGTAGTTCACCAGGTACGGCGGGTCGGTGAGGACGAAGTCGAACGACTCGTCGCCGAAGGTCGGTAGCACGTTCCGGCAATCGGCGTGGTAGATGGTGAAGCCACCGCGCGAGTAGTACGGCGGGGGCAGGTCGGTATCGGTCATGCAGTTCTCCGGCAGCGTTCGACTCGGATGAACGCATTGAACCCGTGTTGCCAACGCATCCCCAGCGGGGTGTGGGGCGGTTCTGGGGCGAATCCGTTTGCGAGGTGGGGAGTGGAGCGCGAGAAGCGTGAGTACCGGGCGGACGAACTGAAGTTGAAGCGGCTCCGCGCCCAGTTCGACCTCACCGTCGAACAGTTCTGCGGCAAGTCGGGCCTCGACAAGGCGACGGCCCGGAAGCTGTTCAAGGGGACGCCGGTCACGCTCACTACGCTGTCGATCACGGCGAAGGTGTTCGGCATCACCGATCACCTGGAACTGCTCCACCCGGACGAGTTGGCCGCCCTGGGCGTCGATCCGGCGGTGACGGTCTCGGGCGAGGCGGTTCAGGAGTGGCAGGTCGAGGCCCACCTGACGGCGTGGGTGAAGACGGCGAACGGTCTCCAGTATCACGTCGCACGTCTGCGCCACCGCTTCCTGCCGTCCCGGCTCGCGCGGGGCAAGTGCTACGAGTTGCGTCACCTGGCCGTGGCGGAACGGCAGCGGCTCGAAGGGCAGTTGCGGCGGCACGCGGAGGTGTGCGAGCGGGTCGGCCGGCACCCGAACGTGGCGGAGAACATCACAGCCACGTTCGTGGAGAACGGCGGCCTCTGGTGGGTGCTCGACCGGTTCGAGGAAGGGACAACACTCGCGGAACGGCTGGTCGAAGGTCCGCTCGAAGGAAACTCCCTCAAGACGGTGATGAACGGTATCGCGGCCGGCCTGGACGCCCTGCACCGGGAGCAGGTCGTTCGACGGGAACTGTCCCCGCGGTTCGTGCTGCTCCGCAAGAAAGACCGGACGCCGGTGCTGACCGATTTCGAGTTGGCGAAGTTACTCGACGGGGTGCCGACCGTGTCGCCCGTAGGCGGTTGGCCGGACGACCCGTACCTGGCCGAAGAGGTGGTCAGCCGCGGGACGGTGGACGGGCGGGCCGACCTGTACAGTTGGGGGCGGGTGTTCGTTCACTGCCTGGTGGGTCGGTTGCCTGAGCCGGGTGCCGACGCGGACGCGGTACGGGCTTCGGCCCTTCCGGCCGGTGTTCGGGCGGTGCTGCTCGCGTGTCTCGCGTTGCCGAAGAGCGACCGCCCGGCGTCGGTGGCGGACGTGCTCAAGGCACTCAGGAAGTGGTGACGGGTTCGGCCGTCGGCGGAGGGCTTGTCGTGGCGGTTCACAGGGTGCGGGTGCGGACGCTCGGCGAATTCGTCTTCTGCCCGCGGGCGGGTCTGCTCTCGCACGCCTCGGCGGACGAAGAGGACGAGCCAACCGACGAGCGGATGAACCTGAACTTCCTGCCCGAATACAGCCTGACGCTGATCGAAGAGCAACTCGCCGCCCAGTTGCGGCGACTCGCCCGCTGGGCGGCGTGGGCGGCCGGCGGGCTGTTCCTGGTCGTCGTGGCCGTGTGGAACGAACTGCCGCCGGTGGTGCCGCTCGCCCTGGCCGTGCCGACGGCACTCTGCGTCTGGAAATCGTTGCAGGCGCTCTCGGCGGTGAGCACGCTCGGCGACCGGCGGCGGGAAGCGCTGGCGGCGACGCCGACCGAACCGCCGGCCGACCTGACGGACGACTTGCCTGTGCGGTGGTGGGAACTGCTCAAGGCCGGATTCGAGTCGGTGCCGTACCTCGAACCACTTTTCGACGGCGAATCGGCCCTCGCCGGCAAGCCGTGGCGGGTACTCAAGCGGGGATCGCTGCGGATTCCGGTCATCCGCCTGCCGGCCGACAACTACCACGCGGGGCGGTATTGGGTTTACGAGCAGCACCGGGTGCGGCTCGCGGCTTACGCCCTGCTGCTCGCGGCGTGCGAAGGCGGACAGACGCCGTACGCCGTCGTGCTGTTCGGCGGGAGCTACGAGGGGGTCGCGGTCCCGGTCCTTCCGGCCGAAACAGTCCGGGCCAAACTGGACGAACTCCGCCGCGCGCTCGACTTGGATCGAATGGGCATCCCGACGCCGCTACCGACGAACCCGAACGTCTGTTCCGGCTGTCCGCTCGGGCGGCCCCGCGTCGTGACCGCCGCGGACCGGAACGACGAGTCGCTCGGGCGAAAGCTGCACGTCGTCACCGGGCCGGACGGGCGGGCGTACCACAGCGCGTGCGGGGATCGGTTCGGCTGGACGCCGCCGCACGACGACGCGGTGCGGAAACGATTCATCCCGCCGGCTTGACTGCCCGCTCCCACTGCGGCGGATTTAGCCGCTAACCCGGCGGCCGTCGGACGCGGACGCAATCGAGCAGACTCAGAAATACCCGTCCGAACGACCCGAGCCTCGACCCCGGTTGAAATTCCTTGGCGAGTGCGTCCACGGCCGTCAGACACGCGGTCCGATTGTTGAACCGCGCGTCCGGGTCGAGCGCCAGACAGCGGGCGAAGAATTGGTCGAGGGCGGCGACGGCAGAGCGGGGCATTCGGTCGCGGTCGGGAATTACGCCCGACGGTGGCCGGTATTTATTCGCGAAGGCGTCCCGCAAATTCGGCAGGCCGGCCCGACCGCCGATTCCGTCGAAGGGAATTTCCAGAGTGAGCAGTTCGTAGCCGAGGACGCCGAGCGAAAAATAGTCCGCCCGGAAATCGACCGGGGCCTTTTCCAGGAATTGTTCGGGGGCGGCGTAGGGGGCGGAAATGCCGTCGCCGGATTCCCGCCGCGTCGTGCGTTCGACGGGCCACGCCGACCCGAAATCGATCAGGGTGAATTTCGTCGGCCGCGGTTCGAGGACGACGTTCGCCGGTTTAATGTCGCCGTGGACGGAATGGGCGTCGTGGTGAAAATGTCCGACCCCGTGAAATAATCCCCGCACGAGCCGGACGATTTCCCGGTTGCTCGGCCGCGGCTGCTGCTTCGCCCGCACGTCGGCCAGGTATCGGTCGAGGGGTATTCCCCACACCCAATCCGACAGCACCGAAATTCGATTTCGCTCGGGGTGGGTCTCGCGGATTTTCGGCAGGTTGAGATTTCTCTCCGCCGCCCGGCGGAGCGTCTCCAACCGCTGGCTCGTGGCCGGAGAGCGCGGCAGGGTGTGCAGCACGCGAAAATCGCCGCCGATGCCGGCCCGCGGGTCGAACACTTTGCGGGCCGTCCCCCGCCCCAGAATTTCGACGACGAAAACCGTCCGCCCCCCGACCGTGACCGCGTCGATCACCGGGTAGCGCCGACCGCGGCAGCGAATTTCGTCCGGCCGTACCACCAATTCCACCCCCCGCGAAAGCGAATTCCCCCACCCCAGTTGCCGCCCTCATCATTTTCCACGGCGGTATTTCCCCTCGACATTTTTTAGTCCCGGAGTGGGCCTGCTTACCGCGGGACCACCGGTAGCCGCAACTCCTTGTCGGGAATTGGCCTGGGGAACCGAGAGTGGACCGGGACGCCGCAACGGGTCGGTCCGCGCAATCGGGCAAGTATCGGCCGACCGAAATGCCCGGAACCCGCCCGAGATTCCCCCCAGGCTCGGCTGAGGAACCGATGCGGACGGATTTATCTTGGCCCGTGTGACCCGGTGCCCCTTGTGGCACCGGGTCACACGGAGGAAAAATCATGTTCTCGTTTTTCGACCACCTGCGGCGGCGGACCTGCGACTCGGTCCTCGCCGGCATGTACGACGCGTTCGAGTTGATCGAAACGCGCAACGCGGACGAGCAGACGCGGACGGCGGATTTACTGCTCGCCAAATTCGACGGCGAAGCCGAGCCGAAACCGCTGACCCCGGTGCCGACGCCCCGTCCGGCCCCGGCAGTACCGCCCCGGCCGTCGCTGCCGTCCCCCGCCGTCACGGCACTCCCGGCTCCCCCGGCCGGCGGGGAAAACCTCCAGCCGCGCTTCCGCGGGCCGGCCGCCGAAGAACCCGGAGGGTCAACAATGACCGGCCGGGAAAAAGACCTCTGAGTCGTCCTCTGCCGCCACTTGCGAATTCTGTCCATCGACCAGATCGCCCGGGGGGGGTGGCCGCCCAGCCGGGACGCCCGCTGGCGGGCGCGGGCGGACGTGAACCGGCTCGCCCAATCGAAGTGGCTGATCCCGGTCACGGTCCTCGCCCGGCCGATGCTCGAATTGTCCGGGCCGATTTTCGCGTGGGCACCGGGCGACGCCGAGCCGGATTATTCGCTCCTCGAAAACTCGTGCCGGGAGCGGTGGGAAATGCCGGCCGTGCAGACCGAGGTCGCGGTCGCCGGCCGACGGGCGCTCGACGTGTTCGGCGGCTCGACGCCGGGCGGCGTGACGAACGCCTGCCAGACGACGCACGACCTGCACGTCGGCGAAATCTTCCTCCGCTACCGCGACTGCGGGCTGAACTGGCGGGAGCATTGGGTCGGCGAGGACGCCGTCGCCGCTCGCTGGGGCTGGACGAAAATCCCCGACGCGGTGCTCTGCGACGCCGACGGCACCCCGGTCCGGGCGGTCGATTTCGGCGGGGCGTACCGTGACGAACGGCTGCGGGATTTCCACGCGGCGTGTGCCGAGAAATCCCTTCCCTACGAACTGTGGTGACCGCGATGGCGAAGCGTACGCACGACATTTCCGAGCGCGACCGCAAACTCCTGGAGTTCGTCGGCCAGTACCGCCTCGGCACGGACGACCTGTTCCGGCGTGTCTTCTTCCCGGACGTGACCGACCCGCGGGCGGTCCGCAAGGTCACGTTCCGGCTCGTCCAACTCAACTACCTGCGGAAGTTCCAACTCAACCCGAAGGCGGCCTATTCCGTCCTCGCCCCGCGGGCGTGCCGGCTGGTCGGGGCGAAGATGCGGGAGCCGGTCCCGTTCACCGAGCAGTCGTTCCCGGGGGCGCTCGGGGCCGCCGGCTTCTGCGTCGCCACCGGGGCCAAGCGGTACACGGCGGCCAAGTTCCAGGCGGCCCACCCGGACCTGTGCAAGCCGGGGGCAGTGCCGGCCTCAAGAATCAATTCGTTCCGAACAGTTTGTCGAGGATCGCGCCGATTTGATGTGTGTCGAAGCCGGACTGCAAATCGTCACTTGTCGTCACCAGCGTGCCATTCGGTCCGCCGCTTTCGTTGAACGGCAAGACACCGTTGTCACGATACCACTTCTGTTTCCGTTCCCACCGCTTGCGGTATTCGTCATCCATCAACATGCCGCAGTGCTCCCAGTAGATCGTGATTCCGCTGGCTGCGTCCTCGATGGTGAAATCCGGCTTGCACGTTCGGCCCTTGCCGAACGTGAGCGGTTTTTCGTAGGCGTAGTCGATGCCGCGGTGGTGCAGTTCGTTGGCGATGATGACTTCCGACTTCGACATGACCAGTTCGCCGCGGGCGGTGCGGTGGATGTGCTTGTCGTCGTACCGGCGATCCTTGACGACCACCGGGGCCGGTTCGGTGAACAGGTTTGTGAGCCGTCGAGCGGTTTCCGAATGCCCGCTGCCGGAGTAGTTGCGCGGCTCGGCCGCGACCCCCTGGAACAGGATGACGATTCGCTTGGTCTGTCGGGTGAGGGCCGTGTAGAGCAGTTCGCGGGAGAGCAGGCGGCACGGGTTCGGCAGCACCACGATGACGGTCCCGAACTCACTCCCCTGGGCCTTGTGGACGGTCAGCGCGTAGGCCAGTTCGAGCGGAGCTTCGCCTTCCTCGCCGAAGTCGCGGTCGTTGTACCCGTAGGTGAAGCGGGGTTGCGAGGTGAACTCGACCTCCAGCTTCCACGGCAAGGATTTGTACTTGGCTTGCGGCCCTTTGAACTGGCCCACGGCCATGCCGATCTCGCCGTTGGCGACGTACTTCGCGCACCCGTCCTCGGGGTAAATTTCCCACCACCGGCGTTGGTTCCGCACGTTGATGACTTTGTCGCCGTAGACGATTTCCTCCGGGCCGAGCGCTTTGGGCGTTTTCCTGTATCGCTGCCGGGACCACTCCACCGACTTCGCGCGGAAGACTCGATGGATGAGCCGATTCAAGCCCGCGACGCCGTGAGGCATCGCACGAACCGGGCTGAGGATTTGCCACCCTTCGGCCGCGCTCCCGACCCCGCCCTTGGCCCAGGTGCGGTTGAAGTAGCAGTTGCCGTTCGATTCGGTTCCGCCCAGGCTCTTGTCAAACCCGACGACATCGTCAGGGCCGGAGAGTTGCAACTCCGCTTGCAGCACCTTCAGCAACAGTTCGTGGCACTCCTCGGATGTCTCCCACGACAGCACCTGGAGCCGATCCGACTTCAGCGCCGCCAGTTCGCCGAACAGCTCTTCCTCGCCGGGTCCGGGGTCGCTGCCGGAGAACCACGCGGCCAGCCGGGAGTCCGGTGCGGACGGGTCTTGTCGCCAGTTGAACGTCAGTTCGGCGTACCCTTTGCCCACCTTCGGGAAGAAGGCTTCGACGCGATCTGGTTGCAGGTGCTTCACGATGTCCGCGAACGGCCGGCCGGCCCCGATGGGCGGCAACTGGCGGTGGTCGCCGACGAGGATGATCCGCTTCGCCCCGCCCACCGCTTCGAGTGTGGCCGCCAGCATCTCCTCCGTCATCATCGACATCTCGTCGATGATGACGGTGTCCACGACCTTCCCCTTCGCGGCGTTCGCACCGAGCATCTTGTATCGAAACGTGTCTTCGTCGTACCGCCCCGATTCCCTGAGATACCCTGCGATCGTCTGTCCCGTGAGTTTGAGGTTCTTCTTCTTCGCCGCCTGCTCCATGCGCACGCGGGCCTTGCCGGTCGGGGCCAGCAGCAGCACCCCGCCGTTGGCGACGGCGTCCTGCCCGCACAGCACCGCAAGAAGTGTCGTCTTCCCGGTCCCCGCCGGCCCGATGAGAACCGAGACCCGCGATTCGGCGAGCACTTTCAGCGCGGCCGCCTTCTCCGTGCGGGAACGTGCTTCGCGGTCGTCGCCAGCCTTCACCGGGCCGAGTGCGTTCGGGTCGGCCAACAGGGCGAGCCAGTCGGCGGCGACGACGTGCGGCTTGCCGTTCCCACGCTTCGTCACTTCCGAACGAATCAACTTCGTGCAGGCGGCGAGTCGGGCGAGTTGGAACGCGGGCTTCTGATCCGCGAGCGGAACGAGTTCGATTTCGGGCGTGAACCGCTTCTCGGCGACGGCCATCAGGTCGCCCGTCACGGGGCACTCCGGGCGGTGCTCCATCCCGCGGATGGTGGTCACGCAGTCCGCACGCGGTAACAGGGTGTCGCCGTACAACGCCGCGTCTTCGAGGGTGCGGATCGTCCAGGCGCGAACCCGCCGCACGTCGGTGCCCGTGCCGACGAGGGACGGTTCCGGCAGCGGGTGCTTGTCGCGGATGACGGCGTCCGGGAACAGGCCGCGGTCCACGGTGGCGATGCTGATCGGTAACGACGACGTTCGAGTAATCTCGAACAGACGGTAGGGGTTCGCCAGAATCTCGGCGTCCGTGCAGGCGATGCTCGCTCCCGTGCGCTCTTCCTCGACGTACACCAACTCGGCCTGATCGGGGGTGATCTCGAACCGGCTGAGCAGCTTCAACAGCGCACGCCGTTCGTCAGGTAACTCCTTCCACACCTCGCGGTGTTCGTTGCCGATGAGCTTGCTCGCGACATCGGACAAGACTGACTTCGGGGTCTTGAACATCCGATCCACGACCGGCCACGGGTTGTCGTTTTCGCCGACGTGCTTGGAGAGGTCGTAAGCCACGAACACGCCTAACTCGATCCCGAACGCGGTGAGGGCCGCACCCAGGCCGGGGCACGGGCCGCGGAGTTTCCACAGGCGGCCGAGTTCGGTGTCGATCCACTTCTGGTAGCGGTCCCACGGACCCTTCAAGTGCTTCGCCGCCTCGCGGAGTGCCGCCGCGCACGAGAGCAGCGCGCCGATGGCCCCGTCGTGGGTCACGTGTTCGGTGACGTAAGAGAATTCGTCCTGACGGTCGGCCGGTGCGAACGCAACGACGCACGCCGGGTCGAAATCGAGATGGGCTTCGGCGTGCGTCAGGGCGAATTGGTAGGGCATCAGGAAGCCGTCCGTGAAGCCCCCGGCCGCATCCGGACGGATCGAATGTTGCACGAGCCGTTCCCACAACAGCGAACGCAGTGGGGCGTCCGTCGCGGGCATGGTGTACTGGTATTCTTGATTCCCCGCGATATGCCGCACCGTGCCGACGCCAACGATGACTCGCCGCGGGTCTTCGCTCAGGGGCGTTCGCTTGGCGTAGAAGAAGCAGAGCGATTCGTGCGGGCGGACGTGACCGAAGAAGCAATCGAGCAGGGCGACGTGATTGTCCCGCTGCTGGGTCCATCCTGTGGGGAAGCCGAGTTCCGGTTCCCGTTCCGGGTCGATGTCGAGTCGGTAGTGATCGCGGCGCGCCTCCAGATTTTCCTTCCGCATCCATAGGAAGGGCACGGCGTCGGCGGAGTAACTCGGGTGGCGCAGAGTCGTCTCGCGGAAGTGGCCGTGTGTCTTTGGCGAGGTCTCGGCATACGGGTGCGTCTTCGTGCGGGTCAACCCGAACGGGGCCATGAAGTAGCCGCGCTCCCCGATGCAGCACGGCCGCTCGCCCTCCGGCAGCACTTCAAGCGATTTGCCGCGATTCGCCGTCTCGCGGACATCGTCGCGATTCGGTCATATGATCTTGAGAATGATGCATGACATATTCTCGGCCGGGTTCTGACACACGCGG
Source organism: Fimbriiglobus sp. (assembly GCA_043745465.1). Classification (GTDB taxonomy): domain Bacteria; phylum Planctomycetota; class Planctomycetia; order Gemmatales; family Gemmataceae; genus Fimbriiglobus. The sequence continues at coordinate 11,946 of JAYTSV010000222.1, forward strand.
CCATCCCATTCGCTATCGTGCCACGGCACGCGAATCGAGAGGTGACGAAGCGGATAGGAGACGGTGGTTCCCGTTTGAGCCTTCTTCATATTGGAGCCATTTCGGTTCTCAGACGGGCCCTTGCGTTGCGACAGTTTACGGGCCGTCTCCGCGAGTGTCCAAAATCAACGCGGTATCCGGGGTGGCAAGAACGAGTCCGTTGAAAACGTCGTTCCAGCTTTTTTGCGTCGCAAGAGACCCCGTGGGGGTCTCTTGTTTTTCTCGTGGTTACGCCGTTGCGTGGTCCCGATTTGAACGGTCGAGAAGACTGTTGAGATCGACTTCGGCACGACGCCGGATTCGGAACCACACCCGGCTGCAAGCCGGTGTATGAAGGAGAGAGACGATGGCCCTACAAGCCGACAACAAGTGGCATTGCAAGGTGACGCACTACGAGAACGGGCGGGTCATAACCCGGCGGATTCACTCGCTCGCCATCCAGGCGACGGACGGCAGGCTTTACACCCTGACGGACAAGAAGCTGCCGGACGCGATCGCGCTCTGGAGTTCCCCACGAATTGTGGACAGTTTCTAGGCCGTGTTGATTGAACCTGGGGCGTCGGACGTTCGCCGGAGTCACTTTAGCCAGAGCGTGATCGCGGCGAACAGCACCATCCCCAGGAAGTTCC
>JAYTSV010000223.1:0-3338 GCA_043745465.1 Fimbriiglobus sp.
CGGAACTTCCTGGGGATGGTGCTGTTCGCCGCGATCACGCTCTGGCTAAAGTGACTCCGGCGAACGTCCGACGCCCCAGGTTCAATCAACACGGCCTAGGCAGTGAGGGTCGAGCGGTCGTTGTCGATCTCTGCAAACTATGGCCAGTCATTGCAATACGACGTTGCTTACGCCCGCTCGACCCTCGCTGGCGCGTCGGGCTAACAAAACCGGTTGTCACTCGCCTTGCGGCGGGCGGTTGATCTTCGGCGGGCCTTTGCCGAACAGCTTGTCGTACTTGCCGTCGGAACCCTTGACGTACTTGGCGAAGCCCATGCGTTCGAGGTTGCCGTCGCTCGTCTTCGCCTTGCCCTGCGAGTCGGTCCAGGTCTTCGGCGCGTTCGGCACCCCCAGTATGCGGCGCAGCGGCACGCCAGTGTCGGGGTGCGCGGTGTATGCCTCCGCCGAGAGGGGTTGCAAGAACTCGAAGACCTCGCCGCCGCTATCGTCGGCGAGGACTTCTTCGTAGACGTAGAGCGGCATCGTCGGTCCCTTACGCTTTGGCCATCTCGACGCGGATCGCTTCGAGCAGTTTCTGGGTCGCGCGGATGCCCTCCGGCTCGCCGATCTTGCTCCCCTCGTACTCGATCCCGACGTAACCGCTGTACTTGTGTTTCTTGACGACGATGTCCATCATCTTGCGGTAGTCGGTGTGCGTCTCGTTACCCTTGTCGTCGAAATCGTGCGTCTTGGCAGACACGCCCTTGGCGAACGGCATCATCTCGTCCACGCCCTTGTACCGGTCGTAGACTTCGCCGACCCCGTGTGGGTTCTTGCCGACGTTGAAGTTGCCGAAGTCGGGCAGGGTGCCGCACTCGGGCATGGCAACGGTTTTGATCGTCTTGGCGAGCCACTCGCCGTTGGACGACAGCCCGCCGTGGTTCTCGACGATGACGTTGATCGCCATCGTTTTGCCGAACTCGGTGAGCTTGCGCAGGCCGGCGGCGGCGCGCTCGATCTGCTCGTCGTAACTGCCGCTCGACTGGGCGTTGACGCGGATGCTGTGGCAGCCGAGGAACTTGGCCCACTCGACCCACCGCTTGTGGTTATCGACGGCCGTGGCCCGCTTGGCCGTGTCGGCGTCGCCGAGGGCACCCTCGCCGTCGCACATGATGAGCACGCTACGGACGCCGCTGTCGTCGGCGACCTGCTTGAGTTGTTTGAGGTACCCGTCGTCCTTCTTCTTGGCCGCGTAGAACTGATTGACGTATTCGACGGCGTTGATGCCGTAATCGACGTGGGCGATCGTGGCGAAGTTGAGCGGGTCGAGCGTCGCCTTACCGCCGAGGCCGAAGGCCTTGTGCAGCGACCACTGGGCGAGCGAAATCTTGAACGGCTGCTCCTTGTCCTCGCGGGCGCTGGACCACTTGGCGGTCGCGGCGACGACCCCCGCGGCGACGGCGGCGGTCAGAAACTCGCGTCGGTCAACACCGTGAATCATGCGACACCCGGATGGCAAGGGAGTAGGGTTGGGACACGACACAGTCTATCCCGGCCGCGCCCGAGTCGCAAGCGGCGACCGGCGGGACTCCGGAACGGCGTTTGCAGGCTCCGATTGCAGACTTGCACCGGGCCGTTTTTCGGGGACTGTGCCATGCCCGACGACCTGCCCGAGTACGCCAAGACGCAACTCGCCTTCCACCGCGCCTTCGGCCGCGACCTACTTCGCGGCGTCCGCAACGCGGCCCTCCCACGGGGCGGTATCGTCCTCGACGTGCCGGCCGGCGACGGCTTCTACACGACGCTGCTGGCCCGCCGACTCGCCCCGCGCGGCCGCGTCGTCGCCGCGGACGTTTCGCCGGCCTACCTCGATCGCGCCCGCGCCCGCATCGGCGGGCACGACCGGCTCGCGCCCGTCGAGTTCTGCGTGGCCGACGCCTACGCCCTGCCGTTCGACGACGGTCGGTTCGACGCGGTCTGGTGCGCGGAGAGCCTGATCTCGCTGACCGATCCCGTCAAAGCCTTGCGCGAGATGTGCCGCGTCGTGAAACCGGGCGGGGCGGTGCTCGTGCTCGAAGCCGACGAGTTCCACCACGTCATTCTGAACTGGCCGGTCGCGCTCGAACTCGACGTGAGTCGGGCGATCGCCGCCGCGACGCGGTCCGAGTACGGCACCGCCGCCGCCCTATCCCCGGCCCGCAAGGTCCGCGGCTGGCTGGTGGAGGCGGGTCTCGTGACCGGGCCGAAGCGCACCATCGCCGCCGACCGCGTCGCGCCGTTCGGTCCGGCCCTCCGCCGGTTCCTGCGCTACCGGTTCGCCGAGACTCGGGCGCCGATCGCGCCGCACCTGTCGGCAGAGTCGCTTGCCGGTTACGACGCTGCGACCGACCCGCGGCAGCCCGGTGCGTTCTTGCAAAAGCCCGACGCCGAACTGACGTGCTTGACCAGCCTCTTCCTTGCCCGCCGCCCGGTGCAAGCGTAGTCTGGCCCGACGCCGAAAAGTTTTTCTCCCAAACGTTTGGAGCGGTCATGTCGGAACGCAAGGTGCGGGTCGCCGTCGTCGGGCTGGGCTTCGGGGCCGAGTTCATTCCCATTTTCCAGCACCACCCGAACGCCGAGATGGCCGCCGTCTGCCGGCGGAACGAGGGCGAGTTGAACGCCTGCGCGGACAAGTTCGGCATCCCCAAGCGGTACACGCGGTTCGAGGACGTGCTGGCCGACCCGGACATCGACGCCGTCCACATCAACAGCCCGATCCCCGACCACGGCCCGCAGACGATCGCCGCGCTCAAGGCCGGCAAGCACGTCGCCTGCACGGTGCCGATGGCGACGGAGAAATCGCAGATCGCGGAGATCGTCGGGCTGCAGCGCTCGACCGGCCTGGTGTACATGATGATGGAGACGGTCGTGTACGCCCGCGAGTACCTGTTCGCCAAGCTGATGTACGACCGCGGCGAACTCGGCCGCATCCAGTTCCTCCGCGGCTCGCACCAACAAGACATGGACGGGTGGCCGAACTACTGGCCCGGCCTGCCGCCGATGTGGTACGCCACGCACTGCGTCAGTCCGTGCCTCGGCATCCTCTCGACGCCGGGCAAGCCGGCCCTTGCCGAGAGCGTCGTTTGCCACGGCTCCGGCCGCATCCGCGAGGACCTCATCCCCAAGTACGGCTCGCCGTTCGCGGTCCAATCGGCGACGTTCAAAATCATCGGGTCGGACATCGTCGCCGAGGTCACGCGGTCGCTCTTCGACACCGCCCGCCAGTACCGCGAGAGCTTCGACGTGACCGCGTCGGACGTGAGTTTCGAGTGGCAGCAACTCGAAGGCGAAGAACCGGTGCTACACACCCGAGGGTTGCC
>JAYTSV010000224.1:0-3336 GCA_043745465.1 Fimbriiglobus sp.
TGACCAGTCTGCAGACGGTGTTCGTCCGCGAGCACAACCGCGTCGCCGCCAGGGTCGCCGCGGCCGACCCCCGGCTGACCGACGAGCAGGTCTACCAGCAGGCCCGCGCCCAGGTCGTCGGGGAGGTTGAGGCGATCACCGTCAACGAGTGGCTGCCGGCGCTGCTGGGCCGCGGCCTCGCCCCCTACGCCGGCTACAACCCCGCGGTCAACGCCGGCGTCGCCAACGAGTTCGCCACCGCCGGCTACCGCTTCGGGCACAGCCTGCTCGCGGACGACATCGAGTTCCTCGGCAACGACGGCCGCCCGGTCGCGCCGGGCGTCGCCCTGAAGGACGCCTTCAACAACCCCGCGCTCGTCGCCGCCCACGGCATCGACCCGCTGCTGAAGTACCTCGCGTCCGACCCCTCCAACGAGGTGGACACCAAGGTCGTCGATAGCGTCCGCAACTTCCTGTTCGGCGCGCCCGGCGCGGGCGGCTTCGACCTGGCGAGCCTGAACGTCCAGCGTGGCCGCGACCACGGCCTGGCCGACTACAACGCCACCCGCGCCGCCTACGGGCTGCCGAAGGTCACGACCTTCGCCCAGGTCACGTCCGACGTGGCCCTCCAGGCGAAGCTCAAGCAGCTCTACGGCACGGTGAACAACATCGACTTGTGGGTCGGGGTGCTGGCCGAGGACCACGCCCCCGGCGGCAGCGTCGGCCCGACCGACCGGGCGATCCTCACCGACCAATTCAGCCGCCTCCGCGACGGCGACCGCTTCTGGTATCAGCGGGCCTTCAGCGGCCCCGCCCTCGCCGCCCTCGACGGCACCCACCTGACCGACGTGATCCAGCGCAACACCGCGCTCACGAGCCTCCAGCCGAACGCCTTCTTCTTCCGGGCGAATGTCTCCGGCACCGCCTTCGGCGACGGCAACCGCGACGGCCGGCGGCAAGCGGGCGAACCCGGCCTCCCCGGCATCTTGGTCACCTTACGCGACGCCGACGGCCTGGTGGTGGCGACGGCGACGACTGGCCCGCGCGGCGAGTTCCGCTTCGGCGTGGCCGATGGCCTACGCACCGGCCGCTACACGGTCGAGGAACTCGTGCCTGCGGGGGCGACCGGGACGACGCCGACGGTCCGCGCCGTCTCGCTGACTGGCGGCGACCAGTCGGCCGTCGCCGACTTCGGCTCGGTCCGCGTCGGCGCGACCCCGCCCCGCCCCGCCCCGGCCGCGCCTCGGAGTGTCGCGCCCGACTTCGCCCAGGACGGTGTGACCACGACCGTCACCGGCCTCCCCAAGCGAGTCCGATGACGGGCGCGAACTCCGCAGCAGCACTTCGCGGGGTGACTGTCGATCCAGGGGAGCGGATGCAGAGCCCACGAAAAAAGCCACTTGCGACGAATCGCAAGTGGCTCGAAAGTGGAGGCGCCGGGACACTGCACCCACTTGACGATCATTCCCACTTATCTCGACGCAAACGATTCTGTGGCAACAGGTTACGGAACCTAAAGATGCCGCCCAGCCTTTACCATCAGCAGCCCAAGTCGGATACAAAATCGGATACAACCCTGGCCTGTCGGATACCAGTGCCGGGAGGGGGCCTGTCACCCCGCCTTCCTCGCCACCACGCACCACGCCTTCGGCCCACCGTCCCGGAAGCTACTGTCATTCGGATCGGGTCGGACCTCGAAGCGGGTCGGCTCGATACTCTCCACGACCCAGCCCACGTCGAAGGCGTCCTCGATCTCCTTCCTCGACACCCGCCTCGGCCCCTGCTCGCCCGGTTCGGCGTCCGAGAAGCACAGCAAGAACAGCCGACCGCCCGTCTTGAGAACCGATGCCAGCCCTTCAACGTAGTGCCTGCGGTCGTCATCCGAAAAGACGTGGAACAACCCGGAGTCGATGGCCGAGTCAAAGACCTCCGTCAGTCCAATGAGTGCCAGAGCGTCCATGACTATGAAGGTCGCCGTCAGTCCCCGCTCGGTTGCCTTCTGTCTCGCCAGATTTATCGGCTCGGTCAGGAAGTCGATGCCCGTCACCTTCTGGCCCCGGCTGGCGAAGAAGAGGGCGTTCTCGCCCGTGCCGCAGCCCACGTCCAAAAGCGACCCGGTGATCCGGTCGGCCACGTCGAGGAACACCTGCTGGGGCCTGCCGATCTCCCACCGGGGTTGCCCGGCGTAGATGTTCTCGAAGCTACTGCGGTCTTGGACGGGCATCAATCGTTCCCTGCATGTGCCATTTGCTTGGCTGGCGGGTATTTTATCGTTATGGCCGACGAGTCGCAGGAGCGGGAGACACGGACTCGTTCGATCAGGAGATGTACGAAGGGGAATGAGGATGCCAAACTTCATCTGCACGACCTGCGGGGCGCAACATGCAGAGAGCGAGCGACCGCCCGTAGCCTGCGCCATCTGCGAAGACGACCGCCAATACGTCAAGGCGACCGGCCAACAGTGGACCACGCACGACAAGTTGCGGCTGACCAACCGGAATTCGACCCGCTTCGAGGAGCCGGGGCTGACTGGCATTGGAGTCGAACCGCACTTCGCCATCGGCCAGCGGGCGCTGCTCGTGCGGACGCCGCAGGGCAACGTCCTGTGGGACTGCGTTCCGCTGATCGACCCCGCCCTGGCCGAGATGGTCAAGGCGGTGGGCGGCATCTCGGCCATCGCCATCTCGCACCCGCACTACTACACGTCGATGGTCGAGTGGAGCCGGGCCTTCGGGAACGTGCCGATCTATCTGCACGCCGCCGACCGGCAATGGGTGATGCGACCCGATGAGGCCGTCAGTTTTTGGGACGGGGAAACGAAGTCACTCGGCGATGGCCTGACCTTGATTCGGTGCGGCGGTCATTTCGAGGGCGGCACGGTATTGCACTGGCAAGCCGGTGCTGACGGTAAAGGTGCGATGCTGACCGGCGACATCATCCAGGTCGTCGCCGACCGGAAGCACGTCAGTTTCATGTACTCGTATCCGAACTACGTCCCGCTCTCGGCGAAAGGCGTCGAGCGCATCGTCCGTGCCATCGAGCCGTTCGAGTACGACAGGGTGTACGGCGCATTTTGGGACACGGTGATCGACCGGGACGGGAAGGCAGCAGTCGCAACATCAGCGGAGCGGTATCTGCGGGCGATTCGAGGCGACGACAAATGAGTGACAGCGATCTCGATACCTCCGTCCCGGATTGGGTGATCGACCACCCCGAAACCCTGCCGGTGTTTCAGGAATTAGGCATCGACGCCTGTTGTGCCGGAAAGTCCTTGGCGTATGCGTGTCGCCAACAAGGGATGGATGTGCAGGTGGTCATGAAGAAACTGCTCGATTGCCTCCGAGCAAAGGGACAGGG
>JAYTSV010000225.1:0-3325 GCA_043745465.1 Fimbriiglobus sp.
CTCGTAGATGGTGGCGAATAGCGTGCCGGCGTTGACCTCGTCCTTGACGACCTTGGTGCCCTTGTCGTCGGTCTTGCCCCAGACGGCCCCGCCCTTCGCCTTGCCGCCGGTCATCGTCATGCTCCAGGCACTCGCGAAGTGGTCCCGCCCCAAGCTGGCGTTGATCGCCGGCGTGCGGCCGAACTCCGCGAGCGTCACCACCATCACGTCGTTGCGCAGGCCGCGCTCCGTCAGGTCGTCGATCAGCGTCGCCATGACGTGGTCGAGTTCCGGCACCATCTCCTGGTGCGTCTCGAAGTTCTGCCCGTGGCTGTCCCACCAGGCGCGGGCCACCCGCACGAACGGCACGCCGGCCTCGACGAGCCGCCGGGCGATCAGGCACTGCTCGCCGAGCTGCGTGTTGCCGTAGCGGTCGCGGACCTTCTGCGGCTCCTGCGTCACGTCGAAGAGCTTCTCGGACGCCATGATGCCGCGGACTCGCTCGTAGGCCTGATTGTGGCTGCCGAGGGTGTCGGACTGCCGGCCCGCGGCGAACTGCTTACCGAGCAGGTCGCGCAGGTCGGCCCGCTGCTGGTGGTCGAGTTCTGAGACACCGTCGAGCTTGCGGATGTATTCGGGGATGTTGCCCGTAGTCAGCTCCATCGGGGCGTAGCGCGACCCCAAGAACCCGCTGGCACCGGGGGCGAAGCTGCGGCCCTCGGTCTGCGTGTAGAAGGTCACGTAGTCGGGCACCTTGCTATCGACGCGGCCCATCTCGCGGGCCAGCACCGCGCCGAGGTCGGGGTAGCTCACGCCTCCCACGTCCATGCGGCCGCGCATCATCATCTTGGCCGCGCCGCCGTGGTCGCCGTTCTTGGTGTTCAGCCCGCGAATCACGCACGTCGTCTTCATCCGCTTGGCCATCTCGGGCATCAGCTCGGAGATGTGCGTGCCGGGCACGTCGGTCGGGATCGCGCGGAACGGCCCGCCGGTGCTCGCGCCCGGCTTGGGGTCCCACGTCTCGAGCTGGCTCGCGCCGCCGGCCAGCCAGAGCAGGATGACCCGCTTCTGCCGCTTCTTCAACTCCCCGGCGAGTGCGGGCGTCGAGAGCGCGTCGAGCGCCGACATGCCGGCGAAGGCCGCGGCGGTGCCGAGGAAGTCGCGCCGGCTTGGCGAGTGCTCGGACGAGCCGCAGAAGAACGAGCGGGGCATGACGCACTCCCGGAGTTAGTGGTTGAAGCGGAATTCGGGGCCGGCGACGAGCGCCCACAGCAGTTGCCGGCGGGCCTCGGCCGGGCGGTCGGCGCGGGCCGCCAAGTAGGCGGTGAGTGATTCGACTTCGCCCGCGGTCGCCGGGCGGCCGTAGGTCGCCTGGACCATCAGCCGGGCGACGCCCGCCGGGTCGGCCTCGGACCTGGCGCGGGCGAGCAGCGAGCCGGCCCCGTCGGTGAGGAACTCCTTGCCGACGCGGTTGCCGTTGCTGAACAGCAGCGCCTCGGCCACGCCGATCTGGAACGCATCGACCCCCGGCTGCGCAATCAACGCCGCGAAGCCCTTGCCCGACTGTTCGGCTTGCTCCACGCGCTTCTCGAACTCGTCGGGCTTGAGTCCCTCGAACGTCTTGGGGTCGGCCGCGGCGAGCTTCATCGAGGTCGCCAACTGCTGCGGGGTGAGCGCCCGCAAGCGGCCGACGGCGAAGCTCTCCGGGGCGGGGTGCGACTCGCTCGGGAACACCGTGTCGCGCGAGTACGCCTGGCTCAGGACGATGCCGCGCGTGAGCGCCACGAGGTCGTACTTGGCGGCCCGCACCCGGTCGGCGAGTTCGGCCAACAGCGCGGCGTGCGACGGCTCGTTGGCGGAGTGCATCTGGTCGAGCGGGTTGACGAGGCCGTAGCCGAGGAAGCGGTGCCAGAGGCGGTTCACGATCGACTTGGCGAAGAAGTCGCTCTCCTTCGGCTGCAACGCCACCTTCACGAGTTCGGCCCGCGCGCTGTACGCGGGAATAGGCGGGGCCGACTTGTCGGCCTTGGCCTTGTCGAGGGCGTCCTTGTCGCGCTTCTGCTCGTCCTTGCCGAGTTCCCGAACCGTGGGCGTCGAGATGGCCGTGCCGGTGAGAAACATCAGCCGGGCCGACTTCTCCGGCCCCTGGGTCGGCTTGTACTTCACCAGCCCCGCCCCGCGCTCGGCGACGTAGCCGCCGGCGTCGTAGGTGCGGGCCAGAAAGCCCTTCAGCCCGTAAAAGTGCTCCTGCGTCCAGTCCTTGACGTTGGGGTGGTCGTGGCACTGCGCGCAGCTCACGTTGACGCCGAAGAACGCGACCGACACGTCGGCGGTGAGCTTGTCGAGGTCGGCGAGTTTGGGCCGCAGGTACTCGGCCGACCCCCGCTTGGCGGGGTCGTCTTCGCTGGGCAACATCAGGTCGCGGAACACCGCGTCCCACGGCCGGTTCTCGCGCAGGGCCAGTGCCAGGTAGTCTTGAAGGCTGCCGCCGCCTTTGCCGGACTTGGCCGGCTTGCCAGACTGGCCGGGGCGGTCGGAGAGCATCACGTCGAACAGTACCGCCTGGTAGCGCGCGAAGCCGGGCGAGGCGATCAGCCGATCGACGAGGCGGGCGCGCTTCGCCGGGTCGCTCGACCTGACGTAGGCGTCCACTTCGACGCCGGTCGGGACGCGGCCGACGAGGTCGAGGGTCAGCCGGCGCACGAGCGTGGCGTCGTCGGCCTGCCGCGCCGGCGTAACGCCGTCGGCCCGCAACTTCTCGGCGACCCGCGCGTCGATGAGTCCTTCGAGCGGCACCTCGGCGGCGGCCGCGGGGGCGGCGTAACTGAGCAGGGCGAGCAGACAGAAGGACCTCATGCGCAGGCGTCCTGTCGATGGGGTGCGGCGGGCGGGGAGTCGCGGACGCGCACGGTGCGCGGTAGGCAGGTCGGCAGAGTATAACCGTTCGCGGGCGGCGTGCAAGGGAAAAGCGCGGCCGTCGGCGCAGCGCTCGCGCGAAGTCGACTGGTGGGTCACTCGTCACGGCCTTCGCCATAACCCTTCCGCCGCCGGACCGGCCGCCGCGTCCCCGCCCCCGACCCGCTCACCCCGTGCCGACGCGATTGTGCGCGGGCCCGCCGGGCCGCCCGCTTCCCGCCCCACGCGAACGGCGTCGGGTCCGCGTTCCAACGCCCCGCCGCCGCCTCGAACCAGCCGGTGACCTCGCCCGGCGTCGCCGGGTGCCGGCCGTCCGACGCCCGCCGCTCGAGCACCCGCCGGATGCTCTCGGCCGCGTTCGGCCACGACCCGGCCAAGGGCGTGTCCAGGGGCATCACCCCGTGCGCGAACGGCCAGCACACGAACGCGG
>JAYTSV010000226.1:0-41359 GCA_043745465.1 Fimbriiglobus sp.
AGCGCCCGGAGTCTTTGCACGTCAGTGCGTCAAGACTCCGGGCGCTGACGCTTCCGGCTCGCCGGTCATCCACTTCGATGGGAGCCGCTTGCCACACACCGCGCACCGATCGCGGTCCTGGCCGAACGCGGCGGCGCGGAACCCGCCCGGTCCTGTTTCTTCCCGGCCGTTGAACGATCACTCCTCGGCGAACAGTTTCCGGCAGTCTTCGCCCGCGTCGTGCCGGCACTCCTCCCTCAACCACTTCGGCACGACCCCTCGGTTGTGCAAGAGTTCGGCGGCGTCGCGTCGGCAGGAACTGCACGGCGTTTTTGCGTAGACGATCAGGCCCAGCCGCGTGGCGTCGGCGTCGGGGTTCTTTTCGAGAAGTTCGGAGACGCTCATCAGCAACCCATGGAGGTCGTCTACGTCCGTGGGAAGCGTCAGTGCGTCGAGAATGCGGTGCTCGTCGCCCGGCTGGTAGTTGCGGACGAACAGGCCGACGACGCTGGCATCGGGCACGCCCTGCGCAAGGCTCTCCAGGGCGAATTCCCGGACGAGCGGGTGCGCGTTCTGCTCCAGCGCCGCCCACGCGCGCCGCCGCACGTCGGCGTCGGCGTGTCGGCACAGGTCGATGAGCCGGGGGTCGAACTCGGGCAGCGCTCGGTTCGAGAAGGCCGAGAGTAGGTCGGCAATCTCCTTCGGGTTGTCGGCGGCCCAAAGGCGGCGGAGAACCGTCCGCAAGTCGGCGGCTTCGGCCTGCTTCCCCCAGCGTCGGAACAAGGGACTGCGTGCGTTGCCCGTCGCCTGCTGAAGCACGTCTGCGACTGTCGTGGCGCGGACCCGATCGCCGAACGACGGCCCGGCGGGTCGCCCGGCTTTGCGCGCCGTCACGTCGAGCCAGTTGTCCCGGTAGCGGCGGACTCCGGCGTCCGGGGACGCTGCCAAAAGTTCTTCGACGCGTGCCGCGCCGAACCGCTCGACGGCGATGCGGACCAGGTCGCCGTCGTCCCAGGCGGCGGTGTCGTTCGCCAGGATGCGGCCGCGGACGCCGGCGGCGAACAAGAACGCCGGTTCGCCGTCCAGGGCAAGGATTTCTTCCTCCCCGACCCACGCGCACCCGGCGACCGGCTTCCGCTCGACGATCTCGTACAACCGCGTGCGGAAGGGGGCGTCGCCCGCCTCGGCGTAGTAGCGGGCCAGTTCGCAAAGCTGGTTGACGCTGCGGTCGTCGGGCATTTCGTGGAGGGCGTGCAAGATCGCCCCGCGAAACCGCTCCGCGGCCCCGCCGGCCAGCACCATTCGCCACAGCCAGGCCCCCCGCCCGGTTTCCAATTGCTGGTCGTAGCACTGGTCCGTGAGGCAGGCCGCGAGCAGCGCCGCCTCGTCGAGTCGCCCGGCCGCGGCCCACTGCGCGGCCCGGCCCAACCCCTTGCGCAAGGCGTCCCGCTGCTGCTCGGCCGACGGCGAGGCCGGTGGGGAGTCGTTGTCGAATGTCATCGCGTCTCCGTGAACCCCCGGTTGTTGAGGAAGGCGACCATCGCCGGGCGCACCGGCACGGTCGCGTCGGGGTCAGGCAACGTCATCGGGCCACTCGCCGACGACGAAGCCGCCGGCGTCGTCGGTGTGGACGGTGAACAGGGCGTCGAAGCCCTCGGCCGGCGACGGCACTTCCATCCGCGCGGCCGTGGCCCGCACGCCGCGGTCGGGGACGCGCTGGGCGTCGGGGCGTTGGTCGTTGCGCCGCCGGCAGTCGTCCAGGGGGGCCGTGAAGTAGTAGCCGACGACGCGGAACTTGACCGGCTTGACGGCCGCGATGTAGACGGCCCGCTCGGCCCGCGACGGGTTCGTGTTGTCCACGACGAACCGCAGGCTCGTCTCGGCGCAGACCGCGAGAAGCCGGCGTTCGCGGTGCCGGGTTTTGAGCAGGTCGAGGTTGAGGCGCAGGTGGGTGTGCCAGAACCGCTGCTGGCAGAAGGTCGATTTGCCCGCCCCTTGCAGGCCGACCAATATCACGGCTTCCACGCGGTCACTCCGGCGGAACAACGGACGACACCGGCGAAGGGACGGCGGTCGCCGGGGAAGGTTCGCGGGGCGTCACGGCTGCAAGTGGGGCTTGAGCAGGTACGGGCCGGCTTCTTTCAGCAGGTCGTCGAAAATCTGCCGGTCGGTCAGGCCGCGGTCGATCTGCGCGGCCAGTTCGCCCCGGCGGTGGTTCGGCATCCCGCACCCGTTCGGATTGCAACTCGCCAGCGTGTAAAAGTGCCCGGTACACGTGTCCTTGCTCACCCCGCAGGTGCAGTACGTGCTCGCCAGGAACCACTCGACGCGCTCCGCCTTCGACCGCGGCCGGTCGATGTCCGGCGGGTAGACGCTCGCCTCGACGGCCTCGGCCGGCGGGGTCATGCCCAGCGCGAGCCGCTGGCCGATCTTCAACTCGGACGATTCGAGTTCGCCGACGACGAGCCGCAGGACGGTCCGCTCGCGCCACGGGGTCACGGCCTTGACGACGGCCTTGATCGGCGGGTCGGCCTGCAGGCGGACGGCGTCGCCGGGGTTGAGCGACCGGCCCCAACGCACCGCCTCGTGGTCGAGGGTGAGTTCGAGTTCGCCGCTGAACAGGTGCAGGAAAGTGAGCGTGCCGGGCAAGCCGTCGTCGGTCCAGCGCCGACGCAGCCACGCCTTCTGGGCGGTCCGCTTGCCGTCGATCTCGGCCGCGGTGAACTTCGGCGCGTCGGCCGGCTTGTGCCGCAGGCTGGCGTGCATGTCGAACTCGGTCGCGGCGTCGGCCAGCATGACTACGGCAACGGGCGTCTTCTTGCGGTCGAGTTTGAGCCAGGCCCAGACGCGGTCGCCCGGTTGAAACTGGTCGAGCCGGCCCCACCAGCCGGCGACCTTGACCTCGGCGTCGGGTTCGAGCGGCCAGGTCTTCGCCTCGGTCTCGCCGTCGAGCAATAAGGTCACGGTGCGGGCCTTGGCGTCGATCGCCTTGACGGTGCCGAACGGCTTGGGCAGCAGCCGCAAGAACTCGGCGGTGCCGGCCAAGGCCTTGACCTTGGCGTTCGCCTGGGCCGGGGTCGGCGCGGCCGGCTTCGGGGCGGCGATAGTGCCGGCCGGGTACTCGGCGGACCAGGCGAACCACTTCACCTGCACGCTATCGACCCATTCGAGAGTGTGCCCGGCGAGTTCCCCGGCGACGCACCGGCCGGCCACGTCCCAAAACGATTTCGTCTCGGCGTCCTGGAACCGACCGGCGGCGTCCTTCGCGGCCAGGCCGAGCGTGACGGTGCGCGTCGGCCCCTTCGGCAGCGGCGATGTCGGCTCGGGCGACACGCCGGTCGCGTCGGGGGCCGGGCCTTTGAACTTGCGCGGCGGGGAGGCGACCGGCCGGTACGCGGAGGCGGTGCGGGTCGTCGGCTCCCAGAGGACCGCGAGCGGCGCGCCGCCGAGGTCGTCCGCGAGGAACCCGGCCCTGGCGAGCGCCTCGATCGGGTAGGCGCGGGCCGCCGTGCCGGCCGAGACGCCGAGGACGGCTTCGCCCGGCTTGAGCCGCGGGTCCGGCTTGCCCCGGGACGCGACCGCGTCGGCGTTCTCACCCGCCGGCAGGTCCACCGGCTTGTACTTGTCGAGCATCTGGTAGGCGACGGCGTTCGGGTACTTGTCCAGCCACCAGCCCCAGTCGCTCACGACCGTCGGTACGGGCGTCAGGCGGGTGCCCTTCTTCGGCCCGTCGAAGGCGACGCCGGTCAGGCACGAGTACAGCGTGCCGTCCTTGTGCGCCATGACCATGACGCCGTTCCGCCAACCGTGCGCGCGGAACTCGTAAGACGGCGCGAACCCCCGGGCGAACCCGGCGTCCGGGTCGGCGACGAAGACCCCGTAGCTGTCCGAGATGACCGGGTAGGCGTTCAGGAAGAAGCGGAACGGGATGGCCCCGCCGTCCGAGTACCCGCGGGTCCAGGCGAGCACCCGGTCGCCCGGCTTCAACTCGACGGCCCGCCGCACGGCCTCGTCCCGGCAGTGCGAACACGTCGGGTTGACGAGCGTCTTGAAGAAGTCGGGCGTCCCCAGCACCGGCGGCTCGACCGCCCGGCCCAAGCCGGCGATCAGGGGCACTATCGACAGCGTCAACACGAGTAATCGCATCGGGAATCTCCTTAGGTACGACCATGATACCCGAAAACCCCGCGCCCGGGGGATTGCACGCGGGCCGCACGCGGGCCGCGCCCCCGCCCGCCCGGCGTGGTACACTGGCAGTGGCCGGGTGCGTGCTCGATTCGGCCGAGTTGAGTCCCCTCGCATTGGCGAAATCAGGAGTCATCGATGCCGACCGTCGCTACCCCGACCGATCGAGAAATCGCCCTCGAAGCCCTCGACCGCTTGCCGCCGTCGGCCACGCTGGAGCAGATGAGCGAAGAACTGGCCCTCCTCGCGGCATTACGCACCGCCGAAGCCGCGGCCGACGCCGGACGGGTGGTGCCGCACGACGAGGTCGAGCGGAGGTCGGCACTATGGACTACGAAATAGTCTGGACCGAGCCGGCTGGTGCCCCGGTCGAACTGGACGATGCCTTGCGGGCGGAACTGAACCGCCGGGTGGCCGCGCACGATGCCGACCCGACCCGCGTCCTCACGTGGGACCAAGTCGAAGCGTCCGTGCGGCGAACCCGATGAGCTTCCCGCTCAGTTGATGCCGCTCGCCTACTCATTTTGCCCTGTCGTCTCAGACCGGAAAATTGCTACCCGTCTGGAAGCAACCCTGATACAATCAAGAGGCCGCCACGATTTTGTGGCAAGAAGCGTTGAGCGATCTCACGAGGAGTAGGCAAATGAGAGTTAGGAAATGGTCTGGTGTGGTGGCCCTAACGGTGTTCGGGCTGGCATGGCTGACGGGCCGGGCGGAGGCGTCGTTCATTACGGGATTCGGTAACCCCGCGGTCGCGGTCTCCGGGACTCAAATCACGTTCGAGAGTAATCCCGTCGGGACCACGAACGCCCCCACGACGATTTCCGGCGTCACGATTAGCTCGCAGGACAGTGGGACGTACTTCATCAACAACAATTTTGGGGGGTCGTTTAACACCACTGGCAACTCGCTCCAAAACGGTTTCTTTGCCACCGGTGCTCAGTCGTACCGCTTCGATTTTTCCGTCGCTACGAGTGCGTTCGCGTTTAACTTCGGTGCCTCGGATAATGTCTGGGTTTTAAGGGCTTTCGACGCCAGCAACACCCTCCTTGAGTCCGACAACATCCCACAGACTTTTTCCGGGAACCTCGGGAACTACTTCGGCATCGCTGCAAGCGGGATCAAGTCGGCCACTCTTACGAACTCCCAACTGGCCTCCGATTACGTCTTCATCGACAACTTCACCTTTCAATCCAGTGGATCCGTTGCCACGCCCGTTCCCCCGACGATTCTCCTGGCCGGGTTCGCGGCCGTCAGCGGTCTCGGGCTTCGGCTGAAGCGTCGCAAGACTACGGCCGCGTGAACGGTTTGACAATCGAGGCGAGCCGTTCCAACTCCGCTAGGATGGGCGGCTCGCCTCGATTGTCTCACTTCAGGTATTGCTGCGAGTCCTTGAACGCGAGCCAGCCGAGGCCGCCGAGCATCAGGTAGCAGACGCACGTGCCGATCCACGACGGCGACACGAACTTGACTGCACTCCCGGCGAAGCTGTTCAGGCGGATGCGGACGCCGTTGAAGTCCACGCTGTACAACTCGTCCAGGACCAGGTGCGACAGGAAGCCGATCATCACCCCGCCGGCCAGGGCCAGGCGGATTTTGACGTTCGGCGAGTCGTAGGCCAGGTAGACGACCAGGCCGGCGATCGCCATCGCGGGGATGCTGTGGAACATGCCGCGGTGGACGGACGCGGCCCGCAACAGGTACGCGCCGAGGTAGCGGATCACGAAGTAGAGCGCGACGACCGTGGCGATCATCGCCTCGTGGCCGACGCCGGCGTTCGTCAGCCGGGGGATGAGGAGCATCGGCAAGACGGCCGCGGCCAGGCCGGTCATCTCGCGGACGGGGATGCCCGAGTCGCTGTCGAGGTCGGGCAGCATCCCGCCGACGCCGGTCACCCCGGCCGCCAGGAAGGCGGTCGCCGGGTCGAACCCCATCGGCTTGATCGCGGCCCCGTAAACGATGCCGCAAACGGTCGAGACGGTAATGTGCGTGCGGAAGCCGGCCATGCGAGCATCCTACTGCGCGGGCCGGGCCGGGGAAGTTACCGAAGTGGGGGCGTGAAAAAACCGGCTTGCGGAAGGCCTCTCCCTCCCGCCGCAAGCCGGCCTGACTTTCGTCATGGTCGTGGACAAAGCGCGTCGCGTGCCAAACACTTCCGCCGCCGGCGAAACGCACGAAACGGTGCTTTTTACAGGTATTCGCGCGATTCCCATCGTCGTCCGACCGGGGACGCGCGACTCGCCGTTACGCACTCCCTGCACGCTTTGAGGGCACGGCTGCCGCACTTTTCTTCACCGTAATCACGACGTACTTCGAGGTCGGCGTGTGGCTCCGGTCGGCGGTGCTGTCGATCGGGACGAGCACGTTCGTCTCGGGGAAGTACGTCGCGCACGACCGCGCCGGGATGTCGTACTCGACGACGATGAACTGGTGGGCGACGCGCGTCTGGCCGCGGAAGTGGCTCGTCAGATCGACCACGTCCCCAGGGACTAGGCCGTTGGATCGGATGTCGCCGGCCGACATGAGGACGACGCGGCGCTCGTTGTGGACGCCCCGGTAGCGGTCGTCGAGGCCGTAGACGGTCGTGTTGAACTGGTCGTGCGTGCGGACCGTCATCATCACCAGTTGGCCCGGCTCCAGCGGCAACTCCGGCAACGGGTTGGCGGTGAAGCGGGCCTTGCCGGTGGCCGTGGGGTAGGTGCCGTCGCGCGGGCCGTTGGGCAGGTAGAAGCCGCCCGGCTTGCGGACGCGGGCGTTGTAACCCGCGAACCCCGGCACGACGCGCTCGATGCGATTGCGGACGCGGTCGTAGTCGGCGATCAACTCGGCCCACGGCACCGTCGATTTCGCCCCCAGGGTCGCCGTCGCCAGCCCGGCGACGATGGCGCACTCCGACAGGAGGTGCTCCGACGCGGGGTCCAGCCGGCCCTCGCTGCGCTGGACCACGCCCATCGAATTCTCGGTCGTGACGAACTGCGGGCCGGTCGCCTGCACGTCCTTTTCGGTGCGGCCGAGGCACGGCAGGATCAGCGCCGTGCGGCCGGTCACGAGGTGCGAGCGGTTCAGCTTGATGCTCACGTGGACGGTCAGCCGGCACGCCTTCAACCCGGCCGCGGTCAGGTTGGTGTCCGGGGTCGCGGAGAGGAAGTTGCCGCCCAGGCCGACGAAGACTTTGACGCGGCCGTCGGCCATCGCGCGGATCGTCTCGACGGTGTGGAAGCCGTGCGGCCGGGGGGACCGGAAGCCGAACTCGGCGTCGAGCCGGTCGAGGAACGCCGGCGACACCTGCTCGTAGATGCCCATCGTGCGGTCGCCCTGGACGTTCGAGTGGCCGCGCACCGGGCAGACCCCCGCGCCCGGCTTTCCGAGGCTGCCGCGCACCAGCAGCACGTTGACGATCTCCTGGATCGTCGCCACAGCGTGCTTGTGCTGGGTCAGGCCCATCGCCCAGCAGGCGATGATTTTCGGCTTGGCCACCAACAGCGCCGCGAGGGCTTCGATCTCGGGCCGCGGGATGCCCGACTGCTCGACAATCGCGTCCCACGACGCGGCGTCGATGTGCGCCTTCATCGCCTCGAAGCCGTCGGTCTTCGCCTCGACGAACTCGCGGTCGATGGCACTGCCGGGCGTCGCGGCGTCGAGGGCGAACAGGTGCTTCAACACGCCTTGTAAGAGCGCCTGGTCGCCGCCGATGCGGACTTGCAGGTAGTGGTCGGCCAGCGGCGTTGCGAAGCCGAGCATCCCGCGCACTTCTTGCGGGTTGCGGAAGCCGAGCAGGCCCGCCTCGCGCAGCGGGTTGATGGCGACGATGACCGCGCCGGCCCGCTTCGCCTTCTGCAACGCCGTCAGCATGCGCGGGTGGTTGGTGCCGGGGTTCTGGCCCATGATGACGATCACATCGCACTTCTCGAAGTCGTCGAGTTTGACGGTCCCCTTGCCGATGCCGATGGTCTCCGGCAGGGCGATACTCGACGACTCGTGGCACATGTTCGAGCAGTCCGGCAGGTTGTTGGTGCCGAACTGCCGGGCGAACAGTTGGTACAGGAACGCGGCCTCGTTGGAGGTGCGGCCCGAGGTGTAAAAGGCCGCCTCGTTCGGCGAATCGAGGGCGTTCAACTCGTCGGCCATGAGCTGGAAGGCGTCGGGCCAACCGATCGGCTCGTAGTGCCGCGCACCGGGCCGCAGGACGACCGGCTCGGTGAGGCGGCCGTGTTGACCGTGCTCGTAGTCCGACTGCCGGCCGAGGTCGTCGATCGAGTGCGCGGCCCAGAAGTCGCGGGCGATGCGGCGGCTATCGCTCTCCCAGGCGACGGCCTTCGCGCCGTTCTCGCAGAACTCCGCCGGGCTGCGGTGCCCGTCGGGGTCGGGCCAGGCGCAACTCGGGCAGTCGATGCCGCCGGCCTGGTTGAGCAGCGACAGCACCCGCGTGCCCCGGCCGACCCCGGCCAGGCCCCACGAGTGGGCCGTCGAGACGACCACCGCTTTGAGGCCCGCCGCCGACGTGCCGGGCGCGGACAGGGTCAGCCCGGTGAAGCCCTCCGGCGTCTGGGCTTCGGGCACGGTCGCTTCGGGGGTCGCGTCGGTCATGGCGTGATCCGTTCGGGGTGGGCGTAAATGTTGAAGCGGTCGGCGCGGACGAAGCCGACGAGGGTCATGCCGACGCGGCGGGCCAACTCGACGGCCAGACTCGACGGCGCGCCGACGGCGGCGAACACCGGCACGCCGACGACCGCCGCCTTCTGCACGAGTTCCAGCCCGGCCCGGCCGCTGACGAACATCACCGCCGGGAACGGCCCGCCAGCCAGGCTCGCGCCGAGCAACTTATCGACCGCGTTGTGCCGGCCGATGTCCTCGCGGACGGCGACGATCTCGCCGTCCCGGCCGACGAACGCCGCGGCGTGCAGCCCGCCCGTGCGGCGGAAGAGGTCTTGCCGCTCCTTCAACTTCGCCGGCAGGGCGTGCAGCAGGGCCGCGGCGACGGTCGGCCCGCCGGCCAAGGTCGCGCACTCGGCTTCGATGGCGTCGAGCGAAGTCTTGCCGCACAGCCCGCACGCGGACGAAATCGCGCCGTGCCGCCGCAACCGCTCCACATCGACGGTCACGTCGGGGTGCAGATCGACGCGCAGGATGTTGGCTTCGACGACGGCGAGTGCGAGGATGTCGCGCGGGGTGCGCACGATCCCCTCGGTGACGAGCATCCCCGTCGCCAGGTCGGCGTCGTCGCCGGGGGTGCGCAGGGTCACGGCCAGCGGGGTTCGGTGGCGGTCGCGGGGCGGACCGTGGCGGAGTTCGATCAGCAGCGGTTCTTCGCCGACCAGGGCGTCCGGCCGGGTCCGCCAGCCGGCCGCGGAGACTTCGACGATGTCGAAGCCGCGGCACGCCAGGGGGGAGACGGGGGCGTCGGGAGCGGGAGGGTGGTTCACCGGGGAATTGTAACCCCCGGCGGCGACCGGGCCGACGGGGAAACGAAAAAACCGCGAGCGGACAAGCCGCTCGCGGTTTCGGGTTGGTCGAGAGTCGCCGGCACTTACATGCCGAGCTTGCGGCGACCGAAGCGGACCAGGCCGAAGGCCGGGGCCGCGGCGAGCAGCAAGATCGCGGCGGGCGGGGCCGGGACGACGGGGTCCACCGGGATGTCTTGCGTCACGCGAACGTCGCGGAGGGTGATGTCGGCGTCCGGGGCCGAGAAGTTGGTGGTCACGTTGCGGTTGACGAACAGGTTGATCGAGGTGATCGAGCCGATGTTCGTGCCGACGAAGGACGAGAGCGGGATGCTGAAGTTGGTGTTGCTACTGCTCACGGCGACGAGTCCGGTCTTGGTCGCGCTGGTCGCGCCGTCGCTCAGGACGACGCTGAACGGGGTCGGGGTGGACAGCGCGTCGATGGAGAACCGCAGGATGGCACCGCCGGCCGACAGGTTTTGGGCGCTGGCGTATGCGTAACTCAGATTCGCGTAGCTGGCGCTTTGCAGGATCACGCTGTTGGACGTGTTGAGCTGGAAGGCCGCGCCGTCGATGGCCGAGGTGCCGTAGAAGCCGGCGGCGGCGATCGTCACGTTGCCGACTTGGTTCAAGGTGATGTTGCGGGTGACGCCCGGGCTGACCGTCGAGGGGCCACTGCTGAACGTGGAGCCGGCCGTGTTGCCGAGCGTGTAGGTTGTGGCGGGGTTCGGGGTGGTGAAGGTGTCGATGATGAAGTCGGCCTTGGCCACGGTGGTGGTCAAGAGCATGGCGGCGATGGCCGCGACCGACGTGAGAGCGCGTTTGAACATAACCGAGATCCCTCTGTGTGTGACAATCTCTTGTGGAAAATCACAATGGCTTGTCAAATCGCCCTGACGCCGGGCGGGACGGCAACTCGTTTCAGTCCGAGCCGCGACAATTCCGCGTGGGCCAAAGAATCGGGGCATGCAGAATGTACCAGTCCTGACGGCGAGTTGCAACAGGCAATTTGCCATCGACTTGTCGCTTCCCCTCAAGAATTGGCCCGACGCGGAAACTCAGTACAAACCGGGTGCCAATAACGCCGAAATTACCGTGAAGTCGGTGTGAAATCTCTCGCACTCCAGGAATTCCAGCGTTTCCGACTGGATTTCCTGGAGTCGTGGCGGGGTAAGATTTTGTCCCGGGCGCGGAGCTGTTAACCCAGGTTGCCAGGTGCCCCTTTACGGCGCTAACCCGGCCGCACGCCGAAGCCCTCCGACGGCCCGGAAAATATTTTCACTTTTCCGCCCGAATGTGCTCCAGAACGGCCGTCATCATCGGGAAGACGAACTGCGCCGCCCCGACGTGCGTGGCGTCGTACCAGAGAATCTTCGGCTCTCCGGTCGCCCGCCAAAGCTGCTTCATCGCCACCGGCGGCACCACGTCGTCCCGGCTGGCCGCGATCAGTAACAAGCGTTTGGCCTTCAACTGTTCGGCATACGTCAGGGGGTCCACGCGGGAGATCATCGCTTGTAAGGTCGGTTTCGTCAGGCCGACTAGTTTCAGGGCCGCGAACACGGCCGCGCCTTGCGGGTGTTCTGCGAAGGCGTCCACCAGCCCGCCGCCGCCTAACAGCAGGCAGACGGTGGCGATGCGCGGCTCGGACGCGGCGACGATGCCGCCCATGAAGCTGCCCAGGCTCGTGCCCAGCAGTCCGAGTTTCGCCGGGTCCACCTCCGGCTGAATCGCCAGCCACGCCACCGCCCGGCGGGCGTCCAGGACGCACTGGCGGATGTGGTCGAGGCTGTTCGCCACGTTCATCGACAGGAAGCGCTGCTTGCCGTCGGTCTTCTCGTCCGGGCGGCGCGGGCCGTAGTACGGCATGGTCATGCACACGGCCGGGACGCCGTGGACCGCGAGCCACACCGCCTGGCCGCGCGACACGACCCCCGCCCCGTCCAGGATGTCCAGGACGATCACCGCCGGCCCGGGCTTGACCGGCCCCTTCGGCCGGAAGTACTCGCAGTAGACGGTGTTGTTGACGGCGTAGGGCGACGGCAACGCGGTCGGGAAGGTGACGGCGATCACCTCGATGCCGCTGTACTGCAGGTCGTACTTCAGTCGGGCCTCGAACGGAAAGTTCTCCGCGGCCAGCCGGTACTCGGGCGGGACGCGGGCCTTCTCGTCGCCGGCGACCGACACCGGAACGACGCCCCGGGTGACCGCCTCCCCGGCGACCCCGCCGGCCGCCGCGGCCCCGAGAACGAACAGGGAGAAGAGCAAGCGCATCGGCGTCACCTCGGGGACCAGAACGGGCGCGGGTCGAACGGCCATCTTAACGGCGGGCGACGGTCCGGGACAAGGCGAACGGCCGCCGGCCGGTCATGCCAGGACCGCGGTCATCGGCTTGCCGAAGTCCACTTCGAGCCGCTTCCGGCCGGGCAGCGCCAGCTTCCGCGGGTCGAGGCCGAGCAGGTGCAAGACGGTCGCGTGCAGGTCGGTCACGTAGTGCCGGTCCTCGACGGCGTGGAAGCCGAGTTCGTCCGTCGCCCCGTGCGTCACGCCCTTCTTGACGCCGCCGCCGGCCATCCAGATCGAGAACCCGTAGGGGTGGTGGTCCCGGCCGGCCGACCCTTCCGCGCCGGGCGTGCGGCCGAACTCCGACCCCCAGACCACGAGCGTCTCGTCCAGCAGCCCCCGCTGTTTCAAGTCTTTCACCAACGCCGCAATCGGCCGATCGACCTGCTTGCACAGCGGCGGGTGGTTCTTCAAGATGTCGCTGTGCGAGTCCCACTTGCCGGCCCCGCCGTCGGAGCCGTGGAAGACCTGCACGAAGCGAACGCCCTTCTCGGACATGCGCCGCGCGGCCAGGCACAACTGGCCGAACTCCTTCGTCTCGGGCTGGTCGAGGCCGTACATCGTGCGGACGGCTTCCGGCTCTTGGTCGAGCTTCATCACCTCGGGCACGGCCGTCTGCATCCGGAACGCCAGCTCGTAGGACTTGATCTTGGCGCGGATGGCGGGGTCGTCCGGGGATTGTTCCGCCGCCAGGCCGTTGAGCTTGCCGATGAGGTCGAACTGCTCCCGCTGCTTGGCCGCCGACTGGGCCTTGGCCGGCAGGAAGGGCAGCGGGTTCTTCGCGTCCACGAGCAGCGGCACGCCGCTGTACTCCGGCCCGAGGTAGTGGCCGCCGTGCCCGGCCTGGCCGCCGCAGCAGTCGGCCAGCGGCTTGCCGAGGACGACGAAACTGGGCAGGTCGTCGTTCAGGGAGCCGAGGCCGTAGCGGATCCACGACCCGATGGTCGGGAACGGCCCTTCGAGCGCGTGCCGGCCGGTGTGGAACTGCAACTGCGCGCCGTGGTCGTTGTCGCTCGTCCACATCGACCGGACGACGGCCAACTCGTCCGCGACCCCCCCGACGTGCGGCCACCAGTCGCTCACCGCCAGGCCGCTTTGCCCGTACTTCTTCCAGCCGGCTTGCATCTTCATCAACTTCGGCCGCACCTTGTGCTGGCCGGGGATGAACTCGCGCAGGTTTTTCTTGAGGTGCGGCGAGTCCAAGAACGCCTTGTACGGCGTCTCCTCCATCGTCTTGCCGTCGTACTTGTCGAGCATCGGCTTCGGGTCGAACGCCTCGACGTGGCTGGTGCCGCCGACCATGAACAGCCAGATGACCCGCTTGATCTTCGGCGGGAAGTGCGGCTTGCCGTCCGGGGCCGCCCACTGGTCGTCCGCCGCGCGCGCTACGCCGTCGCGGTGCAGCATGGCGGCCAGGGCGACGCCGGCCAGGCCGGCACCGGTGGACAGGAACGCGCGGCGGTCGGGGGTCGGGGCGGGCATGGGGCAACCTCAGCGGATGGTCGAGAAGTCGGCGTGGTTGAACAGGGCCTGGGCCAGCGCCGCGGGCGGGTTCGTCTTCAGAAATTCGACGCACAGTTTTGCTTCGGCTTCGGTCGGCGCGCGGCCGAGGAGTTTCGCGTACACCGCCCCCACGACCGCAGCCGGTTCGGTCGCGGTCACGCCCTTGGCCACGGCTTCGGCGGCCCGGGCGGACAGGCGGCTGTTCACCAGGGCCATCGCCTGTTGCGGCACGACCGTCGCCGCCCGCCGGTAGCACTCGGTCGGCCCGGCCGCGTCGAACGCCATGAGGAACGGCATCACCTTTTCCGGCGCGTGCCGGTAGTACAGGCTCCGCCGCAGGGTCGGGGCGTCGTCGTCGAAGTCGAGTTCCGGCCCGCCGGCGGTCGGGTCGAGCAGCCCCGACGCGTGCAACAGGCTGTCGCGGATCGCCTCGGCTTCCAGCGGCCGGGGGTTCATCTTCCAGAGGAGCAAGTTGTCCGGGTCGAGCGTGCGGTTCGCGGCCGCCACGCTGCCGGTCATCGACGAGCGCATCCGGTACGCCCGGCTGCCGACGATCAGCCGGTGCAACTTTTTCACGTCCCAGCCCGTGGCCATGAACTCGACGGCGAGCCAGTCGAGGAGCGCGGGGTGGCTCGGCGGCCGGCCGTTCTTGCCGAAGTCGAACACCGTCGGCACGAGCGGCTGGCCGAAGTGCCGCATCCAGACGTGGTTGACGAACACCCGCGCCGCCAGCGGGTTGTCCGTCGAAGTGACCCAGTTCGCCAGGGCCAGCCGGCGGCCGGTCGATTGCTCGGGGGCGTTGGGCCGCAGCGGCGGGTAGTCGGCCGGCGGCTTCGCGCACGCCGCCCGCGCCGCTTCGGCCTTCGGCTTCGCGGCGGCGACCTTCACCGTCTGGGCTTCGACCGCCTTCGGGTCGCGTTTCGCCGCGGCCTGCAGTGGCTTCAACCCGTCCTCGGCGTCGGCGAGGTCGGCCTCGGCGTCCAGGGCGGCGGCTTCCAGGTGCAACGCCACGGCGTGGCGGACGGACTCCGCCGCCTGCGGGCCGGGGGGCCGGGCGTAGCGGACCCGGTCGGCCGCGAGCTTCGCCGTCACCGCTTGCAGGTTCAACACGGCAGCGCGAAGGCGGGCGTCGGACGGCTTGCCCTTCGCTTGCGCCAGGGACTTGCCGGCCCGGTCGAGCAGTTCGGTGCGGACCGCGTCGTTCAACGTCGGGTGGGCGACCTCCGGGCCGAACGGCACGACCGCCGGGGCGTACCCCGTCGGGCCGATGGCGGCCGGCACCCCGGGCGCGAGCGGCTTGTCCTTGACCGGCCGCTTGTCGTCGCCGCGCTCGAACAGGTACGTCGGGGCCGTCGCGTCGGCGTCGTACACCCGGGGCAGGCCGCGCGCCTCGGGGTCGGCTTCGCCGGGCACCGGGTCGAGGCGGACCTGGTGCGGCTCGAACACGGCCCGGAAGCGGTAGTACTCTTCCTGGCTGAACGGGTCGTACATGTGGTCGTGGCACCGGCAGCAGTTCAGCGTCACCCCGAGGAACGCCTTGCCCGTGTGCTCGACCACGTCGTCCAGCCAGACGGTGCGGTTGAACTTGTAGTAGCTGCGGGCCAGGTAGCCGGTCGCCCGGAGCACCTTCGGGTCGGCCGGGGCGAGTTCGTCCCCGGCCAGCATCTCGCGGACCATGCGGTCGTACGGCTTGCCGGCGTTCAAGGACTCGACCGTCCAGTCCCGCCAGTTCCAGATGTGCTTCTGGCTGTTGCGCAACTCCGCCCCGAACCCGTACCAGTCCGAGTACCGCCAGACGTCGAGCAGGTGCCGGCCCCAGCGCTCGCCGTACCGCGGCGAGGCGAGGAGTTCGCCCGCCCGCTCGTCGAGCGCGTCGGCCCGAAAGCTCGCCACCTCGGCGGGGGTCGGCGGCAGGCCGGTGAGGTCGAGGTGCAGGCGGCGGGCCAGCGTCGCCGGGTCGGCCGGGCCGGCCGGCACCACGCCGCGCCGGGCCCACTCGGCGGCCAAGAAGTGGTCGATCGGGTGGACGCCCGGCGGCACCGCGGCCTGCTTCGGCGGGTCGAACGCCCAGTGCCGGGCCGCCGTATCCTTCTCGTCGGCCGGGACCACCGCGCCCTCGTCGATCCAGCGGCGGATCACGTCGATGTCGGCAGCCTCCAGCGGCCCCGTCGGCGGCATCGCCTCGACGCCGTTCTCGCCCGTGAGCGCGTGGACCAGCTTGCTCTCGGCCGATTTCTTGGCCACGACCACCGGCCCCTCCAGGCTGCCTTTCAGCACCCGCTTGCCGAGGTCGAGTTTGAGGCCCGCCTTCTGCTTGACCGGGCCGTGGCACGACACGCAGTGCTTCGCAAAGAGCGGCCGAATCTGCTTCGCGTAGTCCACGGGCGGGCCTGCCGCCAGCGGGCCGACGTACAGCATCAAGACGAGACCCGAAAGCGGGCGGAACGCGGGACGGTGCATGGAGAGGCACTTCGTAGGGGTGGGACACTGACTCTAACCGAGCCGCCCCCGCGCTGCAACCGAATCCCGGACCGCCGGGGGGGGTGAGGCGTTACTTCGCGCCGAGGGTGAGCATCGCCAGGTACGCGGAGCCGACGGCGGCGACGACCGACGCGCCGGCGTACAGGAGCGCCAGGTCGGGGCGGTGGGCTTCGAGGAGGCGGACGGTTTCGACGCTGAACGTCGAGAAGGTCGTGAACCCGCCGCAGACGCCGGTGCCGAGGAACAACAGCAGCGTCGGGCGGTCCTTGCACAGCGCGACGAGGACGCCCAGGAGCGCGGACCCGGCGACGTTGATGGCGAAGGTGTGCCAGGGGAAGCCGACGACCGGCAGGAGCGGCACGACGGCCCGGCCGACGGCGAACCGGGCGACCGCCCCCGCGCCGCCGCCCGCGAAGACGGCCAGGGCTTCGAGCGGCGTCGTCACGGCGCGGCCGGGGTCGGCGGGGGCGGGGCGGTGCCGGCGTGCAGCGGCACGTCGCGCAGGGCGAACGGCACGTCGAGGGTGCGCGTCCGCGCGCCGCTCACGGCCACGGACGCCGGCGCGCCGCGGGCCTTCTCCGTCGGCAGGAAGCGGAGGATGAGTTGCTCCGCCACGCGGCCGTCGGGGAACGGGCGGACGGTGCTGGTTTGGCTACTCACGTCGAACGGCTCGCCGGCCGCGTCGGCGACGACCAGGGCACCCGCGGCCGAGTCGAACGCGGTCCCGCTCACCTGGAAGACCCCGTTGCCGCCGCGGAAGGTGGTGACGGTGTCGGCCGGCGGCTTGAGCGGGCGGTCCCGGAAGGCGATTTCGCCCGGCACGCACGTGACCGTGACGACGAGCATGTCCGTGCCGCCGGTGCCGGAGTTCATCAAGGTTTGAACGGTCAGGCCGACGCCGCGGCCGGTCGTCCCCGCGAGCGGCTTCTTGTCGATCCCGGTGACCCGGGCGAGTTCTTCCCGCGGCAAGCAGACCGTCGTCCGCAGGATGCCTTCGAGCAAGGCCAGGCGGTCCGGCGCGGCCTCGGGCACGGCGAAGCGGACGAGCGCCTGCGACGCGGTCGGGGTGAAGTTCGTCAGCGGCGCGCCGGCCGGCACCAGGGCGACGCCGTCCGCGTCCGCGACGATGGCCCCGCCGCCGCGCAGGCCGCGGGCGCGGAAGGTCGAGACCGGGGCCGGGCGGACGAGCGCGGGCAGGGTGCGCAACTCCTGGCCGCGGGGATCGACCGCCTTCGTGACGACGACGGCGTCGAACCGCTGGAAGCGCACCTTCGGCTCGGCGAGCGCTTCGAGAATCACCGACAGCGAGTCCTTGGGCAGGGCCACCCCCGCGGGCGGCGTCACCGTGCCGACGGCCAGGGCGTGCGGGGTGAAGCGCTTCGGCCCCGGCCGAATCCCGGCCGCCCGGGGCGTGAGCGCGACCACCGGGCGAAGTTCGCTCTCGCCGGGCCGGGCGACGACGCGGCCGGAAACGTCGAGGTTCAACTCGTCGGCGACGAGTTCGACGGCGGCCCACAGCGTCACCGGGGCCGGGGTGCGGCTGGCGACGGGCGTCGCGCCGGCCTCCGCGGACGCGAGTTGGAACTCGACCCCGGACGCTTTCCGCCAGGCCGCCGCGACTTGCGCGAGGGTCACCGGGGCGTCGGCGGGCGCGGCGAGGGCGACCATCGTCGGCGCGAGCAGCCGGCGGGCTTCGGCCCGGCGGGCGATGGCGGCGATCAGGCCGGCCGCGCGGCGGGCGACTTCGGCGTCTTCGGCCGCGAGGGCGGCGCGCAAGGCCGGCAGGGCCGACTCGCCGACGGCGACCAACTCGGTCGTCGCCGCTTCCCGCTCGGCGAACTCCGGGTGGCCGAGCCGCGCGACCAGTCCGCCGACCCGCGCCGGCTCTTGCTCCGGCTCCCGGGCCGACGCGGGGGCGAGTGCCGCCAGTGCTGCGAGGACGATCCCGAACCCTCTCACGACGTGCCCCCGACGGTGACGCGCGGCCGCATTTGGTTGTACCACACCGCCCCGGCCCCGCCAAGTCTCGCGTGCCGCGGCGGGCGGCTCTCATCGCGTTCTCCTTTCGCCCCGCTTCTTCCGCGGCGCGGCCCGCCTACACTACCGGAACGGCGATTCCAGTTCGGGCGGGGGCGACGATGGCGCAGGCGGTCCAGTGTCCGCGGTGTGGCGAGTGGTCCCGCGTGGCCGACGCGGCGGTCGGCGCGACGGTCGCCTGCCCGCACTGCGCGCGCAGTTTCACGGCCCGCGCCGCCGCCCTGCCCGTTCCGCGCCCGGGGCCGGCCCCCGTCGGCCCGCGCGACGACGACACCTCGCCGACCGACGACGACGACCGCCTGTCCCACGGCGGCGGCTCCCGGTCGGTCCTCGTCGGGCTGTCGCTCGTCCCGTTCGCCATCCCGCTCGTCTGGCTGCTGCTGCCCGTCGTCATCGCCGCGCGGCCGATCTTCTCGTTCGCGCTGCCGACGGCGATTGCCCTGGGCGTGAGCGGCCTGTGCCTCGGCGTGGCGTATGCGGCGAACTGGACGACGGGCACCCGGCTGCGGGCCATCGTCGTGCTCCTGGCCTTCGGCTACGGGTCGGCGGCGTTCTTGTACTTCCTGAAAAAGGAGTGGGTGCAGGCGGTCCGCAAGCCGTTCGGCCTGCCCCGGCGCGAGTGGAACGACTTCCATCCGCCGGACGGGGCGTACACGGTCAAGCTCCCCGGCAAGCCGACGGCGTCCGACGTCAGCCCGCTGCCCGGGTGGCCGTTGAAGACCTTCCGCCTCAACGACCCGGTCCTCGGGGTCGCCTACGAGGTCGCCCACGGCCCCGCCCAGGACGCCGTGAAGCCGGGCCGGACGACGGACGACGAGTGGTTCGCGGCGGCCCGGAAGGCCCTCGTCGAGCGGACCGGGGGCGAGGTCACCGACGAGAAGCCGGCCGCGCAGCAGGCGTACTCGGCCCGCGAGTACACGCTGACGATGCCCGACGGGGCGACGACGCGGATCGCCCGCGTCGTCCGCGTCGGCCGCCAGGCGCACTACCTGGCCGTCGAGGGGACGTTCATCGCCGGCGACCACCGGTTCGTGAGAACCTTCTTCGACAAGTACTTCGTCGCCGACCGGTAACGGCCCTCCCTCTACGGCACGACGGGCGCGGCCCGCTGCGGCCAGAGGGCGTCGGCTTTCGCGGCGCGGGCACCGAGGTCGTCCCACTGCAGTTTCGACGGCGGCTTCGGGTCGGCCAGCAAGCCTTCGAGCTTCTCCGCCAGGACGTTCACTTCGGCGAGGTACGCCCGCAGCGCGTCGTTCGTCGGGTCGGGGGTGAGCCGGTCGCCGACCTCCTTGACGTGCCGCCGGAGTTGCGCGCACTGTTCGCGGGCCTTGATCGCGGCGACCGAGACGCGGCCGGGGTCGCGGGACAGGATCGCCACCGTCGCCGACTGGTGCAGGGGTTTCCACCGCGCCGGTTGGACGCCCTCAAGGGCCGCCACGAAAGCGGGGTCGAGCGTCCCGGCCTTCGGGGCCGGCGTCCCGGCCTTCTGCCGCAGCGCCTTCCACTCGCCGACCGTGTACGTCCCCGCCCACAGGCCGCCGAGCATCCCGGCCGTCAGGGCGGCGATGCCGAGCACGCCCATCGCGTACCGCCGCCGGCCGACGCCCCACCGCGACCAGTCGAGGAAGACGCCGACGGCGAACCCGACGACGCCCCCGGCGAAGTGCCCCTCCCAGCTCACCGACGGGGTCAGGCTGACGACCACGTTGACGCCGGTGACGAGCAGCATCCGCCGCAGCCACTCCATGAACAGCGCCGGGGGCAGGTGTTCGCGGAAGCGGATGAGCCAGACGATGACGGCCGACTGCAGGCCCCACAGCGACCCGGACGCCCCGGCCGTGACCGACCCGGGGTTGACGAGGGCCGCGGCGCACGACGCGCCGAGGCCCGACAGGAAGTACAGGAGGATGAACCGCTTGCGGCCCCACAGGCCCTCGGCCACCGGCCCGAGCACGCCCAGCGAGCACAGGTTGACGAGCAGGTGGAGTGCCCCGACGTGGACGAACCCGGCCGTGACCAGCCGCCACCACTCGCCATCGAGAAGCACCGGCCCGTAGATCGCCCCGAGGCGGATGAGCACGCGCGACTCGCCGTCGCGGAGGTACGCCACGCCCGGCACGCCGATCCGCCAGGCGACGACGAGGCCCCAGGCGAACCAGACCAGGCAGACGAGGATCAGGGCCGGCGAAATGACCGCGGCCCGCGGGTTCAGGAACGCCTCGCGGGTCATCAGCCCGCGGTCGTTGAGGCTCAGCCCCGAGAGCGGGGGGAAGGCGTTCGGGTCGGGCGGTTCGTCGGCCGGGACGGGGCCGTCGAGGGGCACCGGCCCGCCGCCGCGGACGATCCGCTCGCCCGCCGCCGTCAGCCGGTACCCCTGGCCCCGGCCGACGACCCAGTCCCCGACGGCCACGAGTTCGGCCTGCCGGAGCAGGCGCAACGGCTCGTACAGGGCGTCCCGCGCGACCCCGTGGTCCGCCGCCGCGGCCGACGGGAACCACAACTCCGGGGCGGCCGCCGCGCACCAGCGCAGCACGTCGGCCGGCGGGATATGGGGGAG
Organism: Fimbriiglobus sp.; assembly: GCA_043745465.1. Lineage (GTDB taxonomy): Bacteria > Planctomycetota > Planctomycetia > Gemmatales > Gemmataceae > Fimbriiglobus. Next base: position 20,524 of record JAYTSV010000226.1, read on the forward strand.
CGGCGGCGGGGGCAGTTCGGGCGGGGTCATCGGGCCATTATGCGAAGGTGCGCCGCCGTTGTGTAGCCCGGGCAAATGCTTCCCGCGGCCCGGCGAATCCCCCGCCGAGTGCGTAGAATATCGCGCACGAACCGAAGTGTGGGTTCACCCTCCGCCACACGAAAAACAAGGGAGTTCACGATGCCCGCCGTCCTCGACGATGTCGCCGCCGAAATCCTCGACTTGAAGAAGTCCCGCGGCGCGACCATCCTCGCCCACTACTACCAGGAGGGCGAGGTCCAGGAACTCGCCGACATCACCGGCGACAGCCTGAAACTCGCCCGTGAGGCCACCAAAGTCGAGACCCCGGTGATCGTCTTCTGCGGCGTCCTGTTCATGGCCGAGACGGCCAAGATGCTCAACCCCGCCAAGAAAGTCCTGCTCCCCGACCTCCGCGCCGGGTGCAGCCTCGTCGATAGCTGCCCGCCGGACAAGTTGTTCCGCTACCAGGAAATGCTGCGCGAGAACGGCCGCAAGTTCCAGACGGTGACGTACATCAACAGCAGCGCCAAGGTGAAGGCGCTGTCCGACTGGGTCGTGACCAGCGGCAACGCCGAGGACGTGGTGCGGAACCGCGTGCCGGCCGACTGCGAGATTCTGTTCGTGCCCGACCAGCACCTCGGCCGCTACCTGCAGCAGACGACCGGCCGGCAGATGATCCTGTGGAACGGGTCGTGCATGGTCCACGAGATTTTCAGCGTCCACGACCTGTTGAAGCAGAAGCGGCAGCACCCCGGCGCGATCGTCATGGCGCACCCCGAGTGCCCGGCCAACGTCCTCGAAAACACGGACGTGATCGCCGGCACCGAGGCGATGATCCAGTTCGTCGGCAAGCAAACGTCGCCGACGACGTTCATCGTGGCGACCGAGCCGAACATGCTCTGGCAGTTGCAGAGCCGCTTCCCGCAGCACACCTACTTGCCGGTCCCGGGCATCACGTGCAGTTGCAACAAGTGCCCGCACATGGCGCTGAACACGCTCGAAAAGATCCGCGACTGCCTGCGCGACGGCACCCCCGAAATCCACTGGCAGCCCGAGTTCGACAAGGCCCGCGAAGTGCTGACCCGCAGCCTCCTGAACCCCCCGCCCGCCGTGAAAGCGCCGGCAGGGGATTGAGGCGATCAGGCAAGTCGGGCGGTCAGGTGTGCCTTCTCGACATCGCGGAGGGCACTTTGGACGGCGTCGTCGAAGCTGGGCGCGGTTCGGGTGAAGTGCAGCGTGACGCGGCCGGCCCGGGCACTCAGCGTCGCGTCGCAGCCGGCATCGAATAAGGCATCTTCGAGCGGTGTGCTAAGTTCGTGGACCCCGTCGAGGGCCAGGACGAAGTCGAACGCCTGCTCTGCGATGAAAATATCGCCGCTCCTCGTCTCACTCATCATGTTGAATCCTGCAATCGCCACATGCCTTATTTCCCCCTGGCCTTCTTCATGGCTTTCGCGGCGGCAGTCGTCACATATACGACGTGGAGCAACTGTTCTGCGAGATTAAGAATCTCCTCGGCGTCCTCCTTTGTCACAGGCTGGCCACCCGGATGTGCCCCGTCGTTGCCAACCCATCGCACAAGGTCTGCCCATTCTTTCACGTCTTTGGTAATAACACCTGACGCAGCGAGCTCTGAAATTTGCTCGGCCAGCTTGTCTTTTTTTGCGCCTTTGTCTATTTCGCATGCTTGTATCGAGCGTCTGGCCATTACGGCAGTCGCACGAAAAGCATCAGTCTGTAGACAACGCTTAGCTTCATCCAAGTCCTGACGAATCTCGACAGGAATATTTTCATCAGTTGGGCATGGTGATTCGACTGGATAGATAATCTCTCCATTATCCATAACTAATACAGGCCGGTTGCAATAGTTACAGATTCCTATCCACCAAATCTCACTTGCGGACTTTCTCCAAAATGCCCCAACTTTCCACGAGTCTCCTGCGTAGTTCACAGATACTGGTGCCGGCGTAAGCGACGTATGCCGATGGCAATGAGGACAATAAATTGACAAAGGAGATTCTATCATCGCTACCGCGCCTCACTTGAACTATGTTGTTTCGCCACAATAACCGACCAATCAAAAGGCTATTCGCACTTTTTTGCCTGCCATTTGCTCAGCCGTCGATATTTCTCAGAATGTCCTAAATCAGAGCGGAACTCCCGTGCTTCACTTCACCAGCTCCGCAAGGTACTTCACAGGTAGCGTGTCGTGGCTCAGCACCTGCTCCTGGAAACGGCCCAGGTCATGTTACCCCGCCGTCAACTCTGCGTGGGACTGCTTCGCATCGAAGGTGATTTTCAACTCCCAGGCGGGGTCTAACAAATCGAACTGGTAAGTCACGCTGCGGGTGCCGCCGACGAAATCCGGTGCGGACGGCAGTTGGGACCGCTTCGACTCGGCCGCGTGCTGTCTCCACGTCGCCTACGCGGCGTCCGGCGACGGCGTCCGAATGATCACGCTGATGGCCCCCGACACGGCACCGTGAGCGACTGGAGATCGACGCGCTCCAGTCGCTGACGCTCTTGGCTCGCCGGGCGTCGCTCGCCAACTCGCTTCACGCCGGCGGCGTTTCGAGGGCGGGGCGGAGCGGCTTGGGGTAGCCGGCCCAGGCGGCTTGGTAGGTCTCTTCTAGTGGGAGTAGGACGCACCCGCGCTCGGTCAGGTAGAGCGGCAGGCGCGGGAGCGGGGAGCCGACTTCGGAGGACTGGAACTGGGCCACGCAGCCGCCGCCGTCCCGGGCCGCGAACGCCGCGTGCGTCCGCGAGAACTTGGGCGCGTACTCGGCCTCGGCCCGCCGGATCGAGCGCCAGATCGCCCCGCCGAACCCGCGGGGCAACCGCGGCGGGTTCGGGAACACGTCGATGATCGACAGGTGGATGCCGTTGGCCAGGAGCGCGGCCGACTTCTCCACCAGGCCGCGGATCGCCGCCGCCTTCGCCTTGTTCCCCGGCGAGACGAGTTCGATCACGGCGACCAGCCGCCGGCCCTCGGCGTGCCGCACGGTAATGTGCCGCTCCGGCGGCTTCTCGCGCTTCCGCGGCCCGGCGGTCAGCGTGACCTCGACTTCCGTCTCCGTCGCCACGGCAACGCCCCCACCACCGCCGTCGCCGTCACCCGGCCATTGCGGCAGGGCGTCGCGTTCGCCCGTGGCCAGCGTCAGCACGTCGGGGGCGAACGGAGGGACGATGTGTTCCGGAAGGGCGTAGTACCCCGGTGGCAGCAGACCCTGATTGAGCGTGTTACTGAGCGCCGTAATCCACAAGACGTGGAACCCGTGGAAGTCGTTCGGGGTCACGCGGGTCCAGTCGTGCAGCGGCATTAGCAGTCACTCCGGTGAGGGGCGTCCGCCGATTGTACCACGCCGCGTGCCCGGTCACCGGCCCAGCACGCTCCGCAGGGCCGGCTCCAACTCGGGGTGGTCGAAGGCGAACCCGGTTTCGGTCAGCCGCGTCGGCATCACGCACGCGCTCGACAACAGCGCGGCGTCGGCCAACTCGCCGAAGAGGACGCGCAACACGGGCGCGGGGACCGTCAGCACGAACGGCCGGCCGAGGACGGCGGCGAGCGTCCGGCCGTAGACGCGGTTGGTCACCGGGTGCGGGGCCGTCAGGTTGACGGGGCCGCTGAGACCGTCGGTCATCAGCGCGTGGTGGACGCCGCCGATCAGGTCGTTCAGCGTAATCCAACTCACCCACTGGCCGCCGCCGCCGAGGACCGCGCCGTTGCCCGCCTGGAATGCCAACAATTGCTTGCCGAGCGCGCCGCCCTTCGGCGTCTGGACGACGCCGAAGCGCAAGTTGACGACCCGCACGCCGGCGTCGGCCACCAGGCGCGTCGGGCCTTCCCAGGCTTTGCCCACGTCGGCGAGGAAATCGGTGCCGAGAGTCGAGTGCTCGGTCAGCACCTCGTCGCCGCGGCTCCCGTAAATGCCGACGGCCGACGCGCTCAGGAACACCGGCACCTTCGCGGCGACGACGGCCTCGGCGAGGCGGTGCGTCGGCCCGGTCCGGCTGTCCCGGATGCGCGCCTTCTTCGCCGCCGTCCAGCGGCCGTCGGCGATGCCGTCGCCGGCCAGGTGGATGACCGCGTCCAGCCCGGCCAGCGTCCCCGGGTCGAGCGGCGCGTCGGGCGTCCAGGTGCGGGCCGTCGTGCCGTCGTCGAACGGGGCGGGTTTGACCGGGCCGCGCACCAGCCGGACGACGCGGTGCCCGCCGGCCGACAGGAAGTACGCCAACTCGTTGCCGATCAAGCCGCTCGACCCGGTGATGCCGACGGCGAGTCGCGGCCGCGCCGAGAATTGGGCGTGCCGGCGCAGGTCGGACGCGGTTACGGCGTGGCGGTAGGCGAACATGGCCGCGAGCTTGTGCCGCACGAACCCACCGCCGAACAGCCGGCCGAGACCGCCCAACGGCAGTCGGTATTCGATGTCGTCTTCGAGAATCGAGGCGTCCGCGCCGTCGGGGTGGAAGCGGTGCGCGTGCGTCCAGGCGGCGAACGGCCCACTCAACTGGCGGTCGCGGAACTGCCGGCCGGGGACGACATCGAACAGTTCGGCGACCCAGTCTTTACCGACCGGCCCGGCGATCCGGGCGCGTAGGGTCACCCGCTGGCCGTCGCCGAACCCGCCGTCGATCGCGCGGACGCTGACGCGCTCCCACGGCGGGATGAGCCGCGAGAAGGCCGCCGGCCGGGCGTGCCAGTCGAAAACCGCCGCGGCCGAGACCGGCACCGGCGAGCGGACCGCGAACCGTTCCATCGTCACCCCCTCGTGCATTCGTAGGCGCGCGGCCCCCCAAAGGCGAGCGGCGGGCATAACCTAACCGGGATGTTCGACTTCACCATGACTGCCCTCGTGTCGCTCCTCTTCCTCGTGGACCCGCCGGGGACGATCCCGCCGTTCCTCGCGCTGACGGCCCGGTACGCCCCGCGGAAGCGGCGCAAGACCGCGCTGGTCGCGTGCGTCGCGGCCACGGCCATCCTCGCGGCCTTCGCGCTGCTCGGCACCTGGCTGTTCGCGTACCTCGGCCTGTCGCTCCCGGCGTTCCAGATCGCCGGCGGGCTGATCCTGTTCCTGGTCGCGCTGGACATGATCCGCGAGAAGCACGAGCCGGCCGCGGCCGTCGTCGAGGAGGCCGACGCCGACGGCTCGACGGACGCCGGGGACGTGGCCATCACGCCGCTCGCCGTGCCGCTCCTGGCCGGCCCGGCGGCCCTTTCGACGGTCGCCGTGCTGATGACCCGGGCGACGACCGTGTTCGAGTCCGCCGGGGTGTTCATCGCCATCGCCCTGACCGGCCTGACGACCTACGCCACGCTCCGCCTGGCCGACCCGATCCAACGGCGGCTGGGCGCGACCGGCATCCACGTCGTCGGCCGGGTGCTCGGCCTGGTCCTGGCCGGCATCGCCGTGCAGTTCGTCCTCGACGGCCTCGCGGCCGCGAAGATCATCCCCGAAGTGAGGTAACCCCGATGACCCGATCGCTGTTTCTCGTGCTGCTGTTCGCCGCCCCCGCGGTCGCGGAGGACTACCCGAAGGTCGCCGTGACCGGCCCGCACTCGGCGTTCACGCTCTACCTGCCGGACGACGCCAAGGGCTTCTACCGCGGCACCCGGTTCGACCGCGGCGGCGTGATCGCCGACTGGCGCGTTAACGGGGCGACGCTGTTCCACGCCTGGAAGGGGACGCACACCCCGACGAACGCCGACGACATCACCGGCCCGTGCGAGGAGTTCGACCAGGCCGGCCCGGCCGACTACGCCGCCGCGCCCGCCGGCGCGACGTTCGTCAAGATCGGCGTCGGCGAGTTGGTGAAGGAGAAGGACGAACCGTACCAGTTCATGAAGGCGTACAAGGTCGCCAACCCCGGCACGCGGACCTACGCGCTCGCCGCCGGGACGCACACCTTCACGCACGCCGTGACGGCCAAGTCCGGCGTCGGGTACACCCTCGTCAAGACGGTCGAGGCCCGGGACACCGACACCGCCGCCGTCCTCCGGCTGAACTCGACCCTCACCAACACCGGCACGAAGCCGTTGACGACGAAGGTGTACAACCACAACTTCTTCAACGTCAACCGCGACCCCGTCGGCCCGAACTACCGCTTCGACTGGCCCGCCGCGCTGACGACGACGAAGGCCGAGGACCGCTACGCCGAGTTGGCCGGCGACGACCCGAAAGCGCTGGCCTTCACGGGCAAGCTCGACAAGGGCTACGTCTACGCCGAGTACGCCGACCTGCCGGCGAAGGCCTACGCCTTCACGATGCGGCACGCGCCGTCCGGCACGGCCGTCGAGGTGACCAGCGACCGCCCCTTGAGCGCCTTCCGCGTCTGGGGCATCTCGACCGTGATCTGCCCCGAGCCGTTCATCGCCATCGACGAATTGGCCCCTGGCAAGTCGTTCGCCTGGACGACGACCTACCGAGCCGCGCTGAAGAAGTGACCGTCCGCAGCTCCCGGCGAGCGGCGAATCTTGGCGAGCGGCCCACGTGAGTGGGCTGTTGCAACCCGGAATGCGAGAGTCCTGCCCCCGGGAAGTGCCGGAAACTTCCCCCAGGTTGCCGCCCCGCATTCCGGGTTGGAACAGCCCACTCACGTGGGCCGCTCGCCTTCGCCTACGGCGGTTTACCCCACGTAGATGCCGCCGGTGAACTCGGGCTCGAAGGCCAGGAAGTTGCCGGCTTCGGCCAGGGGGTTGACGGTGTAGGTGCGAATCCGCGGGACGTACCCGGGGCCGCGACTGACGACGATCTGCCGCGTGCCGGAGGCGTTCAGGTCGGCCACGGACACGCGGATGCCGCCCGACTCGGTGTTCTGGCTGCCCTCGGCACTCAACACGTTACTGTCCACCAGCGGCAGGGGGTCGGGGTTGGCGATAACCCCGATGTCGAAGACGCTGAGCGGGGTGACCGACCCGTTGCGGCTGTCCCGGATGCTGATCTGCGGGACGCTATTGTCGCCCGGGCCGACGACCACGTCGGCGGCCCCGTCGCCGTTCACGTCGCCGGCACTGACGAACACGCCGCCGGTGTACGCCGGGTCGAAGGCGAAGTACTGCGTCAGGATGCGCAAGTCGGAGGCGTTGAACACCTTGACGTGCGGCCCGCCGCCCGGGCCGGCCCCGGTGACGATGTCGTCCTTGCCGTCGCCGTTCACGTCGCCCGAGGCGACCCGGACGCCGCCGCGGAAGGCCTTGTCGTAGGCGAAGAAGGCGGTCAGCGCCCGGCCGGTGCCGTCGAACACCTTGACGAGCGGTCCGCCGCCCAGGCCCGAACCGACGACGATGTCCCCGACGCCGTCGCCGTTCAGGTCGCCGACGCTCACGAACGACCCGCCGCGGAAGGAACTCTCGTAGGCGAAGAAACTGGCCACCCGTTGGAAGGTGATGCCGTCGAACACCTGGATGTGCGGGCCGCCGCCGGTCCCGGCCGCGACGATCAGGTCCGGCACGCCGTCCCCGGTCACGTCCCCGGTCGCCACCCGGACGCCGCCGGTGAACCCCGGGTCGTACACGAACTGGTCGAACAGGACCTCCTTGGTGACCGAGTCGTACACCCGGACGCGCGGCCCGCCGCCGGCGTCGGCCCCGACGGCGAAGATGCTCCGCACGCCGGCCGCGTTGGGGAAGTTCTTGAACGCGAAGCTCGCCCCGCTGTCGGTCACGATGCGGGTCTGCAGCTCGCCGGTGAACGGGTTGGCCACGCGGTCCACGCGGGACGCCTCGGCCGTGTTCACCTTGAGCGTGTTGCCGTTCCGCTTCCGCGTCGGCCCCTGGCCGTCCACGAAGATGTCCAGCTTGGCCGACGGGGTGACGGTGAACGTGTCGCCTTGGATCGTCTCGTTGCCCCCCTGGACGATCAGCGTCCGCACCGTCCCGGGGACCACGGCCAGGCTGCGCAGCTGGCCGAGCGTCTGGTTGAACAGGGTGACCGCCTGGTCGCTCACGTCGAACGTGTCCGCGCCGTTGTCGGCCGTCGTCCCCGCGAGCGCACCGGTGACGGGCGAGTTGGTGTCGCTGACGCCGACGACGGTGACCGTGTCGAGGGCACCGGTGCCGTTCGCGTCGCCGTTGATGAGCAGGCCGCCGGCGTCGGTGCCGTTGACGTTCGAGAAGTTGACCACCGGGCCGACCCCGGCCAGGCGGATCTGCCCGCTGGCCACGCCGGTCGGCTGGTAGACGATCCCGGCCCCGGGGTTGGCCAGCGATCCGAAGGACACGTTGGTCCCGTCGCGGTACAGGAAGTTGTTCCGGCCCCCGCGGCCGTCGTAGTCGAAGAACGACAGGGAGTTGATCAGGATCGGGCCGCCGACCCCGGTGAAGTTCCCGTTCACCGTGTCGGTCACCGTCAGGGTCGGGGTGACCTTGTCCCCGATGACGAACCCGAGGACGGTCGCGCGGGTCGTGCCGCCGCCGCCGCCGACGATCGCCAGGGACGTGGCGGTGACGCCGAAGATGCCCGAATCGACGGTCACGAGGTTCGACCCCGCCCCCCCCCGCAGGGCGACGGTGCCGCCGGACCCGAGGTTGTCCGCCCCGACGTTGAACGCGTCGTTACCGCCGTCCCCGTCGATCGTCGTCTGCGACCCGTTGCCCCGGGTCGAAACCACGGTGAAACTGTCGTCGCCCAGGTTCGACCCGCGGAGCCAGAACCCAGTGCCGTCGGGGTTGGCGAACCGGCCGGTCGTCGAGAAGGTGATCGGTTGCGGGGTCGCCCCGGCGATCGAGGTCGCGGTGACCGTGTACTGCGAGCCCAGGGTGTTGGCGAAGTTGCTCACGACGAGTTGGCTGTCGCCCGACCCGGCGTTGATCGCTAGCGGGGCGACGATGCCGTTCAAGTCGCCGTCGAGGTTGTCCCCGGCGGTGCTCGTGACGCGGAAGGTCGTCGCACCCGGGCCGCCGGTCAGGGTGACGGCATTGTTGGCCGCGCGGACGTTGACGAAGTCCGGCCCACTGCGGTTGGCCAGCGTCAGTGCCGCGGCCGGGTTCTCGACGCGGAAGCTCTCGGAAAGCGTCGCGCTGTCCGAGCCGATCACGCCGAGCGACGTGACGTTTGAGTACGAGATGACGGCCGCGTCGGTCGGCCCGGCGAAGCCGAGGACTTGATTGCCGACGAGACGGACGTTGGCATTCCCGGAGGTCGCCCCGACGTCGCTAACGGTGAGGGCGTTGCCCGCGCCGGACAGGCCCGCGGACCGACCGTCGATGGTCACGGTGCCGAAGAACCCGGACAGGTCGCCGTTCTCGTTCAGTGCGCCGGCCTTGCCGTTGAGGACGAACGTGTCCGCCCCGTTGGTGCCGAACAGTTGGGTCGTCGCGGCCGACGTGGACTGGACGTTGACGAGGTTGCCGCCGACGGTCTGGGTGCCCAGATCGACCCGGAGCGTCCCCTGGGACAAGCCCGAGTAGACGAGGACCGCGCCCGGAGCGAAGATGTTGTCCGTCGCCCCGCCGCCGATCGTGGTCGCCGTCACGGTCACGTTGGTCGGGACCGCGCGGCCCTGGTCGTTGACGATAATCGTGTCGCCCGGGTTGTTGCCCAGGTCGGCCACGATCCGGCCGTTGAGGAACTGCAAGTCCCCGCCGGCCGCGCCGCTCGTACCGATGGTCAGCGTGTCGGCCCCGGTGCCGCCGACGAAGCTGAACGACGCGCCGGTCTTGCGGTTGACGAACAGCGAATTGCCCATGCCGTCCGAGACGAACACGGACCCGGCGGTGGTGCCGGCCCCGCCGAAGGTGAAGTTATCGTTCCCGTCGGTGCCCTGGACGGTCACCCGGGCGGCCTGGTTGATCGTCGTCGAGACGTCCGGAATCTGCCAGACGCCGCGGCCCATCGTCGAAACGGTGAGCCGGTTGCCGGACACCTTGACGGCCGACACGAAGGCGTTCGGCAGGGCGGTGCCGTACTGCGTCCACCCGCCCGAACTGACGGTCGGGTCCACGATGCTCGGCACGTACCGGAACACGCCGCCGACGCCGCCGGCGAGCAGAACCGTGCCGCCCGGTCCCGACCCGTTGGGCGTCGAGTCCCACAGGGCGAGGGACGTAATGTTGGACGACAGGCCTCCGACGACATTGCCGTTCAAGTCGTACGTCTTGCTGAAAATGTTCTCGGTCAGGTCGGTGAAGGTCAACCCGCCGTCGCGGGTCACGTACACCTGGGACGAGGCGAACGGTCGGGTGTAGTCGAGGACGCCGGTCGCCCCGCGGAGGACGTAGGCGGTCCGCCAGTCGTCCGGGTCGAGGACGATCGAGCGGATGTCGCCGCTGCCGGGCACGGTCGCCGGGTTGAAGCCGCCGGCCGCGCCGCGGATGAACAGTTCGCCGGCGTCGGTGCCGACGAAGGCGATGCGCGGGATGTTGATGCCGTTCTGCCGGCCGCCGTAGGCCAGCGAGGTCGTGAACCCCTTCATGCCGGGCGGAGTGACCTTGGCCACGATGTCGCCGGGGAAGCCGGCCGGGTCGTTGTCCTCGTACACCTTGTCCTGGCCGACCAGCATGAGCCGCGGATCGACGGCGTTCAACACGTACTTCGAGGTGAAACTGGACCCGGCGTTGTCGATGCCCTTGTACGGCGTCGGGTCGGTCGGCGACCCGAACCGCACGCTCCGGGTCGGGCCGACCTGGACGTTCTTGGAGTTGAACACGCGGCGTTCGAGGCCGACCAAGTTGCCGTACAGCGTGTACCGGATCGACGCCCCGGGGGACGACGTGTTGTCCACGGCCGACTCGCCGCCGTCGCCCGGCCCGACGTTCCGCCACAGGGTGTCGCCGGCCAGCGGTTGGTTCGAGGACTGTTCGATCACCCCGGTGTCTTGCGTCCCGCCGAAGGCAACGTTGTTGACCGTGTCCTGGCTCACGGAGCTGAACTGGCCGACATTCAGGTCGCCGATGGCGGACACCCACGCGGTATTGTCGGTCTGCGGGGCGGACCGGCGGTAGATGCCGCCGTCGTCGCCGTCGATCAGGTTGCCGACCGCGTCGAACACGAGCGTCCGGGAGTCGGCGTGCGGGGCGCTACCGAGGGCGTTGTTGTCCGTGATCGCCTGCCACTGCGGGGACGGCGCGAACGCATTGTTGCCGCTCGGGGTCGAGCGGTTGCCGCGCAGAATGTTCGCCGTGAAGTTCCGCGCCCCGACGCCGTTCGGCGTGCCGAAGTCGAGCAGGTCCTGGCGGTCCCCGGCGATGTACACCAGGCTCGGGTTGGTCGGGTCGGCGGCCAGCGACAGGTGCAGCCCGGCCTGGCCCCCGGAGTTGACGCCGAACACCTTCTGGACGATCCCGCCCCCGGTGTACACGCCGGTCCCGACCGACCCGTCCAGGCTGAACGTCGCCGCCCCGGTGGACGTGACCTTCCAGATGCCGTTGGCCGCCAAGTTGCCGGTCACACCCTGGACCAGAACCTCGTCCCCGGTCCCCAACCCCGCCCCGGCGGTAATGACGATCGGGGTCGCGTTCGTGGCGTCCTGAATGCCCACGATCGTCCCCAACGAGGTGGGGATGTCCATGAGGTTCCAGGTCTGCCCCAGGTCGGCGGACCAGAAAACGCCGGACAGCGCGTCCGAATTGGCGATGGCCGTGTAAACGATGTTGTTGCCGGGCGAATTGTGGACGGCGAACTTGACGTTGACGGTCGCCAAGCCGACCTTCATGCGCGGGTCGGTGACGTTGGTCCAGCTCGGAGTCGTCGCCAGGATGTTGTCCGTGCGGAAGAGGCCAGACTGGCCGCCGAGGTAGACGCGGTTCGGGTTGGCCGGGTCGGCCGTGAGTTGGTAGTACCCCTTACCCCCGCCGGCCACGACCTGGGCCGGGAGGCCGCCGACGCCGTCCAGGGTGCGGAACGTCAGCCCGTTGTCGGTACTCAAGAACACGCCCTCGCGGGCGGTCGTGCCGTCGTTGTCCAGGCCCGTGACCAACATGTACCCGTTGCGGACGAGTACACTCTGGATGCTCAAGTTGACGAACTGCGAGTTCTGCCCGCCGATGACGCGGAACGTCGGCGTCGGGGCGAGGGCGTTGTCGGTGGCGTAAAGGCCGACGAGGTCGCCGACGACCTGGCCGTCCGCGTTCGAGGCCGACGACTTGTTGCCGAGGCCGGCGAGGACCTGATTCGGGTTGTCCGGGTTCAGGCTGATCGACGTGATCGACTGCGACGGCAGTTGGTCCGTCAGCGGCGTGTACGTGGGGTCGGCGGCCTGGAAGTTGGTCGTCCGCCAAATGCCGCCGCTCACTCCCGCGACGAACGCGACGTTGGCGTCGAGCGGGTTCGGGGCGATGCCGACGACGGCCCCGGTCGTCGGGTTGTTGAACGTGCCCTGGATGGACGTGACCTGGCCGTCCACTGCGTGGTACGGGCCGGCGGCCAGCCACGTCGGCAGGCCCGTCTGGACGATCGCCGGAACCACCCGGCTTTCCAACGACTCGATTTGGAGCCGCGGGTGGCGGGAAACGGACACCGCGCGCTGCCAGAAATTCCGTGCCACTTGCAATCCTCCATCGCGGACGAACGCCGTTGTGTCGTTACGGTCGCTTCAGCCGTCGGGGTATCCGGGGACGTTCGTTGAGATTATTCGGCAATTCGCCGGCCTGGAATCGCTCGGTGCGAAGTTTTCCACTGTCAGCTTAAAACACAATGTCCGCCGCGCCTGCTGTTACTTTCGCCCGCGTCGGAATCCTCGGGCCACGCCACAAATCCAACCGGCTTGCGCGGCGCAACCCCAACTCACTTATTCGACGAGAACCCCGCGCGGAAAGTTGGCCGTCATTATTCCACCGCAAGAGGTTGTCGGTTTGAAACGAAGGATTTTTCAGTCCGGACGGCTGCCGGGGCCGGGCCGGGGGAAATTCTTCTTGCCGGAGGGGCCGGCTTCGGGGCGAAGTGTGACCTACGATTGCGGTGTCGGCCCGTTTTTTCCCGGTGGTCTTGAACCCGTCCGCGGGTGGTGGCTCACGATGCGCGACGCGACCCCCTTTGAAATGACCCCGCTCGGCCTGGTCCGCGACCGGACGGTCAGCCTGGCCCTGCTCCTGCTCCCGCCGGCGGTCCTCGGCGCGGCGGCGGCCGGGTACGAGTCCGCCCTCGCCGTCGTCGGCGCGTCGGCCGGCCTGCTCGGCAGCTTGTTACTCCTCCGGCACCGGCACGTCTGGCGGCCGCCGGCCAGCGGCCTGCTCATCGCCCTGTACCTGATCGCCCTCGGCTGGTTGTGGTTCGTGACGCGGCACGAGCCGGACGGGGTCGCCCGCCTCGGCCGTGGCATCCTCTTGTTCGTGGCAATGGCCTTGTTCGTCGGGCACGACCTGGTCCGCACCGGGTTGGAACCGCGCCGCCGCGGCCGGGCCATCGTCCGGCACCTGTTGCGGCGGGCGACCTGGCCCGTTCACCCCGGCGAGTACGCCCACCTGCCCGAGGTCCGCGCCCTGGCCGACGTTCTCCAGGACGACCCCAGTCCGGCCGCCGAACTGCTCGCCGACGACCGCGTCGAGGTCCGCCTGGCCGCCCTGACGGCCCTGCAGCAGCGGACGTACTGGCGGGACGGCGAGGCCGATCTCGTCCTGGACGCGCTCGACCGCACCCCGCACCCGGGCGTCCGCGCGGCCGGGTTGAAGGCTCTGGCCACGGCCACGGACGGCGGGGTTCTGGGCGTTGTCGGCGAGTACCTGCGGGACAAGTCGCCCGAAGTCCGGCGGGCCGCCGCCGTCGCCCTGATGGCCGACGCCCCGGGCCGCTGGCCCCTGGTCCGCGAGGCGATTCGCGCCGCCCTGTCCGACCCCCTGCAGGCCCGCGACGGTGCCCTGCCCGGTGCCCCCGGGGCCATCGACGGCGTCGCCGTGTGCGACCTGACCACCTGGGCCGCCGAGCCGGGGGCGTTGGGCGAGCGCAGCCTGCAGACCCTCGTCGGCCACTACGGCGTGGTGCTGCACGCCGGCACGCGGCCCGAGTTGACCTCCGAGATTTGCCAGCAGGTCGTGGACGCGCAGATGCCGCCGCAACTCCGCGTCGAACTGGCGCAATTGTTGCGCGGCCTGGGCCTGATTACGCCCGACCTGCTCGACCGCATGACCGACATCGACCAGCCGGGCGCGATCCGCATCCTCGCGGCGGAAATGCTCCTCGCCTGGAACCCGACCAACCCGGACGCCATCGACGTGCTCCGCGGCCTCGGCCGGCAGCCGAACCGCGAGACCGCCCTGGTCATCGCCCGGCTGGTGCAGCAGTACCTCCAGCAGGACATGGGCCTGCCGACCGGCGCGGTCGCGACGAACAGCAAGGTCGCCGCCGAAGTCGCCCGCCGCGTCCTCCAGTGGGCGACCGGCCGGGCGACGGCCGTGGTCGAGACGACCCCGGGGGACGCCGGCGACGCCTGGGTCGCCCGCCCGGCGACGGCCCCGGCCCTGCCCAGCACCCGGTCGATGGGCGGCCCCCTGCCGCCGCCCCGCCCGGGCCGCGGCTCGTCTCAGGAACTCCGCCGCCGCCGGCCGGGCGACCGGGCGTAGGCTTCTGCCATAGGCTTCTGCCAGTCGTCGCTCTCGGCTCGTCGTTAGCTCGTGGCCGCGTGCTTGTCGGTGTCCAACACGAAGCAGTTCAAGTTGCCGCCGCGATTACGTTCCCACTCCCAAGGTCATGCCGCACCCGCCGGCGATCACCCGAAACAGGGGTCCGAATGCGGCGTTGCACGCGACGGCGAGGAGTCCCAGGATCAGGCCGCCCCCGGTGAAAAATACGATGACCCCTGTCGTCTCGAAATCGCCGTGGTCGGCTCGCCGCAGGGCGACCGCTGCCGCGCTCGCCCACTCCAACGGCAAGGCCAGCGCCAGGAACCCGTACTCGGCGACCAGGACCGTTCGCGGCGGCGGCGGCAGTCCGGTCGTCGCGGACCACTTGAGACACGCCCCGGCGGCCAGCACCCCGGCGACGACGATGCCGATTTGCGCGAGGCCGGCAATTGCCGCGTTGCGGAGTGTGAAGTATTCCACGGACCTGCCCTCATCGACGATATTTTACGCGCCGTCGGCCGGCTCACGGGCACCGTTTCTGAGCGGGTGTTGTGACCCGGCGCAGTCGGGAATCTCGCCGCCCGACGGGGGATGGCCGTCTTCGTAGTGGTCGTGGTCGAAGCACGCGGAACTGAACCGCCCGATGAACTGCGGTTCAACGTGTTCCGGTCGCTTCGGCTTGAAAAATCCGCGGGCGACGGCCGAATCGTACAGGCCGGTGTCGAGCGGGTACTCGCTCAGGGTGCCGGTGAGTTTGTGACCGGCCCGGTGTCGAGGGGGATTACTCGTTTAGGGTGCCAGTAAGTTTATAGCCGGCCCCCAGTTCGCCGCGCACTCAGGCGAGGACCGCGTCCGACTCGACCATCGCGCGGAGGGCTTCGGGGGCGAAGTCCGCGCCGTTAGGCCAGACGACTGTTCCGCAATCCGGGTCGAGGGCGAACTGCGCAAAATACGCCGGGTCGCGGAGCGGCGCGAAGACGGGGCCATCCAGCAACGGGAGTAGGTCGGTCACGCCGCGGGTACCGTCGTTGAACGACAGCCACAGTCGGTAAGAGCCGCGAGTCTCGGCCCCAACGATTCGCAAGATCATCGACTTCCCTCGTTAGTCAAGAGGCGGTATCGGTAACAGCGGCTGACTGGCCGCCGCCAAATCCCAGTCCTGTTGGAGCGCTGTCCGGTGGGCTAATGCCCAATCCGCGACCAGCACCCGCGCCCGCCGGGGTAGTTGACCGTCGAGTACGGCACCAGTCGCGATCTCGATCATGGCCTCGTCGTCACCGTAAATCGCATGGAAGTGTGGCGGCGCGTGCTCCCTGTAATAAATGTAGATTGCGATCCCGTAAAACTTCGACAACCGAGGCATCAACGTTTACCTCGCAAATTGACCACTTTCACCAAGTTCTGCAACACCCGACCCGCCCGCGCGTCACCCGAAGAAGAGTCGCCAGATGTCGAGGCCGACGACGAACAGCATCAGGCACAGGACGCACGCCAGGCCGGCGTAGGTGAGCAGCACCTGGACCGACTCGGGGGCCGGCTTGCCGCGGATGCCTTCGTAGATCAGGAAGACCATGTGCCCGCCGTCCAGGACCGGGATCGGCATGAAGTTCACGACCGCCAGGTTGATCGAGATCATCGCCATCCACAACAGCAGGTGCCACACGTCCTGGCCGGCGATCAGGTACGAAATCCGCGTCAGGGTGATCGGCCCGGACATGGACGTGATCGACACGTCCCCGAAGACGATGCCGTACAGGCCCTGGTAGGTCATGCGGATGCCGCGGTACGTGCGGTACCCGCCCATGTTGAGCGCGCCCAGCATTTCGTCGGCTCTCTGGACCACCGTCGCCTTGGCGAAGTCCAGGCCGAGCGGGAAGACCGGCCAGGTCGGGTCGGTGTCGGCCGCGAGTTCGGCCGTCAGTTCCTGACCGTCTCGCTCGTACTTCACTTCGACGACGTGCGGGGCTTGGAGTTGCAACTTGAAGTCCACGAACGGCCACTGGTGCGGCTTGACCGGCTCGAACTTCGTCGTCACCGGCTTGCCCTCGTGATCGGCCGCCTGGAACTTCACCTGCAAAATCTTGTCGTTCGGCAGCAGCCCGGCGCGGGCGGCGGGGGACTGCGTCTTGCGCTGGTCCGCCGGCAACGACCGCTCGGCGGCAGCGAACGGCTCGACGGCGTGGACGACGGCCAGCACCTGGTACGTCAGCCCCAGGCCGTTCAGCGCAATCGGGGTGCCGATGCCGAACTGCGGGGCGATTTCGTCGGCGTAGGCGGCGTCCCAGTCGAGGTCGAGCGTCTTCCGCTGCGGGGCGTGCTCGACCGTGCGCAACACCGTCAGCTTGACCTTGCGGACCGGCGACGGCCGCGCCGCCCACTGGGCCAGGTCGAACGGCAGGCGGACCGGGTCGAGCGGCTTGACGGTCACCTTGGCGTCGGCCGGCGGGGCTTCCGTGGCGTCGGTCGTGTACCGGGTCGTCCGGCCGTCCGCTTCGGGCAGGTCCACGGCGACGATCTCGTCCCCCGGGGTCAGCGGCGTCTTCTTCGTCTCCGGTTGGCGGGCCACCAACTCGGACTTCGCCGCGGGCGAGTCCCGGCGGACGGCGGTCACTTCGCCCATGCGCATACGCAGCCCGAGGTCGCGGTGGAACGCCGGCGGGACGGTGAGGCGCACGGTCCCGCCTTCAGACACCCTCCCCTCAACGGCGCGCCGGGCCACGTCGTAGGTAACCGGTTTGCCGACGAGCAGGCGCTGGCGGTTCAAGTAATCGAAGCTCGCGCCGGGCAACCCGCCGGGTCGCAGGTCCATCGGCGTGACGGCGGTCGGGTTGGCCGGGTCGGTCATGGCGACGATCACGTCGCCCGGCAGGAACCCCGGCTGACCGGCCGGGGAGCTGGCCTGGGCGTAGACCGACCCGGGCAGGAACGGCGGCACGGCGTCGCGCTTGGCGTGGAAGAGTTCGAGGCTGTTCGGCGGGGCGATGCCGAGCATCGGGGCCATGCCGCCTTCGAGCTTGAACGGCTCCGCGGCGAGGGTGGTCGCGGTGCCGCGGTAAACGAGGTCGAGGGTGACGCTGTCGCCCCGGTCGGTGCTGAACACGATCGGCTTGATGTCGTCGAACCACGGGTTTTCGCGGCTGTTGATGCGGCGGACTTCGCTACCGACGTGGACGCCGGCCTTCCACGCCCCGCCGCCGCTCTCGACCTGGGCGATCACGCCGGGGGACTCCTCGACGCCGTGCATGTACGCCGCGACGAACAGGCAGGCGGCCAGGACGACGTTCATGACGACGCCGGCGCTGATGATGAACATCCGCTGCAGGACCGTCTTGTTCTTGAGGTTGCGCGGATCGACCTTCTGCTCGTCGGTCTCCTCGACGCCGACCTCGGCGTTGTTCCCGTCCCCTTCGCCGACCATCGCCACGAACCCGCCGAGCGGGATGAGGGCGAGTTTGTACGTCGTCTCGCCGTACTTGTACGAGCAGAACGGCAGGGCCGGGCCGAAGCCGATGCTGAAGGTCTTGACGTGAACGTCGCACAACTTGGCGGCCGCGAAGTGCCCCAACTCGTGGATGAAGATGATGAAGCTCAGGCCGAACCCGGCCAGGAACACGTCGAACGGGTGCAGGTAGCGGAACACGGCCGCCGCGGCGACGGCGATGAAGGCGAGTTGCACGCCGTTGGCGCGGAACCAGCCCGTGAGCGTGGTCGGCCCGTCGGCGGCGTCAACGGCGGTCGGGGTTACGGTCGATTGGGCGTCCAACGCTGAACCTCCATCCTGGCCCAGCGGTCGAAGGCGAGGAGGCCGTCGAGCGTCGGGGTCGGGTCGTAATCGTGGCAATCGAGGGCCGCGCGGCAGCACCGCGCGATGTCGAGGAAACCTATTGTACCGGCCAGGAACCGCGCGACGGCGGCCTCGTTGGCGGCGTTCAGCACCGCCCCGCAACTTCCCCCCCGGCGGACCACCTCGAACCCGAGGTCGAGCGCCGGGAAGGCCGTGCGGTCCGGGGCGTCGAAGTGTAGCACGCGCATCGCCGCCCAGTCGAGCCGCGCCGCCGGCCCGGGCACGCGCTCGGGGTGCGTGAACGCGTACTGGATCGGCAGCTTCATGTCCGGCGGCGACAGTTGCGCCAGCACCGACCCGTCCACGAACTCGACGAACGAGTGAACGATCGACTCGGGGTGGACGACGACTTCGATCTGATCGGCGGTGAGGTCGAACAGCCAGCGGGCCTCGATGACTTCGAGCGCCTTGTTCATCAGTGTGGCCGAATCGACGCTGATCTTCGGCCCCATGCTCCACGTCGGGTGTTTCAACGCCTCCGCCGACGTGACGTGTGTCAACTCACTCGCCGCGCGGCCGCGGAACGGCCCACCGCTGGCGGTCAGCACGACGCGCGCCACGTCGGCGGCGGTGTGCCCCGTGAGCGCCTGCTGAATCGCTGAGTGCTCGCTATCGACGGGCAAGATGCGACTGCCGGTGCGGGCCGCGAGCTTGACGACGTGCGCCCCGCCGACCACGAGCGCTTCCTTGTTGGCAAGCGCAACATCCTTGCCGGCTTCGAGCGCCGCCAACGTCCCCGCCAGCCCGGCGACGCCGACGATCGCCGCGAGGACCATGTCCACCCCGGCCGCTTGTACCAACTCGGTCACGGCGTCCGGCCCGTGGAGTAGCCGCGTCTCACGGGGGAACGCCGTGCGGTCGGCCCGTGCGAAGGCGTCGGCGTCGGTCAGGATGGCCGTCGCCGGGCAGAAAGCATGGCACTGCCGGGCGAGCAGCTCCCACTTCGTGTGCGCGACCAAGCCGACGACTTCGACCCGGTCGGGCAGCGCCGCGGCGACTTCCAGAGCACTGGTGCCGATCGACCCCGTCGAGCCGAGGATGACGACCCTCTTCCGGACCGACTGGGGCACTGGTGACCTCAAAACCTGAAGACAGATTTTGCCGCGGAGACGCAGAGTCGCGGAGAGAACCAAAACTGGAATTTGGTCTTCTCCGCGACTCTGCGTCTCCGCGGCAAAATCGGTTTTGGAACGACCTACTTGCCGGCCTTCGCCTCGACATACTTCTGCTCGACGGCCTTCCAGTTGACCGTGTTCCACCAGGCGTCGAGGTAACCCGCCCGCACGTTCTGGTACTTCAGGTAGTAGGCGTGCTCCCACACATCGACGCCCAGCACCGGGACGAGGCCGTCCATCAGCGGGCTGTCCTGGTTGGGCCGCTTGACCGCTTCGAGCTTACTCGTGGTGGGGTTGTAGACGACCCAGCTCCAGCCGCTGCCGAACTGCGTCAGGCCGTTCTGCTTGACGGTGTCCTTCATCTTGGCGAAGTCGCCGAAGCACTCTTTGATGGCGTCGCCGATGGCCCCGGTCGGCTCGCCGCCAGCGTCCGCGGCCATGATCTCGAAGAACAGCGTGTGGTTGTGGTGCCCGCCGCCGTTGTTGATGACCGCGGCCCTGATCGTGTCCGGCACGGCGGTCTTGGCGTTGCGCAGCAGGCTGACGATGTCGTGGGCGGCGAGGTCGGCGTGGCCTTCGAGGGCCTTGTTGAGGTTGTCAACGTAAGTCTTGTGGTGCTTGGTCGAGTGGACTTCCATCGTCTTGGCGTCGATGTGCGGCTCGAGCGCGTCGAAGGCGTAGGGCAGCGCCGGGGCGGTGAAGGCCATGGGGGTTCGCTCACGTCAGTGGGGGAAGGGGAATCGTCGAAGGCATAATAGGTACGCGGCGCGCCTTGGCCCACCTCAGAAAGGGATGTCGTCGCCGTCGCGGAACTCAGGCGGGTCGGGCCTCGCCTGGCGCTCCCAATACGACTCCGGGAACATGACCGGCTCCGGCGGGTTTCGCAACGCTTCGGCGTCTTGCTCGGCCTGCAGCCGCTGCGTTTCTTGGCGACGGAGAACGCTGACCCACCGCGACTGCGAGTAATTGCTCAGGCGGCGTTGTGAATCAATCCACTCTTGCCGTGCGCGCACCGGAGCGAGTATCCCTCCGGACGTGGTGTGCCGTTCGTCAGTGCCGAGGACGTAATCGGGGATTGAGTCGAAGGGGATCACACGGCGAACTAAAGCATCAACTTGCTGCTCTGTCGATCCGAGGCCCCATTCAATCATCTGTCCACGAACGAACACGATCAACTCACCGGATTCATACACGTTGGTATCGTCGATTCTGGCATGCGTCGGGAAATCCGCCGCGACGTGGGTTGTGAACGTTTGCGCGTCTGCAAAGCTAGTACTCCGTTGCAGCTAGTCTGTGGCTAAGACGGGGTACAGGCGGCGGAGCTTGGTGCGGGCGTCGGCGGTCGTGAACTGCCAGTCCGCCTTG
>JAYTSV010000227.1:0-12324 GCA_043745465.1 Fimbriiglobus sp.
GGCTTCAACGCACTTGCTCCCCTCTCCGCGTCGGAGAGGGGCCGGGGGTGAGGTCTCTTCGCTTGCTCCCCTCTCCGCGTCGGAGAGGGGCCGGGGGTGAGGTCTCTTCGCTTGCTCCCCTCTCCGCGTCGGAGAGGGGCCGGGGGTGAGGTCGCTTCGACTAGCTCTTCGACTTGCAGCCCGGGCCTTCTTTCGGGTCGTGCTTGTCGGTGATGTGGCCGTCGCCCTTCAAGGCCGTGGCCCGCTCCTTGTTCAACTCGATGTAGCTCGTCCACTGCGTCGGCAGGTTGGCCTCGGAGTAGATCGCCTCGACGGGGCACTCGGGCACGCACGCCTCGCAGTCGATGCAGTCGGCGGGGTCGATGTACAGCATGTTGTCGTCCTGGTAGAAGCACTCCACCGGGCAGACGACGCAGCAGTCGGTGTACTTGCAATCGTGGCAAGTTTCGGCGACGACGTGGGCCATGAAACGGACTCCTACTCGAAGTGTGCGGCTCGGCGAAACGCATCGCCGTCTGTTACACTCGAATTACCACAGTTCGGGGGGATGTCAAGAGCGTCAATCGTCCTGACCGCGAACCCCAAACGCGGGCAACCCGGCGGCCCGGCGCGGGGCCGGAAGTCACTTCTTCGCGGCCGCCGGGGCGAGGATCACCCACACCTTCGACAGCAGCGGCGGGACCACCGCCGTCGCCGCGACGAAGTTCAATTCGGCGTTCTCCCGGCTCACGCTGACCGGCAGGTCGAGCATCGAATCGGCGAAGTTCGACACGGCGATGACCTCCCCGTTGTTGGCCGTGTAGAACGGGGCCTTGGTCGGCTCGTCCGGGTCTTTCAAAAACCGGCTGCCGGCGAACACCCAGTCGTGGGCCATCGGTTTCTTCGTCTTCGCGTCGGTGATCCACTCCTGGGCCGGGTGCGTGTGCAACTGCCCGGCCCGCCGGTAGTGGACGGTCACCGCCACCTTCGGCCCGCTGGCCGGGACGTAGTTCACTTCGCCGGACTTGGGGTCGATGAACTGGACCGGTGCGCCGGGGGTCAGGCCGAGGGCCAGCAGCCCGCCGTGCAGGAGTTTCGCGTCCACGGCCGTGCGGACGATCGCCTCGTGCTCCTTCGTGTTGGTCTTGCACAAGAAGACCTCCAACGTGCCCTCGCGCAGGCAGACTTCGCACTGGACGAGCAGCCGCACCGGCTTCGTCTTCTTCGCGTCGGCCGGGTCCGGCGCGACTTCGAGGAGCAGCGCCTTGTCGGCCGTGAGCGGCTTGTGCGAGTTGGCCGCGTCGGCCTTCGGCGGCTCCGGCAACGGCTCCGCGTCCTTACCCCGCTCGGCCGGCTCTTCGGCAACGACTGGCGCGGGAGTCGGTACGGGCGCGACGGGAACGACGGGCGCAACCGGAACGGTGCGCGGCGGCGACGGCGGTTCGGCACAGCCGGCGAGACAGAGGGCGAGCACAACGGCGGCGGCGGTTTTCATGGCACCTTCCCGGGACGGCGGACCGGTGCAGTGTACCCAAACGCGGCCGGCCGGAGGGCGGAATTGTGCGGACCCGGTGGCGGGCGCGCCAGGGCGAGTTAGTGCGCCTCGTTCAGGATCGTCTCGCGGTCGATGCCCTTCTTTTTGAGCTTCGTGTGCAGGGTGTCCCGAGACATGCCGAGGAGTTTCGCGGACTGGCTGACGTTGCCCCCGGTCTGGATCATCGCCTTGCGGATGGCCCACGTTTCCAGGTCGTCCACGTCCAGGCTCGGCGGCAGGTCGGCCGCGGCGGGCGTGCCCGGCGGACTTGGCGGCGGCTCGCTGGGGCCCAGGGGCAGCGCGTCGGCGTCGATCGTCTCGCCGTCGCTCATGACCGCGGCACTTTCGAGGACGGCCCGCAGTTGCCGGACGTTGCCCGGCCACGGGAAGTTCTGCAACTTCGCCAGCGCCGCCGGGGTCAGCTTGAACGACCGCCGGCACTGGACGGAGAGGCGTTCGAGGAAGAAGTGTGCCAGTTCGGGCACGTCCTCGGGGTGCTCCCGGAGCGCGGGCACTTGCAGGTGAATCACCTTCAGCCGGAAGAACAGGTCCTGGCGGAAGCGGCCGGCCCGGACTTCGGCTTCGAGGTCGCGGTGGGTCGCCGCGACGAGCCGGACGTCGACCTTCAAGTCCCGGGTGCCGCCGACGGCGCGGAAGGCCTTGCCCTCGATGACGCGGAGGAGTTTGGCCTGGCATTCGAGGGACAGTTCGCCGACCTCGTCGAGGACCATCGTGCCCTCGTCGGCCTGCTCGAACAGGCCGGGGTGGTCGCGGTCGGCCCCGCTGAACGCCCCCTTGCGGTAGCCGAACAGCTCGGCTTCGAGGAGCGTCGGGGCGATGGCCGCGCAGTTGACCACGAGCATCGGCCCCTCGGCCCGCGCGCTGTTGCGGTGCAGCGCCTGGGCGACGAGTTCCTTGCCCGACCCGCTCTCGCCGTGGATCAGCACGGTGAACGGCTGCGGGGCGGCCCGGCCGATCTGCATGCGCAGGTTCATGATGGCGCTGCTGTCGCCGATCAGCTCGTCGGCCGCGGGCGCGACGCTGCGCAGCCGGGTGTTCTCGGCCTGGAGCTTGCGGCGGTGCCGGTGGACTTCCAGCGTCGGCGCGAGGAACCCGGCGACGACTTCGACGAACCGGACTTCGCGGTCGGTGAACCCGCGGCCGACCCGGTAGACGTGGATGGCCGCGAACGGCTCGCCGGACGCCGCGGTCAGCGGCAGGCAGACCGCGTCGGTCAGGGACTGCAAACTCTCGCCGGGGTTGGTCGTCTCGTCGCCGAACAGCCAGGCTTTTTTGCGGGTCGTGCGGACCCGCTCGGTCAGCCGCCGGGACAGCCGCATATCGACGGCCGCTTTCTCGGGAAGCACGACCTTGGGCATCAAGTCCGTGGGGTCGAGGCTCAGGTACCCGGCGAGCGTGGCGGAGGTCTGGTTGATGACGGTCCGCAGGGTCTGGGCGATCAACTCGGTGGGGTCGATCGTGGTCACGGCCTCGGTCATGTACCGGCACAGGGCCGTCAACTCGTCCACCTTCAACTGCGTGTCGGTGCCGTCCGACTCGTCGGCCGCGTGCCCGGCGGGCCGCTCGCGGACCGGGTAGCCGTGGACCTTGGTGCCGTTGGCGTCGGCCGCGAACCGGTTGGGCACCGGGGTGCGGCGGAACGCGCTGGGCGTGAGGAGCGTGCCGGCGTGCGGGGGCGGGGTCTGGTGCGTGATCGGCGTCGTCGCGCCGTTCAACTGGAAGCGGAGTTTCACGTCGCCGAGTTGGATCGTGGTGCCGTCGGCCAGGTGCGTCGCCCCGGTGATGCGGGTGCCGTCGATGCGGGTGCCGTTCAGGCCGAAGTCGCGGACGAACCACCGGCCGGCGTCGAAGTACACCTTGGCGTGGAGCCTCGACACGAGGTCGTTGGGGACGAAGAGCGCGCTGTCGCGGCTGCGGCCGATGGTGGCCGTGTGGCTGGGCATCAGGTCCAGCGCCGCCGGCACGCACTCCCCGGCTTCGAGTAGCAACCGCGCATTCATACCCGAACGCCTCGCAGGGAACCCAATCGGGCCGGCACGCCGTCGCGCCCCGCCGGCCCCGGTTCAACCCTAGCACGCGAATTTCGCGCACGCCGGCGCGACCGGACCGGCCGGCCCCCGGCGGGCGCGTCGCCTTTCCCCGGCCGGGTGACTACCTTAACGGCCGACGACCCTTCACCGCCGGGGCAACACGCCGTGCAAACGCTCCTCACCGGCCGGGCCTACGTGCTCGGCGACAACGTCGATACCGACCAGATCATTCCGGCCGAGTACCTGACGTACAACCCGGCCATCCCGGCCGAGTTCAAGATGTTCGGCAAGTTCGCGCTGAGCGGCGTGCCGAAGGCCCAGGGCGGGCTGCCGAAGGGCCGCGTCCCGTTCCACGACCCGGCCGGAGACGAGTTCGTGTCCCCGTACCAGATCATCGTCGCCGGCCGGAACTTCGGGTGCGGGTCGAGCCGCGAGCACGCCCCGATCGCGCTGGCCGCGGCCGGTATCACCTGCGTCATCGCCGAGTTCTACGCCCGCATCTTCTACCGCAACAGCATCAACGGCGCGTACCTCGTCCCGATCGAGAGCGAGAAGCGGCTGATCGACCAGGTCTGCACCGGCGACGAGCTGCGCGTCGATTTGACGGCGAGCACGCTGACGAACACGACGACCGGCGACTCGTGGGCCCTCAAGAGCCTGGGCGAAGTCGTCCCCATCATCGAAGCCGGCGGCCTCTTCGCCTACGCGAAGAAAGTCGGCATGCTGCCGGCGTAGAACCCCGGCGAGCCAAGGGCGTGAACGACTGGAGATCGCAACAGCTCCAGTCGCTCACGCTCCTGGCTCGCCGGCCGAAGGCTACAGACACGCCCGGCCGGCCGTGGTAGGATGGGGTTATGGACACTAATTTAGCGCCGCTGACCATCGACCTGACCGGGCTGCCCGCGCCGGTGGTCCGGCACGTCGTGCAAATCGTCGAGGCGGCCCGCGCAGGTGTGTCGCCGCCTGCCGAACCGGTGCCCCAATTCATTTCACGGCCGCGACCGACGCTCGAAGAGTCCCGGCAGAACCGCGCCGAGATGGCCGCGATGTCGAGTGGCCAGTCCCTGCCGATTGATTTTTCCTCCGCCGACATCTACGACGACCCCCGGCCGGAACTGACGCCGGAGGAGTTCCGCCAAGCCCTGGATCGGATGGGTAAGATGTCCACTGGCCAGTCCTTGCCCCTCGACTTTTCGTCGGCCGACATCTACGACGACCGTGACTAATGCGAATCCTCGCCGACTCCGGCATCCTCCTGCGGCTTTTTGAATTGGGCGACCCGCGGACGGATGCGGTATTGCGTGCCGTCGCCACGCTCAGAGACCAAGGCGACACTCTCGTCACGGCCGCCCAAAATATTGCCGAGTTCTGGAACGTCTGCACCCGCCCGGCCACCGCCCGAGGCGGGTTCGGACTCAGCTTGAGTGATACGGAGCGGCGGCTTGTGGAGATCGAGGGGGCGTTTACCTTACTCCCCGACCTGCCCACGACTTACGCCATCTGGCGCAACCTGATCGTCGCGCACGCGGTCTTGGGGAAGCAGGTCCACGACGCCCGGCTCGCCGCGATCATGCTCGGCCACGGCGTCGCGCACATCGTCACCCTCAACGGCCGCGACTTCACCCGCTACCCTGGCCTCACGGTCATCGACCCGCTGACCTTCCCGGCGACGCCGTAACGACACCTCCCCACCCCCGAGCCGATTATGACCGACTTCCGCTTCGAGTCCGACAGTATGGGCCGCATCCGCGTGCCGGCCGGGGTCTACTACGGTGCCCAGACGGCGCGGTCGTTGACGCACTTCGCCATCGGCGCGGACACCATGCCGCGGCCCCTGGTCCGCGCGTTCGGCGTGCTCAAGAAGGCGGCCCTGGCGGTCAACGCCGACCTCGGCCTGTTCCAACCCAAGCCCGGTGACAAACTCGCCGTGGCGGCCAAGTTGGCGCACCTGCACGCCGCGGCCGACGAGGTCATCGCCGGGCACCTGGACGATCACTTCCCGCTCCGCGTCTGGCAGACCGGGTCCGGCACGCAGACCAACATGAACGCCAACGAGGTCATCGCCAACCGCGCCACGGCCCTCGCCGGCGGGACGTTGGGCGACAAGACCTGGGTCCACCCGAACGACGACGTGAACATGTCGCAGTCGTCCAACGACACCTTCCCGACGGCCATGCACGTCGCCGCCGTCGAGGAACTCACCCACCGGCTGATCCCGAGCGTGACTGCCTTGCGGGACGTGCTCGCGCTCAAGGCCACGGAGTTCGCCGGGATCGTCAAGATCGGCCGCACGCACCTGATGGACGCCGTGCCGCTGACCCTCGGCCAGGAGTTCGGCGGGTACGTCGCGCAACTCGACCTGAGCCTCGCCGCGGTCAAGGCGACCCTGCCGCTGCTGTACGAACTCGCCCTGGGCGGCACGGCCGTCGGCACCGGGTTGAACGCCCACCCCGAGTTCGCCGCCCGGAGTGCCGCGAAGATCGCGGCGCTGACGGGGCTGCCGTTCGTGACCGCGCCGAACAAGTTCGCGGCGCTCGCCGGGCACGAAGCCCTGGCCTTCGCCAGTGGGGCGTTGAAGACGCTGGCCGGCGCGCTGATGAAGATCGCCAACGACGTCCGCTGGCTGGCGTCCGGGCCGCGCTGCGGGTTGGGCGAACTGACCATCCCCGAGAACGAGCCGGGGTCGTCGATCATGCCGGGTAAAGTCAACCCGACGCAGAGCGAGGCGCTGACGATGGTCTGCGTCCAGGTCCTGGGCAACGACGCGGCCATCGGCTTCGCGGCGTCCCAGGGGAACTTCGAGCTGAACGTCTTCAAGCCGGTGATTATCCACAACTTCTTGCACTCGGTCCGGCTGCTCACCGACGCCTGCCGGAGCTTCCGCGAGCACTGTGCCGCCGACGTGCCCGAGACCGACTACGAGGCCCTCGAATACGCCGTGAGCCGCGACACCGGCATGGTCGAAGTCGATCAGTCGCGCCTCACTGCCAAGCCCGGCGGCAAGGTCCGGCCCGGTATTGAGGCCAACGAAAAGCAGATTGCGAAGTTCCTGCACGAGTCGCTGATGTTGGTGACCGCGCTCAACCGGCACATCGGCTACGACGCCGCCGCGACGATCGCCAAGACGGCCCACCACAACGGCACGACCTTGCGCGAGGAAGCCGTCAAGCTGGCCCCGCCGCTCAAAGACGGTACTCCGCTGACCGGCGCGAAGTTCGACGAGATCGTCAACCCCGAGGCGATGACCCGACCGGGCTAGACCGACGCCAATTTCGGATTGGGGATTTCGGATTGCGGATTGAAAGCCGGCTCCGCCTCAATGCCGGATCGGTTTTCGGTCTTCATTCCGAAATCCGAAATCCCCAATCCGAAATCGAAGTTCACTTCCGCCGCCAGGGCCGCGTAATCGACGGCCCCGGGGCAGGTCGGGGCGTACCCGAAGATCGACTGGCCGAAGCTCGGGCACTCGGCCAGCTTGATGTTGCGGCGAATCTTCGTGTCGAACACCCGCGCGGCCGCCCACGGCACGTTCAACCCGCGGCTCTTCTCGAGGAACGTCCGCAGGTCGCCGACGACCTCGTGCGCCAGCTTCGTGGCCGCGTCGTACAGGCAGACGACGACGCCCGTGACCTTCAACTTCGGGTTGATCCGCCGGCCGACCAGGGCCGTCGTTTCGAGCAGCTTCGACAGGCCGTGCAGGGCGAAGAAGTGCGGCTGCAAGGGGATGAACACCTCGTCGGCGGCGCACAGGGCGTTGAGCGTCAACACGCCCAGGCTCGGGCCACAGTCCATCAGTTGGTAGTCGTCGCCGTCGTCGGACACCGACAGGGCTTCGCGCAGGATCACTTCGCGGCCGACGACGCCGGCCAGTTCGACCTCGGCCGCGGCCAGGTTGATGTCCGACGGGATGAGCGTGAGGTTCGGGGCGACCTGCCGGCGGACGGCGTCGATCGACTTGCCGCCGACGAGTACGTCGTAAATCGACGGCGCGGTGCCGTCCGGTTCGACGCCCAGGTGCGTCGTGGCGTGGGCTTGTGGGTCGAGGTCGATGACGCTCACCCGCGCGCCGGCGCGGGCCAGGGCGGCCGCGAGATTGACGGTGGTGGTCGTCTTGCCGACGCCCCCCTTCTGGTTCAGCACGGCAATCCGACGCATCGCGGCCACCCTTCCACCCGAAGACGACTTCCTGACGCAGGCCGTATAGCCGCCGGCGGGCGGGGGCGAAAGGGCAGTCGGCGGGCACCCGGCCGCGCGCCGACTTTCGCACAACTTGCCCCTTGCGGCCGGTTTTCGGCTCGGGTAAAGTTTCGTCAGCGGCTTTCACGTCCCCGCGTTCGGAAGGGTGCCCCATGCCCCGGCTCGGTCTCCATCGCCAGCGTCGCTGGGTCGCCCTGATCGGCGGGTTCAGTCTCGTCGTCGGCGTCTACTGGTTCTTCTTTTCGAGCGGCCTGCCCATTTTTTGGGGGCCGACCGCGAGTGCCGCGGACGTCGCCGCCGGGCGCGACCTGTTCGAGCACGAGTGGACGCCGAACGACCCGCTGGCCAAGGGGGACGGCCTCGGCCCGGTCTTCAACGCCAAGTCGTGCGCGGCCTGCCACTTCCAGGGCGGCGTCGGCGGGGGGGGCGAAATTAGCCACAACGCCACCGGCTTCGAGGTGCTGCCCCGGGCCAACGACCCCCGCTTGCTCGCGGGGACCGTCCACAACTTCAGCGTGGACCCGGCCGACAAGGAGTCGTTCAAGCTGCTCCGCAAGCAGTTCCCCGTCAAGGCCGGCCGCGTCGAGACGCGGACCGTGGCGATGGAGAACTGCCCGCCGTCCCAACAGCGGACGACGATCCCGGACTTCGACCCCGTCCGCACGCAGTCGGTGCAATCGACGGCCATCTTCGGGTCCGGCTGGATCGACCGCATCTCCGAAAAGGCCATCGTCCAGAACATGCGCAACCGGGCCTTCCGCAACGTCGGCCAAGAACTGTCCCTGAACTTCGACGGCGTCCCGGTCGGCAAGCTGCGGACGCTGCCGGACGGCCGGGTCGGTCGCTTCGGCTGGAAGGCCCAGTTCGCCTCGCTCGACGACTTCGTCGCCACGGCTTGCGCCAACGAAATCGGCCTCGGCACCCCGACGGTCAAGCAGGCGAAATCGCTCGCCAACCCGACCGCCCCGGACGTGGCCCCGGACCTCGACCGCCGGCAGTTCAAGCAACTCATGGCCTTCATCGACACGCTGCCCAAGCCGGTCGAAGCCAAGCCCGACACGGCCAAGGAGCAGGCCGCGGCGAAGCACGGCAAGGAACTGTTCTCGACGATCGGCTGCGCGGCCTGCCACGTCCCGGACCTGGGCGGCGCGACCGGCGTCTACACGGACTTCCTGCTGTACACGCTCGACGACCCGCCCCCGCCCGGCGGGAGCAGCCCCTACAGCCCCGAACCGCCCCCGGAACTGCCGCGACCGGACGGCCTACCGAAGCCGGCCGAGTGGAAGACGCCGGCCCTCTGGGGCGTCGCCGACTCCGCGCCGTACTTCCACGACGGGACCGCCCAGACGCTGCACGACGCGATCCTGCGGCACAACGGCGAGGCCAAGTCGGTCAAGAAGGCCTACGCGGAACTGCCGGCCAAGGACCAGGCCGCCGTCGAGAGCTTCCTGAACACGCTCAAAGCCCCGCCAACGGCCGCCCCGCTCCGCGACCTGGCGGTGACGAACCTGCGGCGGAAGTAATCGCCTCGAAGAAGTCCGTGAACCGGGCGACCATCGCCGCCCGGCCGTACTCCGCCGCGACGTACTCGCGAGCCGTCCGCCCGTACCGGCGGGCGGTTTCGTGCGCGGCCAGCAGCTCGCCAATGGCGTTCGCCATTGAGTCCACGTCGCCCGGCGGCACGATGCGGCCGCGCTCACCATCGACGATCAGCCGGCGGTTCGCCCCCACGTCCGTCGCCACGATCGCCCGCCCCGCGGCCATGAATTCGAGCAGCGCGTTCGACATCCCCTCGCTGTGCGACGGCAGCACGGCCACGTCGATCGAGGCCAGAAATCCCGGCACGTCGGCCACGCTCCCGCGGAGAACGAAGCGGTCGCCGAGGCCGAGTTCGGCGTGCAGGCGCTTCAAGTCGCCGCGTTGCTCGCCGTCGCCGGCCACCTCGAACACCGCGCCCGGGTGTGCCGCCAGGACGAGTTCGGCCGCGCGCATCAGCCCGTCGATGTTCTTGACCGGCCGCAGGTTGGCGACGCACCCGACGCGCACGACCCCCGGCCGGGCGAACGGCGGCGGGGCGGCGGCGAAGCGGTCGAGATCGACGCCGTTCTCGACGACCGTGACCCGCGCCGGGTCGAGGCCGTCGGCGTCGATCAGGGCCTGCCGGCCGGTGTCGCTGTTGGTCAGCACGGCGTCCACCCACGGCCGGGTCGCGCGGTTCAACAGGCGGTGCTTGCGGGTCAGCCAGTAGCCGAGGTTGTTGCGGACGCGGACGACCCGCCGCACGCCGCAGAGCTTGGCCACCGGCAGGCCGAAGTACGCCGAATCGAGGAAGTAAAGGGTCGCCACGTCGGGCCGCTGCTCGCGCCAGAAGTGCCGCAACCGCAGGGCCGCGCGGGCGGCGTGCCGGCCGACGAGTTTCGTCACCCCGAGGCGGATCACCGGGCAGTCGGCCGGTTCGAGGTCGCGCGAACTGGCCGCGCGGCCGTCGAGCAAGACCAGCGACGGCGACACGCGGGTGCGGTCGAGACCGCGGATCAGCGCGAGCAGTTGCGACTCGGTCCCGGCCCGGCTCAAGTCGTCAATGACGAACGACACGGCGACCGGCTCACCCCGCATGGGCGAGGCTCCGCGGCGCGACGAGCCGCTCAATCAGTCCCAGGTACGCGTCGGCCTGCGCGGCAAAGGTGAACTGCGTCTGCATCCGGTGCCGGCCGGCGTCGCCCATCGCGCGGCGCAGGTCGCCGTCGCTCAACAATTGCGTCATTCGCGCGGCGAGGGCTGCGGCGTCGCCCGGCGGGACGACGTAACCGGTTTCGCCGTCGGCGATGACTTCGGGGACGCCGCCGACGCCGGTGCCGACGACCGGCACCCCGGCCGCACTCGCTTCGAGCAACACGTTCGGCAAGCCCTCGGTGAACGACGACAGCACGACGACGTTCGCCCACGGCAAGTACCGGTCGAGGTCGGCCGTGAACCCCGGTAGTTGGAACCGCCCCGCCAAACCCCGCGCCGCGACCAGGCTTTCGAGGCCGGCCCGTTCGTCGCCTTCGCCGAAGAGCACGAAGCCGACGCCGGGGTCGTTCGCGCACACCCGCGCCGCCGCGTCGATCAACACGCCGAAGCCCTTCTCAGGGCTGAGCCGGCCGGCCGCCACGACGACCCGCGTGACGCCGGCTGACGGCGGAAACTGGCCGTGCAGTTTCGCGCAGTACGCGGCGTCCGGCTCCGTAAACGCCGCGAGGCGGGCACTGTTGCGGATCGTCGTCGTGCGCCGGGTCGGGACACCGCACGCCCGCACCTTTGCGGCCTGACCCTCGGAGACGCTGACGACGTAGTCCATCAGCCGCAGGTGCCACTTGTCGAGTTGCGTGTAGACCCGCATCTTGCGGCCCTCCCACGTCCAGCCGCGCGACACGGCGACCGCAGGAATCCCGACCCGCCGGGCGGCGAGCCGGCCGAGGATGTTCGACTTGTAGCCGTGGCAGAGCAGCACGTCGGCCGCGGAGTCGCGCAACTCGGCGGCGACCTCGCGGACGGCCGCGCGGAGGTGCGGCGTGTCGTGGGTCAGGGTGCGGGCGGTGTAGCCGTGGTCGCGGAGGACGGCGACGAACTCGGCGCTGCGGCCGCCCTCGGCGAAGCTCAGAAAACGCGACCCGACGTGCGGCGGCAGGGCCTCGGCCAGCCCGAGCATCTGCCGCTCGGGGCCGCCGTAAAAGGTACTCGCCGTGAGGTGGGTGATCCGCATTCGTGCAGTTTATCGCGGGCCGGTTCGCGGCGTCGAGGCCAATCCCGGCGACCGGCGGGCGATTTCGCCGTGCCGTTTGGGCTCACCCTGTGCGGACCGGCGACCAAGTCCCGGGATTTTTGCCTGCGGCGGAGCCGAAGGCAGCAGGAACGTTACGCCTTCGGCACGTCCACCCACTGGCGGGACTTCGCGCTGGCGAGGATGCAGTCGAGGATTTGCTGCGTTTCCAGCGCGTCGCGGAAGGTCGGGCCTTGCGGCTTCCCGGCTTCCAGGCCCGCGATGAAGTCCGCGACCTGGTGCGTGAAACTGCTGTCGTAGCCGATCGCCAGGCCCGGCACCCACCAGTTGGCCATGTACGGGTGGTCCGGGCTGTTGTCCGTGACGTGGATACTCCGCCAGCCGCGCAACTTACTTTCGTCCTTGTAATCGTAGACGGACAGGCGGTGCAGGTCGTGGAGGTCCCAGGAGATACTCATGTCCTCGCCGTTGATCTCGAACGTGTACTGCGCCTTGTGGCCGCGGGCGTAGCGGGTGCTCTCGAAGTTCGCTAGCGAGCCGTTGGCGAACTTGCCCATGAAAATACAGGCGTCGTCGATGCCGACGGCCTCGACCTTGCCGGTGAGGGCGTGCATCCGTTCTTTGACGAACGTCTCGGTCATGCAACACACGCTGTCCATCGCGCCGTTGAGCCAGACGGCGGTGTCGATGCAGTGGGCGAGGAGGTCGCCGGAGACGCCGCTGCCGGCCGCGGCCACGTCGAGCCGCCACAGCCCCTGGCCCCCCTGCGGCAGGTCGGCCTTGATCGTCCAGTCTTGCAG
>JAYTSV010000228.1:0-12251 GCA_043745465.1 Fimbriiglobus sp.
GACGTTTTTTATTGGGAGTTGCTTCATGGTCTGATGCCGCTTGTCAAACGCCCACACCATGCCTGTTCGTTCCGCACATTGGAACCCCCGAAGGTACCGCTGCGGGATGTAATGGTGCCCCATCGTGATTGCACCTTTATATCGTCCAGCCGTGTTGGCTATTTCTAAGTATTCGGACGCAATGTTGTTAGTGACTCGTCTTCTTAATCAGTGAGTTTTATGTTGGTGATAGCAATCGCATCACTAACCAAACTATCGCCCAAGTGGTATCTTCGGAAGTGTCGCTAACATCCTGAGTTAACGGAGTAACACATGCCGCAACGCAGAGTATTGCTATTGTACCAAACGGCGCGGACATAGCTGCGGTTAAGGGTTGTGGCTTTAGACGAACGACCTGGGCTGTCTCTCGCCACCTCCGCACAGGTATCGAAGTGATTTGTGGATTCGGGAAGCAAAAAGGCACTCCGAGCTAAGTGACTCGGAGTGCCTAGAATTGTGCCGAAGAGTCGGAGTCGGGCTGACAGGATTCGAACCTGCGACCTCCTGGTCCCGAACCAGGCGCTCTACCAAGCTGAGCTACAGCCCGTCGCGTGTCGCCGTCGTCGGCTTCACCTACGAACACTCTACCGGGTGCGGGGGAGTTTTCCAGTCGAGTTTGCGCCGTTTCGTCCCCGGGGCGGTCGGGCCGCGGCGGGGGCTATAATTCCTGCTCCCCCTCCCGACACGGGTAATCTTCATGGACCGCGCGCGGTACGACGCTTTCGTCAAGACGTTTTTCGAGTGCGACCCCAAGGCCGTCACCGACATCTTCCGCGAATTCCTGGCCGCGATGGTCGCCGAGGAGTCGCTGCCGCCGGGGCACCAGATGTCCCAGAATTACGAGAGCGCGCAGGCCAACCCCGAAATCCACGCCTTGCCCGGCAACCTCAAGGACGCGCGGGACGCCGTGTTCCCGTACTTCTGGGGGACCGACGGCTGGTCCAGCCCGCTCCACCTCGAAAACGTCCGCGGGCCGGCCAACTACGCCTCGCTCGTCGGCGCGATGGCGTGCCTGTTGAAGAACCCCAACCTGTGTACCGACACGTACAGTCAGCGGTCCAACGAGTTGGAAGTGAAGGCGATCACGGCGCTGGCGAACCTGATCTTCTACCACACCCAGGAGCCGTGGGGCACCTTCACCATCGGGGGCACGATCTCGAACCTCTACGGCGGCAAGATCGGCATCGAGAAGGTGCTGCCGGGGGCGATGACGCACGGGCTTCAAGGGGCCAAGGTCGCCATCATCGCGTCGGAGGCCGGGCACTACTGCAACCTGACCGTCGCCGGCTGGCTGGGGCTGGGCACCGAGAACTTGCACACGATCCCGACCGACGGCAAGCTCGCCATGCGGCTCGACCTGCTCGAAGCCAAGCTCGACGAGCTGTACGCGCGGGGGGTCAAAGTCGCCTGCGTCACGGCGACCTTCGGCACGACCGACGCCTTCGGCTGCGACGACCTCGCCGGCATCCGCGCGATCGTCGAGGACCGTGCGCGGCACCACGGGGTGCCGGTGCCGCAACTGCACGCCGACGCCGCCGTCGGCTGGGCGCTCTGCTTTTTGAGCGACTACGACACGGTCAAGAACCCGCTCGAACTGTCGGCGACGGTGCTGCCGCTGGTCGAGCGGGTCAAGCAACTCTGCACCGGCCTGCGGCACGCGGACAGCGTCACCATCGACTTCCACAAGATGGGCCGGGGGCACTACCCGAGTTCGGCGTTCATCGTGAACCGCAAGGACGACCTGCAATACCTCGCCCGGTCCGTCAGCGACACGCCGTACTTCCCGGACGCCGACATCCGCCGCGACCCGGCCATGTTCACGCTCGAAACTTCCCGCCCGGCGCTCGGGCCGTACACGGTCATGGCGTCGTTGAACGGGATCGGCTTGCAGGGCTGGCAAATGCTCGTCGCCCGGTCGCTGGAGTTGGCGCAAGTCCTTAAGGACCGGCTCGACGAGTTGGACTACTGCCAGGTGTTGAACCGGGACGCGGTCGGGGCGAACGTCTGCTTCTGGGTGCTGCCGAAGGGCCGGGACGCCAAGGCGATCTTCGCCGCGCTCGAAGCCGGGACGCTGTCGGCCGAGGACGCGGCCCGGACCTTCGCCGAAGTCCGCCGGCTGTTCGGCAAGCGCGAGCGGGCGATGGACCCGGCGACCGACGCCCGGCTGAGTTTGACCACGAGCGTCGGCTACCGGCCTCACGGCCACGACCTGCCGGCGTGGAAGGCGGTCTTCTTCAACCCCAAGACGGACGAAAAAATCATCGACCGGTTGGTGGCCAGCATTGAGGAAACTGCTTGACGCAGGGCGGCGGTGGGACTAAAGTATGGTGAGACGATGTCTCAATAAGCCCGCCTGGTTTCGCTCGTTAGGTGCGCGGATGCTCTTCCCGTTGGACATGATGCGGTCCGGTGAGGTCGCCGAGGTCGCGGAGATTTCCGGCGACCCCGGTTGGGTCGGCCGGCTGGCCGAACTCGGCCTGCGCGCCGGTTGCCGGCTCAAAGTGCTGCAACCCGGGTCGCCGTGTTTGCTGGAAGTCGCCGACTGCAAACTCTGTCTGCGCGGCGGCGACACCTGCCAAATCCTCGTCCGGCCCGTGTCGTAGCGATGGCCACCCTCAACGAACTCCGCCCCGGCGAATCGGCCCGCGTCGTCTCCTTGAGTGGGACGCCGTCGCTCGTCCAGCGGCTCGCCGAACTCGGCCTGTTCGAGGGCGAGACGCTGACAGTCGTCGCCTTGGCCCCGCTCGGCGACCCGATCGAAGTCCACCTCGGTAACACCCGCCTGACTCTCCGCCAGCAGGAAGCCGCGACTGTCACGGTCGAGCCGCTGTAACTCCCCCCTTGCACGAGCCGCCATGCCTTCCGCGCACCTGAGAGTCGCCCTGGTCGGGAATCCCAACGCGGGGAAATCGACCTTATTTAATGCTCTATCGGGGCTGCGGCAGCACGTCGGCAACTACCCCGGCGTCACCGTCGAGATGAAGAAGGGCCGCTTCAGTTACCACGCCATCGACTTCACGATCATCGACCTGCCGGGGACGTACAGCCTCGCCCCGCGCAGCCCCGACGAGATGGTCGCCGTCGATCTGCTGCTCGGTCGCCGCGCGGAAGAAGCCGCGCCCGACGTGATTCTCGCGGTCATCGATGCCTCCAACGTCGATCGGCACCTGTACCTGACGACGCAGTTGATGGAACTCGGCCTGCCGATGGTCGTGGCCGTGACGATGACCGACACGGCGGCGGCGCAAGGCATTGTCCTGGACTCCGCCAAGCTCGCCGCGTCTCTGGGCGTGCCGGTGGTCGCCGTCCAGGCGAGTCGCGGCGTCGGGCTGGACGCTCTACGCTCCGCGCTCTGCCACGGCGGCAAGGTGCCGACGCCGCCGAAATTCCCGGACGCCGTGACGAGCGAACTGGACGCCCTGGTAGTCGCCTGCCCGCTCGTGCCGCGCTTCCTGGTGCAGCGGTTGCTCTTCGACGTGGGCGGCCACATCGAGACCTGGCTGACGCAGACCCTCGCGGCGACGCTCCCGGCACAACTCACCGCCGCCCGGCAACGCCTCGCGGCCGCCGGGTGCGCCGTCTCCGGGGTCGAGGCCCGCACCCGCTACGGCTGGATTCGCACCGCCACCGCGGGGGCCGTGACCAAGCCGGCGACGCGGCTGACGACGCGGACCGACCGCATCGACCGCGTCCTGACGCACAAGCTGTGGGGCACGCTGGCGTTCCTGGCGGTCATGTTCCTCGTCTTCCAGTCGATTTTCGTCTGGGCCAAGCCGTTCATGGACGCCATCGACGCCGGCCGCGGCTGGGTCGGCGACCTCCTCACGGCCCACATGGCGGCGGGGCCGTTGCGGTCGCTGTTGGTCGATGGAGTGCTCAAGGGCGTCGGCGGGGTGCTGGTGTTCCTGCCGCAAATCCTGATCCTGTTCGCGTTCATTGCCGTCCTCGAAGACTGCGGGTACATGGCCCGCGCGGCGTTTTTGATGGACAAGGTGATGAGCCGGTGCGGCCTGAACGGCAAGTCGTTCATCCCGCTGTTGTCGTCGGTCGCGTGCGCGGTCCCGGCCATTCTCTCGACCCGCGTCATCGAGAACCGCCGCGATCGGCTGGCGACGATCGTGGTCGCCCCGCTGATGAGTTGCTCCGCCCGCTTGCCGGTCTACGCCCTGTTCATCGGTTCGTTCTTGCGCGACGGCTACCCGTGGTGGCTGTCCGGCCTGACGCTGTTCGGCATGTACCTGATCGGCTTCCTGGTCGCCCCGCTCGTGGCCCTGCTGTTGAAGCGGACGTTACTCCGCGGCGAGACCCCGCTGTTCGTCATGGAACTGCCGGCGTACAAGATGCCGACGCTGAAGACGGTGCTGTTCCGCGTCTACGACGCCGGGTCGGCGTTCGTGCGGCGGGCGGGCACGATCATCCTGGCGTCGATGGTCCTCATCTGGGCGTCACTCTACTTCCCCTACGTCGATGCCACCGGCGCGAGTTATCCCGACCGCATCGAGGCCCTCGAAGCGGCCGACGCGCCGGAAGGCAGTGACGTGGAAGCGGCGCGCCTGCAGGGCGAGTGGAAGCGCAACAGTTACCTCGGCCGGGTGGGCCGCGGCCTGGAGCCGGCGTTCGCGCCGCTCGGCTGGGACTGGAAGATCGGCGTCGCGGCGCTGGCGAGCTTCCCGGCCCGCGAGGTCATGGTCGGCACCTTCGGCATTCTTTACGACGTGGGCGAGGTGGACGCCAAGGAGGTCGGTAACGCCGCCGACGCCAAGGCGGCCGGCCTCAAGGCGACCCTGCAAAAAGAGTGGGCCGACGACCCCATCCGCGGCAAGTACGGCGTCAGCGTGGCGCTGTCGGTCATGGTCTTCTTCGCGCTCTGTTGCCAGTGCGCCTCGACCTTGGCGGTGATCCGCCGGGAGACGCGGTCGTGGGCTTGGCCGGTTTTCACCTTCGCGTACATGACGCTGCTGGCGTACCTCGGCGGGTTCGCCACGTTCCAACTCGGCCGCATCCTGACCGACGCACTCGGGGGCTAACGCGATGCAAACGCTCGTCACCATTGGTCTCGTCGTGTTGGCGACCGCCTACGTCGGCCGCGCGATGGTCCGCACCGTGCGCAGCGCCCTCGGCTACGGCGGCACATGTGCCAGCGGCTGCGGCAAGTGCGCTACACCGGTCGCCACGCCCGAGTCGAAGCGCCGCATCGCGTTGCCGCAAGTCTGAACGGCTCCGCCGCAGGCGAGCGGCCCACGTGAGTGGGCTGTTCCAACCTGCACGGGCGAGTCACGGCCCCGGTCGAGCGCCGGAAACTCCACACAGGTCGCGTTTCCGCATTCCGGGTTGGAACAGCCCACTCACGTGGGCCGCTCGCCGTCGCCTGCGGCGGAGCCGGAAACGCCACGCCGGCCTATCACTCGCATTCCAGGTTGGAACAGCCCACTGACGTGGGCCGCTCGCCTTCGCCTGCGGCGGGGCTTAATACCGCAGTTCGGAGCGGAAGAAGAAGTTGGCACCCGGGCGGAACAGGACGGGGACGGCGCGGCCGGTCTGCTGTTGGAGCAGGTTCGCCGAGATCGGGTCGAGGTGCTCGCGGTACAACTTGTCGCCGAAGTTTTCGACCCCGCCGCTGACCAGGAGCCGGTCGGTCACCTGCCAGAAGGCCCGCAGGTCGAAGGTCGTGAACCCGGGCGTGGCGACTTCGCCGAGGCTCGACGCGACGGCGTTCTGCCCGGTCACGACCCGCGCGGACAGTTCGACTTGCCACTTGGGCACGTCCTGGACGCCGTGCAGGCGGAAGCCGAGGCGGGACTCCAGCGGCGAGATTTGCGGCAGCGGCTCGGTGTCCGTGGCGAACGACCGGGTCAGGGCGTCCTTCCGCCGGCTGCTGCTCAGGTCCGGGCTGCGGCGGCGATCGACGTGCGTCTGGTCCACGCCCTGCACGTAGCTCAGGGTGGCGAACGGCGACAGCCACTTGGTCACGTTGGCCTGGAGGTACATTTCCGTCCCGGCGAGGGTGGCCAGGTCAGTGTTCGTGTACACGACTTGCGACAGGCCGGTTTTCGAGACGCGGTTGGCGTCGTAGGTGATGTAGTCGTTGATCAGGCTGTAGAACCCGGTGACGCCGGCCTTGAGGTACTGCGTGTCGTACCGCACGCCGATGTCGAACTGGTTCAGCCGCTCCTTCGAGAGTTGGGCGTCGCCGAGGAGCCGGCTCGTGCCCTGTTGCAAGACGCCGACGAACGGGCCGTTGGCGTACAACTCGGTCAGCGTCGGGGCGCGCTCGGCGTACCCGTACCCGACGAACAGCGTCGTCTGTTTGGTCAGCTTGTACTCCGAGGTCAAGAACGCCGACAGGAGCAAGAACTCGCGCGACGTTTCGATCCGCGACGGGTCGATGGAATACTGCGCCGTGTCCAGGGTGGTCCGGTTCGGGCTGTTCGGCCCGTTCGCCAGGCCGAACAGGTCGGCGTTCCCGGTGATGAGGCGGGTGCCGGTCGAACTCGTCCGCACGCCGTCCACCCGGCCCCCGGCCTTGAGCTTGAGGGCGTCGGTGACGGGCACCATGCCCTCGACGAAGCCGCCGACGTTGGTGCTGTTCGACTCCGGGATGCTCTGCTGTTGCAGAATCGTCTCGGTCTGGCCGGGCTGGAGTTGCCGCTGCGTGAAGACGCTCGGGCCGGCGAACTGTTGCAAGCGGATGTTTTCTTGCAGCCCTTGGCCGAAGGTGTTCAGGTCGGTGCCGACGGTGAGGGTCGGCTGGGTGCGGTTGTCGCCGAGTTGCCCGGCCACCCGGTAGCCGAGGGACCGCTCGGCGAACCGCGTCGTGGACTGGTCCCGGAAGCCGTACCCGGTGCGGAGGCCGCCCGGGTCGTTCGGCGTGATCGACGGTTCGGCGAAGGCGGCGGCGATCAGGTTGTTGACGAACTGCTGCTTGGCCCCGCCCTTCGTACTGCCGCTCACCGTGGTCGCGTTGTACCAGGTGTCGAACGTCAGCCGGTCGAACGGGCCGTAGTCCTTGGCCACGAGGCGGACGCTGTAGGCTTCGAGGTCCGACTTGTCCACGTCGAAGAACAGGCCCGGGAATTCGAGGTCGTTCTGGATCGACTTCATCGCCTTGAGTTCGACGGACAGGTTTTGCGACAGGTCGAAGCCGAAGGCCAGGTTGACGTTCTGCGACTTGTAACTGGCCGGAACGAGTCGGCCGCTGCCGTCCTTGTAGTCGTTGCCTTGCAGGATGTTGTAACTGCCGCGGAAGCCCCAGTCCGCGCCGGCGACGTTGAGCGTTTGCAGGCCGTTCCACTGCGCCCCGTTGTTCTGGTAGCCGGCGGCCGACAGCCCGTGGACCTCCGGCCCGCAGTTCCCCTTGGCCCGCGGCGTCGGGTTGGTGACGATGTCGAGGAAGCTGAACGCCGGCCCGAGGGTCGAGGCGTAAGGCCCGCGGATGACGTTGACCGTCTGGACCATCGACGGGTCGAACCGCGAGATCGGCGAGTCGAGGTCGAGCCGGCCGGGGAAGTACGGTGCCCCGTCGGCCAGGGCGTAGTACTGGCCGATCCGCTCGCCGCGGATGCGCGGCTCGTTCGAGATGGCGTTCCGCCGCTGGACCTCGACCCCGCCCCCGCCGTCGGACTTGTTCAACAAGGTGCCGAGGTCCGGGGCGTTCAACGCCTGCGTCGGCGTCGCCCCGGCCGCCGTCGGCCCGGCGTCGCTGTTCACCGACACGGCACTCGTAGACCCTTGCGTCGGTGCCGTGGCCGCCGCCGGCACGACGGGCACGACGGGCGCGACTGGCCCCTCGGGCGGAGGGGCGACTGGCAATATCTGGTCAAACTGCACCGGGAGGATCGGCGACTTGATCGGGCCGTCCCCCGACTGGCCGAACGCCTCCGGTGACCCGAGCATCGGAAGCGAGACGATCACTAACACCCTCAGCCAGATTCGCCGGGCCATATCATCCCCCTGATCGACAGTGGCTTAAGCTAGAGTCGCCATGACAGCGATTCACATAAGACTTATCGGACCGAGGCGATCAGGTTAATCAAAGAAAATGCTGCAACCGTCAGAAAACGCCAAACTAGCGTAACTGCTACGACCAGAGAACTTGGGCGGACTAACTTGGCAACCGGCGACATCCTCTCATGTCCTGTCGATCCGAGCAAACAGGTTACGGATGGAGTCACGGGGCTTTCGGTTCGGTGCCCTTCAACTCCTCAGCCAACTTTCGGGAGTCGTCGGCCTGGCCTCGGAGTCGCTTGACTGCCTCGGGGTCCTTGTCGGCCTTCTCCAATTCCGCGGCCCGAGCGGTGAGGAATTTCGAGCGCATGGCGTGCAGGCTATAGACCTTGCGAGTCTTCAGGTTGGTGATGGTGACCTCGAACCGCTTGATGGCTTCCTCGATCTCTCGATCATTCGTGAGGGGGGCCGTACCCTTGGGAGGTTTGACGTTCGAGATCGAGCCGTCGTCCTTGTACTCACTGCTCTCGACGTAGTTCATGATCGCCGACGCCCGATACGATTTAGAGTCGAGTTCGAGTGCCCGCTTCGCCTCGACTTTGATCCGGGCCCACGTCGCGGCCTTCTCCGCCTCGTCGGTGGCCGGACGGAAAATGTAAATGTCCGTCAACCGGTAAGTCGCGACCAGTTCCAAGACGGCGGCCTCCTCCGGCGTACTCTCCAGGGCCGCCGCGCACTCCTCAAGTCGGACCATGCGATCTGGTTCGTTCAACGTCGTCAAGGCGATCTCGGCCCGGACGGCGCTGAACTTCAACGACTTCGCGTCCGGCCCTCGCATCGCCCCTTGCAAACTGAGGGACGGATTCGTGAGGTCGTTCTGGATCCGCTTCACGATCAACTCTTCACGCGACTGTGTTTCCTTGGACGTTTTGCAGTGCTTGAACGACAAGTCGATCTGTCGGAACGCCAGGCGTGCCGCCCTTGCCGCCGCCGCGAGACGGTCCTTGTCGCTCCGCTTCGCGTCGTCGGCGACGATTTTCGAGTATGCCAGCGCGGCGGCGAGTTGGTCGTCGGTCAATGACTTCTCGTCGATGGCGACGACCTCCGCGACCTTGTCAACTTTGATTTTGGCGGCCGCATTCACCAGGGCGATGTGGAGTTGTTGGGTGATGTTGGGCTTGCCGCCGAGTTTCACGGCGGTGTTGAACTGCGACGCCATTTTGTCGAGTTGCTCGGACCCGTCGTAAGGGTTGGTGAAGAAGTATTGGACGGGGTCGCTCTCCCAGTCGCGGTGGGCTTTCACCAGCTGCGTGCGTTTCAGAAGAATGTTCGCGGCCGTTTTCTTGCGGAAATCCACGTTCAGGAGCGGGGGCAGTTTGGCGTCCTTGTACAGCCGCACGATGCCGTCGAGATTGCCGTCCGCGCAGTATCGCAAGTATTGGGCGAACGTCTCGCCGGCGGCGTCGAGCTTT
Organism: Fimbriiglobus sp.; assembly: GCA_043745465.1. Classification (GTDB taxonomy): domain Bacteria; phylum Planctomycetota; class Planctomycetia; order Gemmatales; family Gemmataceae; genus Fimbriiglobus. Next base: position 9,456 of record JAYTSV010000228.1, read on the forward strand.
GTGGGCAGGTCGATCGCTGTGGTGGTTCCACTCGCCACGACGGCGTCGGCGGCGGCCAATGCCGTCCAACCGTTCGCGGCGTCGGACTTACAGATCGCGCGAATTTCGCCCCAGTTCGGCGACGCGACGCGAAGTTTGTTCTGGACGTAGTCGGCAAGGGCGTCCTGGTACGCCGGGTTGACCGCGCTCCAGGAATTCGTCTTGTCGCGGAAGTCGCGGAGACTGGTAATCGGAAGGTCGGCTTCGCGGGCCAGCTTGACGTACTCGGCCGCGAACACCTTCCCGGCCGGCGGGGCTTCACTCTCCGTCAGAGCCTTGGCGAACTCGGGCAGGGCGTCCTTGGCGTTCTCCCAGGCCGTCGCAACGGCAACGAGTTTGCCGGCCGGATCGAACTCTTCGCGTGCGTCCGCCGCCACGAACGCGGCGGTCGGCGACTTCAGGACGGCCCGCAGGGTCGCCAGCTTGTCTTTGGCCGCGTCCCGGCTCGGGGTGGTCTCGAACAAGCTCAACGCCTCGTCGTGCGATTTCTTGACGCGGTCCAGGTACCAACTTTGGGCGAGCGCCGCGTGGTGGTCCTTCAACGCGGGCCACCACTTGGCGTGGGCCACCGCGAAGTCGGCCAGGTCGGCACGCCGGGCGTGGTCGCCGGCCTCGCCATTTAACTTCGTCACCAGCGTGGCGCGAAGCCGGCTGTCCTCTTGCGATTCGTTGAGGAGTTCGACGAGGAGGGCATTGTCCCGGAACGGCAGCTTCAACAGGGCGAGCTTTTCGGCGAAGCGCTCCCGAGCCGTTGGCATCGGGGGCGTCACATCAGGCGGTGTGGGCTTCGGTGCCATTGTCGGTGGTGTCGTCTTGGCCTCAGTCGTCGGGGTCACGTTGACGGTCGGCGGGGTGATCGGCACGGTCGGGGGCGTAACGATCGCCTGGTCCTGACCGGGTTTCATCGCCAGCAAGGCCGCGACGCCGCCCACGATGACGAGGACGATGGCAACGCCGGCGGCGATCAGCGGGGCGGCGGACGACTTCTGGCCGGCGTGCCGCTTCTTGAAGTCCGTTTCCACCGGGCGTGGCCGGGCCGGCGGTTCGTTCACTGCCGGCTTTGCGCCGTCCCCGTACCCCGGCACAATAGTGCCGTCGTAGGCGACCGGCTTGCGGCTTGGGCGGGCCGGCGGACGCGGTTCGTCGTCCTCGTCGCGCGGCACGACGCGCGGCGGGGGGGGCGACAGCTTGGCCACCGACGGGTTGGACTCGGGGCCGGTGTCGTTCGGGATGACCGTATCGACCAGCCCGGTCGTCGCCTTGGGCAGCGTCGGCTTGGGGAGCTTGACCAGGGCGATCGGCTCGGACAACGGCTCGGCGTCGGGCACCCGGCGGACCCCGGGCGTTGCGACGATCCCCGACTTGCGGATGATGTCCGCGATCTCGGGGTCCAGTTCCGCGGCGTGCAACCGGCGGCCGGTGGGGTCGTTCGGGTCGGCCCCCATTTCCGGCCGGTCATCGGCCTCGGCGGCAATCCGCGGCCCTGCCACGGGCGGCAACTCCTTGACCGGCCAGTCCACGGTCGCGGGCGGGGGCGTGAACAGATCGACGTTGTGCCCGCCCGTGTCGCCGACGCCCGGGGCGTGGTCGGCCGGCTTCGCCGGCGGGGACACGACCCGTGGGGGAACGGCCGGGATGAGCACGACCGGAGCAGACTTCTGCAGGTCGCTCGGGGCCTTCGGCGACAGGCCTTCGATGGACCGTTCGAGTTGCTTGACCATGTCCAGGCAACTGGGGTAGCGGTCGACCAGGCGGGGCGAGGTCGCCCACTTCAAGACGCGGCGCTCCCCGGCGGTCAGGGTCGCGGACGTGAAGTCGAGGTCGCCCAGGGAGTGGGCCGTCATCATCTCGATCTGGTTCATGCCGTCGCGGAACGGCCGCCGCCCGGTGCGGAGTTCGTAATAGCTGATCGCCAGGGAATACTGGTCGGTCCCGGTACTCGGCTTGTTGGTCGAGAGTTCGGGCGGGGCGTAGACGGGCGAGAAGGCCGCCGACACCGTCTTGCGGGTGTCCTGGTTCAGGGACACGGCGACCCCGCAGTCGGCGATCTGAACTTCCGTGCCGGCGACGATCATCATGTTGTCGGGCTTGATGTCGCAGTGGACGATCGGCCCGTCGCTCGCCGGGTCCACGCCCTCGTGCCGGGCGGCGTTCAGGTAGTCGATGCCCTTGGCGGCCCCGTACATGTAGTTGACGAGTTCGTCCGGCGGGATGCCGCACGTCCGGGCCTCGTCGTCGTCGTCCGGTTCGCCGCCGCGGGCGGCCCGGTTGACCTCGTCCAGGCGGGCGCTCAGGCTCTTCTCGCCGAGGCCCATGAGGATGAGCAGGAGCTTCAGCTTGCCCTTCTGGCGGACCAGATCGACCGCGTGCAGGTCGAGCGAATGGCCGTGCTTGTCCTTGAGCCAGGCTTTGGTGATCGGGACCAGGTTCGGGTGGTTCAAGTTCATCACCAGCTTGAGGGCGCGCAACTCCTTGAGCGCGCTCGAGCTGTACGACAGGTCGATGATTTTGAGCGCGAAGAACTTGTTCGTCGAGAGGTCGATGGTCTTCCAGACCTCGCCGAAGGTGCCGCCGCCGAGGTAGTCGGTCAGGCGGTACCCGGGCACCGGCTCGACGCCCTTGTCGTAGACGTGATTTCTCGGGGGCATGTCGGGCGTCCAGGGGGAGCCGCGGGACTAACTAGGGCGAGTGTTATTCAAACTAGCACGGCGAACGGCCGGTGGCAATAACGGCGCGGCCCGGCCGGACCGGCCGGGC
>JAYTSV010000229.1:0-3267 GCA_043745465.1 Fimbriiglobus sp.
TTGAGCACCACCGTCGTCCCTTCGCGCGCCTTCGGGGAGGTGGCCAGCACGAGGACATCCCCCGCCTCGAGCGTCACGCCCAGGACGCGGACATCGTCCTCGGCGAACGCCTTGTCCGGGGGCCAGACCTCGAGCGTCGCCGTGGCCGCCCCGGCCGCGCCCGGCCTCAGACCGAACGTCCGCGGGTAGAGCCGGTTGTCCCACAGCAGGCTGTAGTTGTCCACGCCCGGCCGCGTGGACGGGGCGACGAACGACCGCTCGGCGACGGCTACCCCCTTGGGCGCGTCGGCTGGCGGCAGGTGGGCGAAGACCATCGCTTGCTTCGTCGGGGTGCCGGCGGTGTGCAGGCGGCCGAACAGCGGCACGACATCGCCGGCCCGCAGCGGGGGGTATTTGGCGTAGCAATCGTACCCGAGCGCCGCCTTGAGGTAACGCTTGGCGAAGAGCGTCAGGTCGTGGCCCTCGAGCACGCCGTCCTTGCCCGGCTCGACCGGGCCGGGCATGTACAGGATGTGGTCGTTCGTGACGAACGTGCGGCCGTTGCCCGACGCATTCACCTGGACGCGGATCGACTTGAACTCGTCCGGTGGCTCGGCGGCCAGTGTCGAAGCGGCGACGGCACCCACGACAGCGATGGCGTACAGAATCCTCACGGGAGACTCCTGGGCTTCTTGATCTCGAAGGTGTCGAACAGCCGGCCCTCGTGGTCGAAGGCTTTGCCTTCTAGCACGTTGTCGAAAATGGTGAAGTAGCAGTAGTGGTAATCGACGCGGTTCTGGTTCTTGAAGAAGGTCGGCGTCGGGCCGAAGTCTTCGAGCTTGCCGCCGCCGCCGCCGGAGGTCAGGTAGACGACGCCGGCGCGATCGACCTTGCCGCCGCGGATGGGGTGCGTCCGCTCGTAGAAGTGGACGTGGCCGTTCATAACGATGTCAACCTTGTGCTTCTCGTAGAGCGGGATGAGGAACTTGACCTTCAACTCGCCGAGCGTCGAGCCGCCCTTATAGGTGTCTCCGTAGTCGTCCGCGTCGGAGCTGTAACAGGGGTGGTGGTGGAAGCAAATCTTCCACTTGGCCGTCGAGGCACTCAAGGCTTTATCGAGCCACTCGTATTGCTTGGTGCCCGGCGTAATGAACTGGTTGCTATCCATCGAGAAGAATTCGGCGTTGCCATACGTAAAGTGGTAATAGTTCTCCGGGGCCGGCATGCTGAAGTATTGGTAGTAGTGCGGGTGGTTCTTCTCGTGGTTGCCCAGGCACGGGTAGACCGGCACGCGGCTGAACAGTTCGGCGCACGGCTTGAAGAACTCGTCGGTCCACTCGCGCTTGTCGGGGCCGTTATCGACCACGTCGCCGAGGTGCAGCACGAAGTGCGGCCGGCGCTGCCACATCAGCGTGGCGATCTTGCCGGTGACGACCGGGTTCTTCTGCGTGTCGCCGACGACGGTGAAGCTGAACGCCTCGGAGCTGTCGCACGCCGTCGTGAAGGTCAGCAGCGGGCTGGCGACGGGGGCGGCGCCGTCGCCCCGGCAGGTGACCTGGTAGAAGTATTTCGCGCTCGGTTGCAGGTTCTCCAGCCGCAGTTCGTGCATGGTGCCGGGTTGGCCGGTGGCCGTGCCCTTGAGGTCGGCGCTGAGGCCGTAGCGCACCGTGCAGGTCAGCGGGGTCGCCGTCTCGGCCATGACGGTGACGGCGGTCTTGGTGGCGAACTGCAAGTACGGCGCGACGGCGAAGGCGGTCGCCGGCGCGGCGGGTGGCGGCGGCGGCTTGTCGGCGGTGCCGCGGGCCAGGGCGACAGCCAACAGCAGCCCCAGGCACGCGGCGGTGCCGACGACACGCGACTTCGAGGGGGTTGGCATGGCTCACCGCGCGAGGTTGGACGGCCTGACATCTCCCGACGCGGCTGAGACTAACCGGCGCGGCGACCGTCGTCAATCGCTCGCACGCGGATTCGGCCCGACGAGTTCCAAGGCAGATGGGTTGGGCCTCCGCGGAGGGCGTCGTCGGCTCCGCGGCGGGGGGGGCGCAGGCCGGGCACCCACGAGGGGTGCCCCTACCGTTCGCCTGCGGCGGAGCCGAAGGCCGATCGCCTGCGGCGCGATCGGTTCTGGTAGGGGCATCCCCTTGTGGGTGCCCTCGTGCGCTTCCGGATCAGGCGTCGCGACTTGTAGGAGCATACCCTTGGCGGTGCCCGGCCTACGCCGCCGCGGAGCCGCTGCACCTTCACGGGAACTGCACTGACACGAGTCGCCCGCGATCGGGTGGCCGCAACCGGGAGCAGCGGACTACGACGCGACGCCGAAGCTGAGGCTCGCGCGGTTCAGCGTCCCGCCGACGCCGGCGGCGAGGTCGAAGATCTCGACGACCCAGACGCCGCGGGCACTCATGCCGTTGAACACGCCCAGCGGCTGCTCGGGGCGCAAGGTCCTGGCGAACGGGGCGGCCGCGGTCGCCAGTGCGGCCCCGCCGTCGCGGAAGGTCGTGCCCGTCAGGTTCGCGCCCTGCCCCCCGCGGCGATGGAACAGCGTCACCTTGCGGCCGTCGGGGGCGGTGAGGCGGATGCTCAGGTCGCTGACGCGGCCGTGGGCGGCGTCCAGCGTCACCGCCAGGTCGCTCACGGCCTGGGTGCCGGCGACGAAGACTTCGACGCGCGTCGTCCGCTGGTCGAGGATCGCCCGCGGCACCCCGGCGTCGTAGGTCGCCCGGCCCCCGGTCGGCGGACTCGCGGGGGGGGCACTCGGCGGGCTGGCCGGCGGGGCGACCGGCGGGGCGTTGAGGGCGACACTCGTCGTGAACCCGCCGACCTTGAGCGTGTAGACGCCGCCGGCCGACTGGTTCCGCGAGAACAGCAGCGTGAAGCGGGTGTTATTCGAGCCGCCGACGGGGACGACGGCCGAGACGCCGATCGGCCCGGCCGGGCCGGTGACCGTGACCGCGCGGGCGAGCGTGCCGGGGTCGGTCGGGCCGGCGAACGTGACGTACACGCGGTCAAACTGCCCGGCCCGCGCCCCGGCGAACGTCGCGCTCACCACCGACTGCGGCGGCGCGGCCGGCGGCGAAGTGGGCGCGACTGGCGGGGCGGCCGGCGGCGGGTTGGCCGGGGCGTCGAGGAGGCGGGCGAGGTTGAGGCGGCCGCCGGTGGCCGTCTTGCCGGCCAGAGTCGCGTCGAGATCGACGGAGCCGCGCAGCTTGGCGAGGACCTGGCGGTAGGTCCAGTCGGGGTGCGCGTCCCACAAAAGCGAGATCGCGCCACTCACCATCGGCGCGGCCA
>JAYTSV010000230.1:0-12209 GCA_043745465.1 Fimbriiglobus sp.
GAACCCCCAGGCGCTTCACCCCTACGGTCGAGCGGTTGGAAGACCGGACCGTGCCCATCGTCGGGCAGTACGCCAAGCTCACGCCCGCGGGGATCGTGGTGCCCGGTGAGTTTCTGGCCGCACCGCTCACGCCCGTCGGCCAGGGGTACGACGGCGTTGTGCGCATAGATTCAACAGATGAACAAGGAACCGGCTCGCTGATTCAACTCGGCACGGGGCAGAGTTGGGGCCACCATATCCTCACGGCGGGGCATGTACTTGATCCCAGTGCCGATGGCCTACTCACGTTTCAGGTTCCGCGCGGAGTGGCCAGCGTGGACATCCCCATACCCATCTTAGCAGGTAACGACTATCAAGTATTACCTGAGCTTTATAGGAAAGGGACCAGCACGGATATTGCCATCGTGCGGTTAGCCGACCCAATAGGGGTCCGTAGTCCGTCGAGGTTGTTGGTGGCACCGTTCGGTGCCGACCGGTACGGGCTTGTCGCGGCCAACTCCAGTCACCTTCATCAAGCTGTCACCATAGCCGGCTACGGCCGTAGCGGAGACGGCGAAGAGGGGGCCATTCCGGCTATGCCGGGCAGTCCGCCCTCCCGGTTCTTTCAACCGTTCGGGCAGAAGCGGACGGGCGTAAACCAGATCGACAAGCAAACGCTGAATCAGCTTTTTTTCGACTTCGACAGCGGCGAGGTCGGTGCCGGGCAGCACGATACCCTCGGCGGGCCGGACTGGGGGTTGGCCGGCCCCGAGACGGCGGCCGGCACGCTCGTACCTGGGCCGGGCAACCCGCCCGGCCCCAACGTGAACCTCGCCAAGAACGGGTCGATCGACATTAGCGCGGCACCTGGGGACTCAGGCGGCCCGTTCTTTGATAACAACAAGCTCATCGCTGCCGTGGTATTGGGTACCGATACTGAAGACCTTAGTACCAAGTGGGGTAATGTGGTCAAAGGCAATCGTGTTGCCAGTTGGCGACCCCTAATCGACCTCGTCGCTACGACGAGCCCTAACGGCGGGATCAGCTACGATGTCGTCCTTGATATGAACTACCAGGTGTACGGCCGCAGCGGCGCTGCGTCGGCTGTCGGTGGTGGTGTCACAGCCGCCCTGCCGGACAACATCACGATTACCGCCTCGCAAGTCGGCGGCAACCTCGTGTTGAACGTGCAGGGGCCGGATGCGTCTATGAACGGCGACTACTACTCGGCCCCGCTGGCCAACATCAAATCTCTTACCATCCGCGGCTCCGACGACAACGAGACGATCATTATCGACGGCACACTCGACTTCCAGGGACTCGGGGCTAACAAGGCCCTCACGATCGTAGGCCGTGGCGGCAAGGACATCATCAAGATCAACGGCCTCGACAGCCCTGGCGTTTTCTACGGCCCCGTCACCATTGACGGCGGCGCTGCGGCTGAGGGGAACGAACTCTATTTCGATGACACGTCGTCCGCGACCGACAACATCTACGACGTGACCGGCAGCTACGTCACCCGCCGCGGGCTGACGCAGATGAACTTTTCGGGCTTCAGCAAACTCAGCGTGACAGGCGGCACGGGCAACAACATCTTCCACACCCTTGGCGTGCCCCAAACTCTCAAACTGGGCCTCGCCGGCGGGCCGATGGCCGACGACAAGCTGTACGTCGAAAGTGGCTTCCTCGACGACCCGACTCTCACGGGATTCGAGCACCTGTTCCTCTCGGGTGGCACACTCAAGCTCGTCACCAACAACTTGTCGCTAACGACGTTCACCCAGACCGGCGGAACGCTCGACGGCGCGGCGAACGTGACCGTCAGCAAACTGATGTCGTGGTCAGGCGGCACCATGCAAGGGGCCGGGCGGACGGAGGCCCTCGCCGGGTCCGCCGCCACCATCACCGGGCCGGTGACGCTCACCACGCGCCGTTTTGTCAACGCCGGGGCGGGGACGTGGGCCGGCACCATCACCGGGGGCGGCACCCTCGAGAACGCCTGGTCCGGCACGCTCGACACGACCGGGGGCGTGACCCTCGCCGGCGACCTCGACAACAACGGGTCGCTGCGGCCAGCCGGCACGAAGGCGTTCGGCCGCGTCACCGTCAACGGGCACTTCGGCAACGCCGGGACGCTCGTCGTCGAACTCGGGCCGGAGGGGGACGCCTCGGACCAAGTCGTCGCGCAGACGGTGACCCTGAGCGGCAACATCGATCCTTACGCTTCGCAACACGCCCCGGCGGACTACTACACGGTCGTCGTCGATCAGTCGGCTGCCGGCGGGGGCGCGTTCGGCAACGCGCCGCAGCGCTCGGCCCACGAGTTCAACAGCGGCCGCTACAAGATGTTCTACCTGGTCGATAACCCGACCTACTGGGGAAAAGCGATCTTCTGGGCGATGTTGAGCGTTCGCGGCCGGGTCTGGGAGGACGTGAACCTGGACGGCCTGCAGTTCGACCGACCGCTGCAAGGCGTGGCGATGGAACTCCGCAAAGTCTACAACGGGTCCGATCTTTGGCAGCCCGGCGACCCGCCGGTAACGACTTACTCCGGGTTGGATGGGACTTACCAGTTCACCGACGTGCTGGTCGGGGGCTACGTCGTCGCCTTCATCAACCCCGACCCCGACTGGTGGCGGTTCACACTCAAGGACGCCGGCTCGGACTTGATCGACAGCGATGCGGACCGTGGGACCGGGGTCAGCGACGGGTTCACCGTGTCGTACACAAGGGGCGGCCTGCAGCCGGACGCCGGGCTGTACAAGTTGGGCACGATCGGCAACCGCGTGTGGCGCGACTACTACGTCGGCGGCAACGGCCTCCAGGACAACAACGAGCAGGGCATCGGCGGGCTGGCGGTGCAGTTGCTCGACGCGCAGGGGGTCGTCGTCCGCGCCACGACGACCGACTACGACGGCTACTACCTTTTCGACAAGCTGGAGCTGCGCGACGCCGGCTGGGCACCGATCCCGTACCGCGTCGCCTTCAGCAAGCCTGCCGACGTTTATGGAGGCAATTACAGCATCGTTTACATCTTCGCGCCGCGGGACGCCGGGCCGGACGACCTCGACAGCGACGCGGACCCGAGTACCGGCCGGACCGGCCTCTACACGCTCAACGAGTCGGGGGAGGTCAACTCCACGGTCGATTGCGGCATCCAACAGTGGATGTCCAGCGGGATGGGGCGGTCCGCCAGCTTCGACCTCGGCGGCGAGGGCGAGCCGGACGCGGTCGTCGCGGAGTGGCTGCCGACCTCGCTAGCCGTGGCGGCTCCGCGGGCGGGACGGGCAGGCTCGCCCCCCACCGGCGACCGGGCGTGGAGGGCGAGGGCGAGTCGGGCGGAGGCCGCTCCGATACCACCCTTGGATGCCGCCACGGCGAACGATTTCCTGGGGCCAGATTTCGGGACAGATCGGCGGCACGGGCTACAATGTCGCAAACCTCCCGCCTGACGTTCCACACTCCGAGAGCCCCCATGACGAATGAGCCGGAATACCGCCCGGGCCTCGAAGACGTGATTGCCGCCAAGTCCGCCATCAGCTTTATCGACGGCAAGCGGGCCCGCCTCGAGTACCGGGGCATCCCCGTCGAAGTCCTCGCCAAGGAAAGCTCCTACGAGGAGACGAGCTGGCTGCTCCTCAAGGGCACCCTGCCGACCCAGCGGCAACTCGCCGACTTCGACCACGACCTGCGGCAGCGCCGCAAGCTGCACTACCGGCTCAAGGACTTGCTCCGGACGATGCCGGCGACCGGGCACCCGATGGACGCGCTGCAAGCCGGCGTGTCGGCGATGGGCCTGTTTTACCCGTCCCGCAGCGTGCGCGACCCCGCCGCCAACTGGGACGCCACCCTGCGCATCCTGGCGTCGCTGCCGTCGCTGGTCGCCGCGTTCGCCCGCATCCGCCGGGGGGACGAGATTCTCGACCCCCGCGCCGACCTGGACCACGCCGCGAACTTCTACTACATGACCTTCGGCCACGAGCCGACGCCGGCCGTCCGCAAGGTGCTCGACGCGAGTTTCATCGTCCACGCCGAGCACACGATGAACGCCTCGACGTTTACCGCCCGCGTCACCGGCTCGACCCTCGCCAACCCCTACGCCGTGATTTCGGCGGCCGTCGGCTCGCTGTCCGGGCCGCTGCACGGCGGGGCCAACGAAGAAGCCCTTGCCCAGTTCGAGGCGATCGGCAGTGCGGCCAACGTCAAGCCGTGGCTCGACGCCAAGCTCGCCGCCGACCCCAAGTTCAAGGTCATGGGCCTCGGCCACCGCGTGTACAAGGTGAAAGACCCGCGGGCTAACGTCGTCCAGGAACTCGCCGAACACGTCTTCGCCGAGACGAGCCGGCCCAAGAATTACGAGACGGCGCTGGAACTGGAGCGCGTTTGCGCAGGCATTTACGGGCCGAAGGGCGTTTACCCGAACGTCGATTTCTACAGCGGCGTCGTCTACCAGGCGCTCGGCATCCCGACCGACGTGTTCACGCCGATCTTCGCCGTCGGCCGCGCCGCCGGGTGGCTGGCCCACTGGAACGAGCAACTCGTCGGCAACCGCATCTTCCGGCCCGAGCAGATTTTCACCGGCACCGTCGACGCCGACTACGTGCCGCTGGAGAAGCGGCCTTAAATGGCCACCGATCCGATTCTGGGCTACCGCATCCGCGACGGGGTGCGGCGGGCCGTCACTTGCCGAGATGCTGGCTGGTCAAGCATTTGGGCTGTCGTGGCTGAAAGCGGCCAGCCCGACCACTACCTCCGTCTACTCCTGAAGGACTTACACTCTCCGAAGCCGTCAATCGCGCGAGACTACCGGTACTTGCGTGGGGTAGAATACCCGACACTTGTACTGGGGACTCAGCAGCCGCCGATCGAGGTTTCCCCGCTTCGCTCGGCAGCGGAGTTAGCCCGACTGACCCCGATCCATCGCGTCCGACTCGTGTGAGGTGCCAATGGACATCCCGCAATCCCGCCCCCACCGCAGTAAACTCGCGGGCCTCCTCGCAGAGGGCTGCGTCGAAATCCGCTCGCTCGCCTACGAGCGCGGCCACGACGATCAAATCGCCGACCTCGCGGACGTTCTCGAATACGTGCCCCGCTTCCTCGACATCGAGTTGACTCCCGAAGAGTGGGGTGGGCTACGCTCGGTGGTCGAGGGCTACGCGCTTCGCTACCCCGGCTTGAGTCGCCGACTGCTCGACTGCCTCGACCGTGACGCCCCGAACGGCATCTAACCCGGAACACGCCCCCATGCTCGACGCGGCTTTCATTCGGGACAACCTCGCGGCCGTGACGGCGAACTGCGTCGCCCGCGGCGTCAAGCACGCCCAGGTCGCCGAGGCCGTCGGCTTCGACGACGACCGCAAGCGCGTCCAGCGGCAGTTCGACGAGACCAAGGCGGCGCAGAACCAGATCAGCGGGCAGATCGCCAAGGCCGGCAAGGACGCGGCGTTGCGGGACAAACTCGTCGCCGAAAGTCGCGGCATGAAGGACGGCCTCGCCGGGTTCGAGGCCGAGTTGAAGGTCATCGAAGCGAAGTTGCGCGACGCGCTGTGTACGATCCCGAACATGACGCACCCCGACGCCCCGGCCGGCCACACGGCCGAAGACAACAAGGTCGTCACCGTCTCGGGCACCAAGCCGGCGTTCGACTTCAAGCCGCGCGACCACGTCGATCTGCTGCACCTGTGCGACCTCGCCGACCTCGAAGCGGGGACCAAGGTCGCCGGGCAGAAGTTCTACTTCCTCAAGAACGAGGGGGCGCTGCTCGAACTCGCGCTCGTGCAGTACGCCATCTCGAACCTCGTCAAAGCCGGGTTCATCCCGGTGATTACGCCGGACGTGGCCAAGACGAGCGTGATGGAGGGCACCGGCTACATGCCGCGCGACCCGAACCCCGACACCCGCCAGTTCTACACCCTCGCCGACACCGACTTGTGCCTGATCGCCACGGCCGAAATCACCATCGGCGGCATGCACCTCGATGAGATTTTCGACGAGGAAACCCTGCCGCGCAAGTACGCCGGACTCAGCCACTGCTTCCGCACGGAGGCGGGCGCGGCCGGCCGGGACACGCGCGGCATCTACCGCGTCCACCAGTTCACCAAGGTCGAGATGTTCGCGTTCTGCACGCCGGAGCAATCGGACGCGATGCACCAGGAGTTGCGCGGCATCGAAGAGCAACTCTTCCAGGGCTTGGGCCTCCCGTACCACGTCATCGACACCTGTACCGGCGACCTCGGCGGCCCGGCCTACCGCAAGTACGACCTCGAAGCCTGGATGCCCGGCCGCGGCAGTGCCGGCGAGTACGGCGAAGTCACGAGCACGTCGAACTGCACCGACTACCAGGCCCGGCGGCTGAACATCCGCTACCGGTCGAAGGAGAAGAAGAAGACGCTGTTCGTCCACACGCTCAACGGCACCGCGGTCGCCTGCACCCGGGCCATCGTGGCGATTCTGGAGAACTACCAGCAGGCCGACGGCAGCGTGATCGTCCCCGAAGCCCTGCGCCCGTGGGTCGGCAAGGACGTGATCGTGCCGCGCCGGAAGCTGTAATCGGCGATTTCCCCTGAACCTTGAGTCGCGCGTCTGTATCTTGAGGGATTACGAACCCCCACGACGCGACCGCGGAAGCAGGAACGAATGCCGATGGCGACCGAGAAGCCGGACAAGCCCGTCAAACCTGGACACATCGGCAAGGACGAAACGGTCGGCCGGTCGGAGGTCCGCATCGTCGCGGGCAGCCTGCGCGGCCGGAAGGTGACCTGCTTCGTCCATCCCGGGATGCGGCCGACCCCGCAGGCCGTCCGCGAGTCGCTGTTCAGCATCCTGGGCAACGCCGTGCCGGGCCGCGTCTTTTACGACATCTTTGCCGGCACCGGCGTGTGCGGCCTCGAAGCGATCAGCCGCGGGGCGACGCGGGCCAACCTCATCGAGAAGGACCCAAAGCACGCCACCGAGATCGTCAAGCACATCGACCGCTTCGGCATCGCGGCTAAAGCGAGCGTCTTGCGGGCCGACGCCTACCGCTGGGCCGAGCGCTGGATTCCGCCGCTGGACGGCGGCCCGGTCAACCTGTTCATCAGCCCGCCGTTCGGCGATCTGGCACCCGAACACATCGTGCCGTTCATGAAGCTCGTCGTCGATCTGCTCGCCAAGGCCCCCGACGAGAGCGTTATGGCGCTGCAAACCGAGGAGACCTTCCCTTTCGATCAACTCCCCGAGCCGGCCGCCTGGGACGTCCGCCGCTACGGCCGCAACTACTTGGCCTTCTACGTCAAAGAGGCTAAGCCGGTGGCTGAAGCGGCGGCAATAGTGTCGTGAGCCGTCCGGCGGCTGCCTCAGGGAGTTTATGGGGATGGAATTTTTGAGTTGCCCGTCGGCAATCGTCCGATTAGTCTAACACACATTGCCAAAGCATCTAAGTGTCGTAGGCGGCGGGACGTTAGGTGGAGCAGATTCCGTCCACTACAGATTCGATCACACAAGACGATAAGGACTTAATCAGTGCTGGAGTTTCTTGACAAAAACAAGGAGTGGATATTCTCTGGCGCAGGCGTGACTATCATTACACTAATGGTGGTATTCGGACGGAAGGCACTTGGCACAATCAGACCGAGGGGCTTGGCCGTGAAGGTTCAGGCGGCGATCGTCGATATGGGGTTGTTTGGGCAGATCAGGGCTATGGCTATTTGTGTGAGCAACCCAGGTACTCAAGCTGTTTTCCTGGGCAACTTCTTTCTCAAGCTGAACAATGGCAAGCAGCTCGTTCCGCTTGACGACGACGTAATGAGAGTTGTTCAGCAGCAGCGTCAGTTAGCTCCTGGACAAAGTGTTTCTTTTCATATAACTGCGATCAGGCTGAAATCTACTGGAATACCTCTGGAACAATTCAAGTATGCTGCAGTTCAGGATGCGATGGGGCGCGTGCATCGGTCATCAAGTAAAGAATTGCGTGCAGTCTTGGTTTCAATTTTGAGTTAGCAATCGGCCAGTCTAGCAGCGGCCAAACTAGGCGATGTTGCAAGCGGTGGGGGCAGGCAGGCAAGCGTTGTCGTTATGCTGCGGAGACATCACCAAGTGAAAAGCGCAGACCGATGACGATCAGGGGCGTGTAAGAAGGGCGACACGCCGTACAATATCTGAACCGCACGGGAGTTAAAGAGATGTCGCTTGACGACCGGATCACCGTGAACCCGCTCCAGTGCGGCGGCCGACCGTGTGTGCGAGGGATGCGGATTCGGGTGAGCGACGTGCTCGACCTGATGGCCGTGGGCCTGTCGCCCGAGCAAGTGGTGGCCGACCTGCCGGACTTGGAACCGGCCGACGTGGCGGCTTGCCTGAGGTTCGCCAGTAAGCGGACGGCCATGCCGGAGCCGGTGGCGTGACCATTTGGCTCGACGCCCACCTATCGCCGTCCGTTGCCCCGTGGCTGGCAGCCACGTTCGGGGTCGGTGCGGTGGCCGTCCGCGATCTCGGTCTGCGGGAGGCTTTGGACCCACCCATCTTTGCGGCAGCCCGAGCGGCCGGGGCGGTGGTGATGACGAAGGACGCGGACTTCGCGGAGATGGTAACGCGGCTCGGACCGCCGCCGCAGGTGCTGTGGCTACGGTGCGGGAACACGTCGAACGCGGCCCTGCGGGAATTGCTCAGCCGCGAACTTCCAGATGCTCTGAAACGACTGGCGATTGGTGAGCCACTGGTCGATTTGGACGAAGAGTTTTAGGACTCGACCAGGTTCCACGCCCGATCAGGTCAGACATTCGTCGAGTCGCTGTGCGAGGCGTGCTTCGCTACCGCATCTCGCCCGGCATCTCGCCAGTGTAGCTCGCGTACAGGGCGTCGATGGGGTGGGCGGCCCAGACTTCTGGCAGGTCTTTCTTCAGGTGCCGCATGACTTGCATCAGGCAGCCGACGTTGCCCATGAACACGGCTTGCGCCCCGGTCTCCCGGATGTTGGCGATCTTGCGGTCGCCGAGTTTTTCGGCCATCTCCGGTTGCGTCAGGTTGTAACTGCCGGCCGCGCCGCAACAGAGTTCGCTCTCGGGCAGCGGCACCATTTCCAGGCCCGGGATCAGGTCGAGCAGCGCGCGCGGGGCCTTGTGGATTTGTTGGGCGTGCCGCAGGTGGCAGGCGTCGTGGTAGGTCGCGCGGAGGTTCAGCGGGTGTGTCGGGCGGATCGCGCCCAGGTCGTACAGGAACTCGTGGATGTCCTTGACCTTGGCGTTGAACGCCTCGGCGGCGACGCGCTGCGGGTGGTCGTGCATCAGGTGGGCGTAGTCCTTCATCATCGCCCCGCACCCGGCCGCGTTGTTGATGACAGCGTCCAGATCGGCCGGGAAGGCGGCGAGATTCGCGGCGGCGAGGTCGCGGGCCGTCCCCTCGGCGGCGGTGTGGTAGTGCAGCGCCCCGCAGCAGACTTGCGCGCGCGGGATGTACACGTCGCAGCCGTTGAGTTGCAGCACCTTGGCCGTGGCGTAGTTGGTGTGCGGGTAAATCGCGTCGGCGACGCAGCCGAGGAACAGGCCGACGCGGGCGCGCCGGGGGCCGATGGCCGGCAGGAACTCGGGCAGGCTGCCGTAGTGCGGCTTTAACGGAGGGAGCATGCCCTTCATCGACCGCAGCGACTTCGGCAGCAGCCGCGTCGCCCCGGACTTTTCGAGCAGCCAGTCGATGCCGGACCACTGCAACAGCCGGGCGGGGGCGAGGGCTAATCGTGTCCGCCGGCGCGAGTGGAAGACGTTGAACATCAGCAGGCGTTGCAAGAGGTTCAACGGGGCGACGGTGCGGCCCGGCTCGGCGTGCTCCATCGCCTCGCGGAACGGGTCGATGAGCCGGCCGTACTGCACGCCGGACGGGCAGGCCGTCTCGCAGGCGCGGCAGTTCAGGCAGGTGTCGAGGTGGCCCTTCACGCTGGCGTCGAGTTCGAGGGTGCCGTCGATCACGCCGCGCATCAGGTAGATGCGGCCGCGCGGCGACGCCGCCTCGTTGCCGGTCTCGACGTAGGTCGGGCAGGCGCTCGTACACAGCCCGCAGTGGACGCAGTCGAGCAGCAGTTCGTAGTCGATTTTTGGGGCGAACGGGCCGGCGGGCGGCAGGACCGCGAGTTCGGTCTTCATGGCGAGTCCTTGCGGTGGGCGTCGCGGAACAGGCGGCCGGGGTTGAACACGTCGTGGGGGTCGAGGGTCCGTTTCACGGCGCGCATCAGGTCGAAGTTGACGCCAGTACAGGGCAGCCCGGGGAGAACCGCCTTCCACGCCGGCGGGCAACGCCGGACGACGAGGCTCCCGCCGTCTTTCGGCGCGAGCCGGGCGAGCAGCGTCGAAGCGTCTTCGCGCGACACGTCCGCCGGCAGGTGGCAGTAAACGACGCCGACGAGCGCGTGAGCGTGGACCGCCGCCCCGTGGTGCGTCGCCGCGTCCAGGGCGAACGCGGCCAGGCGACTCGGCAGCACGCTCGCCTTGAAGCTCACGCCCTCGGCCGGCTCCGCGAGGTTTTGCGTCAACGCCGTGAGCAGTGCGGTCGCCGCAGGGCCGCGGAACTCGGTCACCTCGCGCACGGGTGCGGTCGCCAACTCGGCCTTCAGCGTGGCGACCTGGTACGCGACCGTGACCCGCTTTTCCTCGAAGCCGGCGACGATGACCCACTCGTCGTTGCCCGGTAGCGCGACGCCGAGCTTACGGGCTGCGGCGGCGTTGAGCAGTTCGACAATGCCGGGCCGCGCGTGCGAAGCGTGCAGCCGGTCGAGGGTCGGGCCGACCGTCGCGGCGTTCAGCCCGAAGGCGACGAGCGCCCGCTCCTCGGCCAGCGGGGTGAGCTTGAGCGTGACCTGCGTCAACAGGCCGAGCGTGCCCAGCGCGCCGACGTGCAGCTTCATCAGGTCGTACCCGGCGACGTTCTTGACGACCCGGCCGCCGCCCTTCACTTCGACCCCCTCGTCCGTCAAGAAGCTGACGCCGATGAGGGCGTCGCGCAGGGTGCCGCGGCTCAATCGGCGCGGGCCGGACCTGTTCGTCGCCAGCGCCCCGCCGAGGGTGGCGACTTCGGGATTGGGCACATCGACGGGCAGTTCTTGCCCTTCGGCCGCCAGCAGGGCCGCGAGGGCGGCGAGCGTAATCCCGGCCTGCACGGTGACCGTCAAGTCGCGGGCCGGGTAGTCGATCACGGCGTTCAAGCCGCGGCCATCGACGACCGTGCCGGGCCGCGTCGGCGGGTCGCCGAGGTACTGGTGCGTGCCGCCACCGTGGGGGTAAATCGCCGTGCCGGCCGCGCGGGCCGCGCGGATCAGGTCGGCCGCTTCGGCGACGGACGCGGGGCGGGCGACGGGGTACGGGCCGCTGCCGTCGATCAAGAGGCTGGGAGTTTCGCTCGGGGTCACGGTGGGCGTCCGGCGGGCGGGGAGAGTCGCGGGCAAGGTATTGTATGAACGGCGGGAATGGCCGTCGCCCGGCGTCGGTTCGTCTGCTAAATCAGGGGTGGAAGCGCCGCGGCAACCCCCGGCTTGTGCGAACGAGGCCGAGCGAATGAGCGCCGAACTGACCACCCTCCTCATGACCGCCCTGCGCGAGTCGAACGTCGTCGAGCCGGCGGCGTGGGCCGAGTTGAGCGCGTTCGTCGAGGCCGACCGGCCGGAGCCGCCGGCGCTGGTCCGGGAGATCCGCCGGCGGGGCGTGCTGACCGACTTCCAGATCAAGGAAATCTCGCGCGGCCGGGGCAAGGAACTCACCCTCGGACCGTACACCCTGCTCGACCTCCTCGGCGAAGGCGGCATGGGCCGCGTGTTCAAGGCGCACCACAACCGCCTCGGCCGGGACGTGGCGTTGAAGGTGATCCGCAAGGAAAAGCTTAGCAAGCCGTCGGTCGTGCAGCGTTTCCACCAGGAGATTCGCGCGGCCGCACAGTTGTCGCACCCGAACGTGATCCTCGCCTTCGACGCCGACGAGGCGGGCGGCATCCACTATTACGCGATGGAGTACGCCGAGGGACTGGACCTGACCAAGGTCGTGCGGCAGTCCGGGCCGATCCCCGTGCCGCTGGCCTGCGACTACGTCCGCCAGGCGGCCGTCGGCTTGCAGCACGCCTACGAGCGCGGCCTGGTCCACCGGGATGTAAAACCGTCGAACTTGCTGCTGACGCCGAAGGGGCAGGTCAAAGTTCTCGACCTCGGCCTGGCAATGCTCAACGAGCACGTCGGCGGGGGGGACGCCAAGCGCGTGACCCAGGCGGGACTAGTCCTT
>JAYTSV010000231.1:0-40669 GCA_043745465.1 Fimbriiglobus sp.
GTCGGAGATCTCGTGGCGACGCATCCTGCTCCCCCCGGTTGCCCAGTGTCCGGCCGGGGCTTTACCAGAGTTCGCAGTTCCAATCAACACGGCCTAGCACTACCAGCATCAGCAGGGCCACTATCGTCGTCAAACGCGATCAGAGTGTTGGTCGCGTCGAACAGCGACAAGATCGTGTCGAAGGCGAACGGGTTGTTGTCGATGTCGAAGTAGGCGCGGCCGCCGAGCGTAGTGAAGCTGTAGAAATCGACATCGGGGCTGCCCCACCGCCCGCTGATCGAGGTGTGGGAGAAGTTGCCCGCCACATTGAAGGCGTTCGCCGGCAAGGTGCCGTCGAAGCCGGCCTGGATGTTCTGGGCCGTGGCGATCGTGTTGTTGGTCGCGGTCCCGTTGAGTTCGGACTCAACCGTAAACCCGGCGACAGCCGGGCCGGCCGTGGCGAAGGCCACCGCGCAGACACACAAGTCTCGAATTCGGCGATAGGCGAACATTTCGACTCCTTGATGAGGAAACTGGTGCGGGCGAAATACCCCGTCGTACTCGGCACGGGAGGTGAGAATTACGTGCTGGGTATCAACTGTGACAATTTTACGGCGTTCGACGCGGTGACGCAAGATAAATAACCGATCTTGCGAACGCTTGCCGCCAGATTTCTTCGGTTGTGGTTGCGCTGGCCGCAAGCGGGTCGCAACAGGTTGTGCCGGTCCGGCAATGCCGGTTGACGGTGCGGGAAATCCGGGCGGAGTTTCGGCTTCGCGTTGGTATCCGGCCCCTTCGCCGTTTATACACAGTGTGTAGCCCTCCCACCTTCGCACCGCGCCCCCTCAAGGACTCACCCTCCATGTTGCCCCGCCTGCTGCTGATGGCGTCCTTCCTCGGGCTGACGACCGCCGCGAGCGGTTTCGCCCGGGAAGAAGCCCCGACGCCGCGACCGACGACCCCGCAAGAGCCGAAGTCGCCGCCCAAGGACGAACCCAAGAAGCCCAAGGACGAGCCGAAGAAGCCCGACGAGCCGAAGAAGCCGGACGAGCCGAAGGGGCCGAAGGACGAGCCGAAGCCCAAGGACGAGCCGAAGACGCCGGCCAAGGACGGCACCATCGCGCCCGGCGCGCCCAAGTTCACTCCGAAGAAGCCGGGGGCACTCGCCAAGTACGACGAGGTCATCACCAAGGAGGCCAAGACGCAGGCCGGGGTGTTCGCCGTCCACCGGATCGACGACCGCGTCTACTTCGAGATCCCGCAGGACAAGCTGAACCGGCTCATGCTGGTCCGGGCCGAAGTCGCCAAGGGGCCGAACGGCGTCTCGTTCAACGGCCAGGAACTCGGCCGCAAGTTCGTCAGGTTCGAGCGGCGGGAGAACAAGATTTTCGTCATCGAGGCGAACTTCGACAAGCGCTCCGGGGCCGACATCCAGAGCGCCGTCGAGGCGACCAACATCGACCCGATCATCGCCAGCTTCCCCGTCGAGGCCGAGGGCAAGGACCGGTCGGCCGTGATCGCCGCGACCGGCATCTACATGAACGACCTGCTCGACGTGGGCGCGCGCCGGGCGACCGGCGGTGGGGCGCTCGACGCCGACAAGTCCTTCCTGACCGACGTGAAGGCGTTCCCGCTCAACATCGAAGCCCGCGCCCAACTCACCTTCCGCGGGGGCGGCGGCGGCAACCCGTTCGGCCCTCCCGGCTTGGGTATCGGCGGCCCCGGCGCGGCCAAGACCGTCCTCGTCCACTACTCGCTGTACGCCCTGCCCGAAGAGCCGATGCGCGGCCGCTTCTTCGACCCCCGGGTCGGCTACTTCACCGAGAACTACACCGACTTCTCGGCCAAGCGGTCGTGGTCGGAGAATAGGGAATACATCGCCCGCTACCGCCTCGAAAAGAAGGACCCGAGCGCCGAACTGTCCGAGCCGGTTAAGCCGATCGTGTTTTACATCGCGCCGGAAGTGCCCGAGAAGTTCCGCGCGGCGATGAAGAAGGGCGTCGAGGACTGGCAGCCGGCGTTCGAGAAGGCCGGGTTCAAGAACGCCATCCTCGCCAAGGACCCGCCGACCCGCGCCGAAGACCCGAACTGGGACGCCGAGGACTCACGGTACAGCGTCATCCGCTGGGTCGCCGAGCCGACGCAGAACGCGATGGGGCCGCACGTCGGCGACCCGCGGTCCGGCGAGACGATTTCGTCGCACGTCATCTTCTGGCACGACATCTTGAAAATTGTCCACATGTGGTACTTCGTGCAGTGTTCCGCCGTGGACCCCCGCGCCCGCACCTTCCCGTTCCCGGACGACCTGCAGGCCGAACTGATCCGCTACGTCGTCGCCCACGAGGTCGGCCACACCATCGGCCTGCGGCACAACCACCGCGCCAGCCAGGCGTACTCGATCAAGGACCTGCGCGACCCCAAGTTCCTCGAAAAGAACGGCAACGTGGCCAGCATCATGAGCTACGGCAGGTACAACTACGTCGCCCAGCCGGAGGACAAAATCCCCGTCAAGGACCTCATCCCGAAGCTCGGGCCGTACGACTTCTTCGCCATCGAGTGGGGGTACAAGCCGCTGAAGGCTGCGACGCCGGAGGCCGAATTGCCGCTGCTCGACGAGATGGCCAGCCGGCAGTTGAAGGAGCCGTTCCTGCGGTTCGGCGGCGAGGACGGCCCTTCCACCGTGGACCCGACCGTGATGACCGAGAACATCGGGTCGGACGCGGTCAAGGCGACCGAACTCGGGTACAAGAACCTCGACCGGGACATGGACTGGCTGCTCAAATCGACGACCGCCAAGGGCGAGGACTTCGACACGCTCCGCGAGGCCTACAACGCGATCTTGATGCACCGCCGGCTCTGGATGGGCGCGGTGCTCAAGCAGGTCGGCGGGGTGCTCGAAAGCCGCACCCTCGGGGACCGCGGCGAGCAGTTTAGCCGCGTCACCAAGGACAAGCAGAAAGAGGCCGTTAAGTTCGCCGTCGAGCACGGCCTGACGGTACCCAAGAAACTCGTGGACCCGGCCGTTTTGAACAACCTCAAGTACACCGGGGTCGCGGCGGACACGATGACCTTCCAGACGAGCATCATCCGCAGCCTGCTGAACGCCGGCCGGTTGAACCGCCTGCTCGACGGGGAAGTGTTCGACGGCGACAAGGCGTACACGATCCCCGAACTCGTGGCCGATTTGCAGGCCGGCGTCTGGTCGAGTTTGAAGGCCGATGTCGTCAAGATCGACGCCTTCCAGCGGAACCAACAGCGCGTCTTCCTCGACGTGCTGAAGGCCGAGTTCGAGCCGCCGACCACCGGCGGCAGCGACTTCACCATCGGCCGCGGCGGCCGGTTGTCGTTCGAGCCGGCGGCCGGGCGGAGCATGGAACTCCGCGCCGTCGCGCGGATGACGCTGAAGGACTTGCTCGCCCAGATCAAAGCGGCGATTCCGAAGGCGAAGGACGCGGCGACCAAGGTCCACCTCGACGACCTGCAAAGCGACCTCGAAGCCTTCTTCGACAAGAAGAAGTAACGCTCACTCCCCCTCTCCGTTTCGGAGAGGGGGCTGGGGGGTGAGGTGGCCTTTCCGGCCGGACTGTCGAGACCTCACCCCCGGCCCCTCTCCGACGCGGAGAGGGGAGCAAGTGAATTGCACTCGGCGACTGGAACCCGCTTGCTCCCCCTCTCCGCGTCGGAGAGGGGGCCGGGGGGTGAGGTTGCCCCTCGAGATTCCCCATGTTCCGCATCGGTGCCGGGTTCGATACGCACCGCCTCGTTGCCGGCCGGCCGCTCATTCTCGGCGGCGTCCGCGTCGAACACGCCCGCGGTCTCGACGGCCACTCGGACGCCGACGTGGTGCTGCACAGCGTCACCGACGCGATCCTCGGGGCGCTCGCCCTCGGGGACATCGGCGACGCCTTCCCGGACACCGACCCGCAGTGGCGCGGGGCGGACAGTCAGATTTTCCTGGACGCGGCGCTCGCGCAAATGCACGCGGCCGGCTACGCGGTCAACAATCTCGACGTGACGATCTTCGCGCAAGAGCCGAAGCTCGGCCCGGTGAAAGCGGCCATCCGCGACCGCCTCGCGGGGCTTCTGGGCGTGCCGGCGACGGCGGTCAACGTGAAGGCGAAGACCGGCGAGCGCGTCGGCCACATCGGCCGCGCGGAGGCGATCGGGTGCCAGGCGACGGTGCTGCTCCGGTCGCCCGGGGCGTGACCGCGTCAGTTCATTTCGTTGAACCGCCAGGTCGGCACGTTGGCGGGCAGGTCGGCGTCGAGGTACGCGTCGTCGCCGATCAGGTCGCGGAGCTTCTTCAACGCCTGCCGGCGGACGGTGACGTAGTAGAAATCGCACCGGGCGTCGCGGACCGAGTCCCACACCTGGTACAGCCGCTCGGTCTCCATGACGACGTTGCGGAGGCTGTCGGCGCGGTCCACTTCGAGTTGCCGGCGGTCGTCGATGTGCCGGCGGAAGGCGCGGTTGAACTTGACCTGCTCGTTGACGAACTGGCGGCCCGGGAAGCGCAGGCTGTCGGCCACCTTCGGCGCGTCTTGGAGGTCGCGGTAGCGGCGGCGGAGCATGTTCAAGTCGGTACAAAAGTCCTCCGGCCGCGTGAGGACGTACCGCGTCTCGCGCTCGTCGAGAATCTCCCACTGCACGGCCACCTGGTGGATGGCGTCGCGTAGCCCGGGGAAGTCGGCTTCCGTGGGGCACGTGGCCGGAATACCGGGCGGGATCGTGAGCAACATTGCCGCGACGATGAGTTCGCTACCAGCCATGACGGAGACCCTCCACCAAGGCGCCGGGGGCAACCGGCGTCGGAACAGTGCGGGCGCGAAACCCCGTGGGGGCCGCAAGCCGCGGTCGGACGATTGGAAAAGCGGTCCGGGGAACGGCCGGGAAAGAGCGGCTCAGTCGGCGAGCCGGGAGGCCGTGTCGGCGGACCGAACAGGAACCGGACCCGGGGAACGGCGTGGGAGGCGAACCCCACACGTCGCGGCATCGGTTGGGCCGGGAGGACCACCGGAAGCGCCGCAGGTCGAGTAGCGAGGACGAGCCATATCGAACTCGCCGGTAACATACAAGACATTTTCCGTGCCCGCCGGAAAAAAATCTCACCGTCCTCACAATGGGTCGGCGGCACAACCGATTCGGCACTTCAAAACAGGCGTTTCAGTGGGTTTTCGCGGTCGCGGGGCCAGAAAAAATCGCGCCGCGACACCTGGTGCCGTGAAGAGTCGCCGGGCACATCTGACCCGTCTCGCGGCAGCGCGTGCCCAGGATCGGGCAGTGGGCGCGGGCGTTAATTCCGGCTGGTGAGCTTCGTCAGGGCGGCGACGGCGGCCTGCTTGACCACGGCGTGGCCCGACGCGGCACAAGCGTCGAGGTACGCCAGGTAGCTCGCCTCGTAGTAGCCGAGTTTGGCGAGTTGGGCGATGCAGTGCGCCCGCACGTCCGGCGCGGGGTCGGTGAGGGCGGCGCGGGCGAGGGTCGCCTTGACCTCGGGCCGCGAACCGTACCGGCCCTCGGCGAGGCCGGTCGCGGCCCGCTCCCGCAGCGACGGCCGCAGGGCCTGGAACAACTCGTTGACGAACGGTTGCACTTCCTCGAG
Organism: Fimbriiglobus sp.; assembly: GCA_043745465.1. Classification (GTDB taxonomy): domain Bacteria; phylum Planctomycetota; class Planctomycetia; order Gemmatales; family Gemmataceae; genus Fimbriiglobus. The sequence continues at coordinate 5,582 of JAYTSV010000231.1, forward strand.
CATCTGCGCCGGGACGCGCGGCGACGGCACCGGCTCCGCCACGGGCGCGGACGGCACGACGCGGCTCGCCAGTTCGACCGGCGGCGGCAGTGGTGCGGGGGCCGGGGCCGGGGCCGGTGTGGCGACCGGCGGTGCCGTCAAAACGACCGGTGCGGCCACTGGTTGGGCGACGTCGACGGCTTTCGGCTCGGGGAGTGGCGTCACGGGCGGCGGGCCGTAAGCGTCCGGCGGGGCAACGACGACGGGCGTCGCCGCGGGAGCCGGCGGCGGGGCGACGACCACCGGAGCCGGTTGCGGCGGCGGGGCGTACTCCAGTACCGGGACGACGACGTAGTCCGGGGGAGCGACGATCGCCTGCGGTGCCCGCACGCCCGCGCTCTCGGGAGCCACCGGGGCCGGCGCGGAGATCGCCTGCGGGCCCGAGGCCGGCTGGCTGGCGGCGACGGCCACGATCGGCGACTCGTCCAGTTCCACGGCCACGGACGGCGGCACCGCCCGGAACGCGACGGTCGCCTCCGACGACTCGACCGCGACCGGCGACGACTCGACCGTCAACACCGGCGGGTAAACCGGGGCGGGCCGCGCCACCACGACCGGCGCGTCTGACTTCGGCCGTTGTGTCAGCGTGAAGGCCGGCACCGGGCTAGGAGCCGTGGCCGCGGCAGTGCGGACCGGCGGCGCGGTCCGCACGCCCGGCACGGGGACCGCGGTGTCGGCCTTCATCAAGTTGCGCACGTTCGTGGGGGCCGGCAACGCGGACCGCGGGTCGGCCGACCGGGACGCCGTCGTGGGGAAGCGCGGCTTGGTCGCGGCCACGGCCGTCGGCGGCGTCGCGGTCCGCGGCCAGCCGTTCTCGTTCGTGGCCGGGGGGGCGTTCGGCAGCGTCTGGACCAACCCCGGCAAGGCCGACGCGCTGCCCGGTTTCAACGACGGCACGACGGGGATCGTCCCCGGCGCTGGGGCCGCGGCCGGGGTCTCGGGCACGCTCGCCCGGGCCATCATGGCGACCACTTTGAGCGGGATGCTGTACCGCGCCCCGGTGCCCAGGTCTTGCACGTCTGCCAGGCCGTCGGCGTCCGGCGTGCCGACGACGCGCTGGATGCGCACCCGCCGTTCGGGCTGCCCGGCGGTGCGGAAGGTGAGCACTTCGCCGACCTTCGGGCCGGCCGTCGCGGTCTCGACTTGGGACGCGACCGGGGCCGGCGCGGGGGTTTGTCCGACCGCGAAGCCCGCCCAGGCGAAGGCGAGCGCCCCCGTGCTGATCCACCGCGCCATGGCCCGTCCTCCGCTAAGAATGCCCGCGCCCGACCTGCCCCGGTTGCGGTGGCAGGTTGCGCATCTCTTAACGACTAGATCGGTTAGGCCGTTCGTGCCGGTTCAGCCAAATGTCGGAATCGCACGGCGCTACCCGTGCCGGCCGGTGAAGGGATTGTCGGCTCGCTCGGCGGCGATGGTCGTCGGCGGGCCGTGGCCGGGGAAGACTTTCGTGTCGGGCGGGAGCGTGAACAGCTTGGCGTGGATGCCGTCGATCAGTTGCCGGTGGCTGCCGCCGGGGAAGTCGGTCCGGCCGACGCCGCCGGCGAAGAGTACGTCGCCGCCGAGGACGACGCCGGGGTCGCCGTCCGTGCCGGCAATGACGTAGACGACGTGGCCCGGCGAGTGCCCGGGGACGTGCCGGACTTCCAGGGTCAGGCCGGCGAACTCGACCGTCTCGCCGTCGTCGAGCAATCGGTCGGCCGGCGGCGCGACGACGGGCGCGCCGAACGGGGCGCTCAGGTTCAGCGTGGCGTCGGTCAACATCGGGGCGTCGAGCCGGCCGATCAGGACCGGGGCGGCCGGGGCGTGCTCCTTGAGCCGGTCCACACCGGCGATGTGATCGACGTGGCCGTGCGTCAGCAGGATTGCGGCGACGGTCAGTTGCTTGCCGACGAGGTGCGCGACCAGGCGGTCGGCGTCGAACCCGGGGTCCACGACGACGACCTCGGGCCGGCCGGGCAGGCCCACGACGTAGGCGTTTTGGTCGAACTGCCGCGAGGTCACCACGGCGAGGCGGACGGCCACGAGAAAATCCCCGGACGGGCGGAGCGAACACAGTGTACCGGCAGTTTATCAGCTTGCCCGGGGTTCGACGGCCGGCGTATGATGGGATGTAAGCTGCTAGACTGGTGCTAGGCTTTCTCGACCCGAGTCACACCCTAAAACTCCTGGAGGCCCGCCCCCGGCGGGACACACGCGATGCGCGGGAACAATACTTACGCACTCGACAACGCTTACGAGGGCGACCTCGAATCGGTCGCCAATTCGCCGGCGACCGTCCGGGCCGCGTTCATCAAGCGGACCTACGGCCACGTCTTCGCCTCGGTCCTGGCGTTCGTCGCCCTGGAAGCCGTGATCTTCAAGTCCGGCGCGGCCGACGCGATCATTCAGAGCGTGTTCAGCGGCGGCGGCAAAGCGGCCTGGATCATGCTCATGGTCGCCTTCGTCGGCGGCGGGTACGTCGCCCAGATGATGGCCCACTCCCGGTCGATGGCGACGCAGTACCTCGGGTTGGGCGGGTACATCCTGCTCGAAACTTTGATCTTCCTGCCGATCCTGTGGCAGGCCGACCGCATGTCCGCGGCCAACGGCCAGCAGATCATCGCCCAGGCGGGGATGGTCACGCTGCTGGTGTTCGGCGGCCTGACGACCTTCGCGTTCGTGTCGGGCAAAGACTTCGGCTTCCTCGGGCCGATGCTGACCGTCCTGTCGTTCGCGGCGCTTGGCCTGGTGATCGCCAGCGTGTTCATCGGCTTCCCGCTCGGCCTGATCTTCTCGGTCGCGATGGTCGTGCTGGCCGCCGGCATGATCGTCTACCAGACTTCGGAGATCATGCGGACGTACGGGACCGACCAGCACGTCGGGGCGGCCCTCGCTCTGTTCGCCTCGCTGGCCACGATGTTCTTCTACATCCTGCGAATCTTCATGGCGACGGGCCGCAGCGGCGACTGACCCGGCCGCGACTTGCTAAAATTGGGAAAGCCGCCGGTGCGAACCGGCGGCTTTCGTTTCGCCCCCTGGCCGGCCCCCCGCGAGGTTTCCCGATGGCGGCATTCGTGCGACGGCTCGGCGCGACCGGCGCGGCCCTCCTGCTGGCGGCGGCGCTCGGCGTGGCCGCGTCCCCCGACCCGGCGACCTTGCGCGTCTTGCCGGAGGAAACTGCCCGCGCCCGGGTGCTGGTGCGGCAACTCGGTAGCGACATCTTCCGGGAGCGGGACGACGCGACTCGCGAACTCGGCGCGATGGGCCGGCGGGCGCTGGTCGCCCTGGACGAAGCCCGGAGCGACCCCGACCCCGAAGTGTCGGCCCGCGTCGGCCAGCTCCACCCCCGCGCGACCCGGGACGAGATGACCGCCCGCGCCGCGGCCTTCCTGGCGGACGCGGACGGCCGGTACGAGCACGACATCCCGGCCTGGCCGAAGTTCCGCGCCGCCCTGGGCGACGGCCCGGCGGGCCGCGAACTGTTCACGGAACTCCTCGGCGACCGGGCCAACCTGGACGTGCTGATCCAACTCGGCGGGGCGTCGGCCGCAGTCACGCCCGGGCTGACCGGGCTGGCCGGCGGCACCGCGGCCGTCCGGCTGGAGGCCGCGCCGCCGGTCGGCCTCCAGCGGGCGCTGGCGGCGCGGAAGCAACTCCTCCAGGCCGCCATGAACCCGCCTCAAACCGTCCGCGCCGCCGGGGTCGTGCCGAAGCTGCCGTCGCCCGCCGAGTTCGCGCTGGTCCTGCTCGCCGAGTCGTTCGCCCCCGAAGTCGAGTCGCCGCCCGACGGCGTGCTGTTCGCCACGTCCCAGCACTTTTACGCGCCAGGGGTCAAGCAGGCGATCGAGGGCGGCCAGAAGTTCGCGCCGGCCTTGCGCCAGTTGACCTGGCGGTGGCTCGAAAGCCGCCCCGGGCCGCGCGGCCCCGCGGCCGGCGTGAGTCTGGGGCTGTATCTGCAACTCGACCCGAAGCGGGTGGCCGGTCTCGCGGCCCGGACCCTGTGGCAACGGTCCGGCCACCCCCACGAGAGCGCCCAGGCCGTCGCCGCCGTCGCCCAGGCCAAGGGGGTCGAACACCTGGCCGTACTCACCGGCGCGTTCACCGACGAGCGGCCGCTGTTCAGCCAGGCCAACCTGGGCGGGTTCGACATCCACGTCTGCGATTTCGCGCTGGCGACGGCGCTGCAACTCACCGGCCAGCGGCCCGAGGACTACGGCATGGGCGTGCAGAATCCGCCGAAGCCCGGCCAGCGGCCCAGCCACATGACGTACTTCTTCAAAACCGACGCGAAGCAGACTGCCGGCCAGAAGAGTCAGGCGGCGTTCGAGAAGTGGCGGGCGTTCGAGGCGGCGCAAGTCGGCAGCGTCCTCGGCGGTCCGCTGGCCGACCGCGTGACGACCGCCCGCTTCCCCGGCCGCGCCGCCAAGCCCGACCCCAAGCCCCTCGTGCTCCCCGGCGACGACTGACCCTTTCCACGCGCTCACTTCAACTGCATGGCCGCGCCGTCGCTCAGGCCGGCGACGGCCGACTCACCGTCCGGGGCGAAGGTCAGGCTGGTCACCGGGGCGGGCAGCTTCCACGTCTTCAGTGGCACTCCGGCCAGGGTCCACGTTTTCACGGTGCCGTCGTCGAAGAAGACGCCGAAGCGGTCGCCGGCCGGGGCCGTCACGACGCCCATCGGGCCGGGGCCGCCGGGGAACGGCGCGCCGGCGGCGCGGTCCTTCACGGTGGCAATGCGGAGTTGCCCGGCCGCGTCGATGGCGACGAGCTTCGACTTGTCCGGCGAGAACGCCATGTCGCGCACGCCGACGGGGGCCAGCGGCCAGTCGCCCCCGACGCGCTCCTTGGTGGCGAAGTCCCACAGGCGGACGGTGCCGTCGTCCCCGGCCGTGGCGACGAGGCCGAGGTCCGCCGACAGGGTCGCGCAACTCAGCCGCCGGCCGCGCTCGACGATTTGCGCCAGGGGCTTGCCGGCGGCGTCGAACAGGTCGAACGTCGAGGTGCCGTCGGGCTGCGAGCCGACGCTGGCGACGCGGCCGGTCGCGGCGTCGGCGTGCAGCGAGAAGTTCATCTGACCCGGCCCGGTCGGCGCGCTCCGCAGTTCGCGGCCGGCCCCCGGGAGCGCCCACCAGCGGACGCGGCCGTCGCTCCCGGAACTCGCCAGCGTCTCGTCCGACAGGAACGCCAGCACGTTGACCGACGCCCCGGACCCGGTCAGCGTCGTCAGCAGTCGGCCGTCGGCGAGGGACCAGATTTTGATCGCCCGGTCCCGGCCGGCGGTCGCCAGAAGCAGCCCCTTCGGGCTAACGGCAACTGCTTGAACGGCCCCGGTGTGCCCGGCAGTCGCCGCCGCTTCGGCGCGCGGCACGTCGAAGCGGCGGACGGTTTTGTCCACCGACGTGGACAGGACCGCGCGGCCGTCGGCGCTGAACGCGACCCCGGTGACCCAGTCGGCGTGGCCGCGGAAGGCGCGGACCTCAATGAGGCCGGACGTACTCCACAGCCGCACCGTCGCGTCCGCCCCGCCGAGCGCGAATAGTTTGCCGTCCGGCGAGAAGGCGACGGCCGACAACGGCGACACCGCGACGGCGACCGGGGCCGGGGCGGGTGCGACCCCGACGGGCGGCAGGCCGAACGCCATCGCCGCGCCGGTTTTCGGCGCGCCGGTCGCCGGTTCGAGGCGGGCGAGGAGCGTCGGGGCCGCGGCCTCGTTGACGGTCCACAGCTTGGCCAGGCCGTCGCCGCCGCACGTGAGCAGCCGCACGCCGTCCGGGTGGAACGCCGCCGCGCCGACGCCGGACGTGTGGGCGGCAATCGAGGCGACGCGGACCGGGTCGCCGGTCGCGGGGGCGGTCAGGATCGTCAGCGTGCCGTCGGCCGCGCCGACCGCCAAGCGGGTGCCGTCGGGCCGCGCCGCGACGGCCGTCACCGGCGACCCGGCGGCCCACGCCCAGAGCGGTTTCCCGGCCGCGTCCCAGGCCCGCACGGTCCGATCGACGCCGCCGGAAAAGACGCGCCGGGTCGGGCCGTTGGCCGTCACGGCGAGCACGGCCGAGGTGTGCCCGGCGAGGTCGGTCGCCCGGCCCGTCGTCGCGTCCCAGAGCTTGACGAGCCGGTCGCCGGACGCCGTGGCCAGGACCGTATCGCTCAGGTAGGCGAGGGCCGGCACCGCCCCCGCGTGCCCGGTCAAGGACTTCACCAGCTTGCCCGTGGCCGAGTCGTACAGCCGCGCGACCTTGTCCGCCCCGACGGTGGCGAACGTCGTCCCGTCCGGGCTGACGGCGACGTTCCACAGGGAGTCGGTCGCGTCGGCGGCCTTGCGGCTCTCGTCGTCCGCGGTCAACGGCCACAGGTGCAGCGTGCCCTCGACCGTCCCGGCCGCGGCGACCGTCCCGTCGGGCGAGATGGCCACCGCGCTCACGCCGACTTCGCGCGTCTCCCCGGCGCTCGGCAGGGCGGCGCTGGTGAAGGTGGCGAGGGTCTTGCCGGTGGCCGTCTCCCAGACGCGGGTCGTGCGGTCGGCCCCGCCGGTGACGAACCGCGTGCCGTCGGGCGTCGCGGCCAGGGCACCGACCCGGCCGGCGTGCCCGGTGTACGTGCGGACCGTGCCGCCGACCGCCCCGGCGACCGCCGCGCCCGGGTCCGGGCCGGTCGTGAGTTTGACGCGGGAGTCGCCGCCGCACGTCAGGACGTTGGCCGTCTCGCCGACGAAGGCGACGCCGAAGTTCCCCTCCCCGCCGGCCGTCACGGTCAGCCCGAGGAGTTGCGGCTTGACCTCGTCCGCGAACGGGTGGACGAACAGCGCGCCGTCGGCCGTGACGCTGGCGATGAGCCGGCCCGACCCCTTCCCGGCCGACACGGCGACCGCCTCGATGCGGCCGGCCAGTTCCGGGTACGTCACCTTCGCCTTGCCCGTGCCCAGGTCCCAGACGATCAGCCGGCGGTCGTCGCCGCCGCTGACGAGGTGCTTGCCGTCGGGCGTGAACGCCAGCCCGCGGGCCGCCGCCGCGTGCCCCGTCAGGGTCTGCTTGCGCTCGCCGGTCGCGGCGTCCCAGACGTGGATCACCTTGCCGCCGCTGGACGCGACCGTCTTGCCGTCCGGGGCGAAGGCGACGTTCGGCACGCGGAGCACGTTGGTCGGGTCGGCGGGGGTCGCGGCGTGCCCGCGGTAAGTCAGCAGTTCGCGGCCGTTCTCGACGTTCCAGACCTTGACCGTGCCGTCCCGGGACGACGTGGCCAGCCGCCGGCCGTCGGGCGCGAAGCTCATGCCGGTGACGCGGTCGGCGTGGCGGAAGTGGCCGCCGCCGAAGGCCCGCGTCACGCCCGCCGGCAGCGGCGCGGCCGGGACCGGGATCGCCCGCCGGGCCTCGCGGACCAGCCGCAGGGCCTGCGCCGCGTTCCCCGCGTCGGCGGCCGCCTTGGCCCGCGCCGCGAACTCGTCCGCCGCGGCCAGGTCGGCCGGCGCGGCCTTCGCCTCGGCCCGCTCCTTGTCGAACGCGGCGACGGCCTCTGGGTACGGCGGCCCCTCGACGCCCCGGGCGGCGAGCGCGAGCAGGCAGACGCCGAGCAGGGCCAGGGGAGCGCGGGTGCGGGGCATGGGCGTCTCGCGGGGTCGTTCGGGGCGGGCCGGTGCCCTGAGTATACCGGCTTCAACCGGGTTTCGTGCCGCCCGAACGCTCTTCCCGCCACCGCCGACACAGGTCGGTCGCCGCGCCGGCCCACGCCGGGAAGTCGAACGCGAACCCCGAGTCGAGCAGCCGGCCGGGGACGACGCGGCGGCTCTTCAAGACGAGTTCGCTCTCGGTCCGCATCAGCACGGCCCCGACTTCGAGCATCCACCGCGTCGCCGGCAGGCCGAAGCCGACCCCCGCGGCGGCCCGCAAGCTCTGCATGAACTCGGCGTTCGGCACCGGGTTCGGCGACGCGACGTTGACCGGCCCGCACAATTCCGCGTGGTCGATGATCCAGCAAACGGCCCGGACGAAGTCGCGGTCGTGGACCCACGAGACGTACTGCTTGCCGTCCCCGTTCGTCCCGCCCAGCCCCTTGCGCACCAGCCCGAGGAGCACGTCGAAGATGCCGCCGCGGTCGGGACTCATCGTCACCGCCGACCGGAGCAAGACCTTGCGCGTCCGGGGCGTCGCCGCCCCTTCGCAGGCCCGCTCCCAGGACTTGGCCACGTCGATACTGAACCGCCAGGTGTCCGGGGCACCCGCCTCCGCGTCCCCGCCGCCCAGGACGCCCGTCGCCTCGTCGTTCGGGGCGTCATAGGTGTGGGCGTAAATCGTCGCCGTACTCGACTGCACCCAGACCCGCGGCGGCCGGGTGGCGCGGGCGATGGCTTGCCCGACGGCCCGCGTCGAGTTGACCCGCGAGTCCAGGATCAGCTTGCGGTTCGCGGCCGAGTACCGGCAGTTGACGCTCCGCCCGGCCAGGTTGATGACCGCGTCCGCCCCGTCGAGTTCGCCCGCCCAGTCGCCCACCGTCTCGGCGTCCCAGCGGACCACGCGCCACGGGGCCGGCGTCGGCGTGCGGCTCAGCACCACGACCTCGTGGCCGTCGGCGGCGAAGGCACGGGCCAGCAGCGTGCCGACCTGCCCGGTGCCGCCGGGGATGACGATTTTCACGGCTCGCGCCTCCGGGGGTCTGGAAAGTTTGCTTGAACACTCAACTGCGAACGGGGGTTGCCGGCTAACCCGGTAGCCGTCGCTCGACCGTCGCGCGGCGGAAACTTGAGCTTGTCTTCCGAACGCACGCGGGTATTCCGCAGCCCAGATTCTTTACACCCCTCATAGGGCCGAACTCATGCGCTGGCGCTGGCTCCTCTCCACTGTCCCCGTCTTGCTCGCCGCGGCCGGCGTCGCCCCGGCGCAGTCTGCGCTCAAGCCGGCGGGTGGCAGTTCGACGTTCGGCGCGGCTCCGGACCAGGCGTTCACGTCCGGGTCGATCTTCGCCCCGGCCAAACTCCCGCCCCCGCCGTCGGTCGTCGCAGTGCAAGCGGTCGAGGTCGTGCCGCTCGGCGCGGGGGCGGACGGCGGGCTGTTCCCGGAGCGCGTCGCCCCGCCGCCGCCCAAGATTTGGAGCGGCAGCGCCGAGACGGGGTTGAACGGCGCGAGCGGCAACGCCGAGTTGTTCAACTTCCGCGCGGCCGCGGGGGCCACTCGGAAGACGGCCGACAACGTGTTCACGGCCGACTTCCTGTACACGTACACCGAGGCCAACAAGCTCACGACCTTACAGCAGGCGCTCTTCAACGCCCGCGACGAAGTGCTGATCGCCGGCACGCCGTACAGCCTGTTCGCCAGCACGAACGTCGAGTACGACGAACTCCGCGCGTACAAGTTCCGGGTCGGCATTTACGCCGGCGTCGGGTACACGGTGATCGACGACGCCGACCTGACGTTCAAGGTGCGGGCCGGGGCCGGGGCCGTGCGCGAACTCGGCAGCGGCGGTCTGGCCGACCGGTGGGTGCCCGAAGCCGTCTTCGGGTACGACTTCAAGTACCAGATCAACGACCGCTCGTCGTTCCTGTCGGTCCTCGACTTCTACCCGCGGATCGACGACTGGTCGAAGTTCCGCGTCCGCGCCCGGTTCGGGTACGAGCACGTCCTCGACCCGGCGAACGGCCTGGTCTTGCGCCTCGGCCTCCAAGACCGGTTCGACAGCGACCCCGGCACCGCCAAGCGGAACGACGTGACGTACTTCATGACCCTCGGCATGAAGTTTTAAGCGCCGTCACTTCGCCTTGCGGACGCCGACGGCGAAGAGGACCACGGCGAGGACGGCGAAGAGCAGCGTCACGGGGACGTTGCTCTTCTCCCACGGCACGCCGAGCAGGGTCACGTCGCTCAAGAGTTGCTTGCCCAGGTTGAAGCTGTTCTCCAGCGGTTTGCTGAAGCCGAGGAGGGCGGCCAGGAGGGCGGCGATGGCCCCGCCGGCGATGTACCCGGAGCTGAGCAGGACGCCGGGGCTGGAGTCGCTTTCGTCCGACGGGGCGCGGCGGACCTTATCGACGAACCACCGCAGCGCGCCGCCCAGGAAGATCGGCATCGACGACGAGATCGGCAGGTAAACGCCGACCGCGAACGGCAGCGACGGCACCCCGGCGAGTTCGAGGCAGACGGCGATCAGCACGCCGATGAGGACCAGGTCCCAGGGCAGGTTGCGGTCGAAGATGCCGTCGATGATGAGCGCCACGAGTTGGGTCTTCGGGGCGTCGAACCGGAGGACTTTGGACCCGTCGTCCTGCGTCCCCGCGGGGTCGCCGTTGATGGCCGGGTCGCACAGGTAGGCGAAGCGGCCGGCGTCGTCGATCAGGTACCGGCCCGGCTTCACGTCCAGCGGTTGGCCCGCGGCCGGGGTGAACATCGTCGGGTCGATCTTCTCGCGCGCCCCGATGTTCAGGATGCGGTACGTCGCCGGGTCGTCGGCGTACTGGCCGGCCTGCACTTTGCCGGTGTCGCCGAGCCGCGTCACGTCCACGGTCGCGGCCGGCAGGTTGTTCTTCGTGTAGATCGTGCCGACCAGGTTGATCGCCATGAGGACCAGGCCGACGAACAGCGCCGAGGTCAGCGAGCCGATCAGGATGGCGTACTGCTGGGCCTTCGGCGTCGCGCCCAACAGGAAGCCGGTCTTGAGCGCCTGCGAGGTGGTGCCGCCGTTGGAGCAGGCGACGCAGACGATGCCGGCGATGGTCAGGGCGAGCAGCTTCGTCTCCTTGCCCAGGCCGATGACGCCGACTTCGCTCAGGCCGACGAGGACCAGGCAGGTGAGCAGTAGCGTGGCCACGGTCATGCCCGAAATCGGGTTCGACGACGAGCCGATCTCGCCGGTCAGCCGGGACGACACGGTCACGAACAGGAAGCCGAAGAAGAGGATCATCAGCGCCCCGGCGAACCCCCCGGGCGTGAACCCGAGGCCGAGTTGGGGCAGCGCCATGAGCGCGACGATCATGCCCAGACTGCCGCCGAGGACGACCGTCATCGGCAGGTCGCGCTCGGTCCGCGGCACTTTGCCGGTGCCGGTGCCGTCCTTCGACCCGCGCAGGTCGCGGAAGCCCCCGAGGACCGCGCCGAAGATGACGGGGAGGGCCTGCACCATGCTCAAAATCCCGCCCGCGGCGACCGCCCCCGCGCCGATGTACAGGATGTACTTCGACCGGATCGCGCCCACGCCCATGTTCTTGATCAGCCCCCGGTCGGTGCCGTGAATCGCCGCCCCGGTCACCGCCGCCAGGTCGGTCGGCACGGTCACGGTCGTCGTCGCCGGGGCCAGCGGCAGGTCCAGGTTCTCGCCGAAGTACGCGATGAGCGGCGTCATCACCAGGTACGCCAACACCCCGCCGGCGACCATGATGCTGGCGATGCGCGGCCCGATGATGTACCCGACGCCCAGCAGCGGCGCGGACATTTCGCAGCCCAGGACGCCCGCCTTCAGGCCGACCGTCTTGCCCCCGATCACGGCGAACAGCTTCTGCTCGGCGACCTCCTTGAAGAGTTTAAACCCGACCATCGCGTACTGGTAGACGAAGCCCAGCGTGAACCCGCCGAACAGGAGCTTGGCCATCGACCCGCCCTTCTCCCCGGCGATCAGCACGTCGGCGCAGGCGGTCCCCTCGGGGTACTTCAACTCGCCGTGCTTCTTGACGATGAACGCCCGCCGCAGGGGGATCATCATGAGGATGCCGAGCAGGCCGCCGAACACGCCGACGGTCATGACGCGGACGGCGTCGATGTCGAACCCGAGGATGAGCAGCGCGGGCATGACCAGGCCGACGCCGAAGGCGATCGACTCGCCGGCCGACCCGGTCGTCTGGACGATGTTGTTCTGCAGGATGGTCGTCTTGCCGAAGGCCTTGAACAGCGTGATGGCCAGCACGGCGACGGGGATCGACGCCGAGATCGTCAGGCCGACCTTGAGGACGAGGTAGACCGACGACGCGCCGAAGACGATGCCGAGGGCGGCCCCCAGGAAGACGGGCAGGAAGGTGAGTTCGGCCAGGTCGTCGGAGTCGGGCACGAACGGGCGGAAGGCTTTCGGTTCGTCGGGCATGGCGCACCTGCGATCGGGTGGGGGGCTGTCCCGGATAAGGTATCCGAGAAGCCACGCCCGTGCACGCGGAACTCGCCAGCGGTTACGCGTGCGCGCCGTTGCGTGCCAGGAAGCCCACGCGGGGCCGGGGGTCGCTGGTCAGGTCGTCGCGCTGCAGACGGAACTGCTCGCGCGCCCAGGCCCAGTCCCACGCCTCGCTCTCGGTGTACCGGAGTACGAGCAGGTTCTTCAACTCCTCCACCTCGGCGAAGCTCATGCCGTCGGTCTCCCGGGCCACCTTGTCCAGGTCGAGCGCCGCGCGGATGGCTTCGTGCCAGCGGCCGACCAGGCGGCGGCGCAGCACGAGGTCGGGCTTGGGCAGGTGCAGGACCGCGTCGATGCGGCCGGGCCGGCGGAACGCGGTGTCGATCAGCTCGACCGGCAGGTTTGTCGTGAACACGTAGGCGATCCCCGTGCGGACCTCCATGCCGTCGAGGGCCCCCAGGAACACCGACTGGTCCTCCGGCGAGTCGGAGCGGCCGCGGTCGCGGAGGGCCAGGTCGAGGTCGTCGAAGAAGACGACACCGGGTTTGGGCAGCGAGAATAACTCCTTGATCGCGGCCGACGGGTTGTTCGACATCCGGGCCGCGCGGTAGTCGTCCGGCGACACGACCTTGGTGCCCAGGTTGAGCGCCCCGCACTGCTCGCGGACCCAGCGGCAGGCTGAAGTCTTGCCGTTCCCCGGCGGGCCGGTGAGCAGCAGGCCGCGCTTCGGCCGGCCGCCGAACGCCTCGATCTGCTTGAGGTTCTTGGCCCGCAGGTAATCGACCGTGTTCCGGCGGATCGCGGCCAGGGTGTCGTCCGGCAGCACCGGCGGTTCCCCGGCCGGGTGCCGCGCCTTGTGGCACGTCACCGCCCAGCGGAAGAGCTTGAGGTAGTCCGCCCGCGACACGGCGTAGAAGGTGTACCCGCCGCACGGCAGGTCGTCGCTGCTCCGGGCGTTGACGTGGGCGAACTTGACGCCGGTGGCGGCGCGGTACGCCCGGACGCCGAAATCGACGCCCGGCCAGGTCTTCCGGCCCGTCTCCGTCCAGTCGCGCATGAGCACGCCCTGGACGGGGTACAGCGCCCCGCGGACCGAGTTCGTGAGCAGCGGCAGGGCGTACTCCGACAGGTCGATGGCGATAGGGTCGGTCAGCCCGACGGCCTCGGCCGCCCGCTTGAGCAGGGCCAGGTGGTCGCGGGTGAAGCATTCGAGTGGTGTCATGCGGCAACGGACACGGCGACGGGCGCGGGGTTCGCGCGGCGACGGCATGGAAATGTGTTGACGCGCGTTTCGGTTTTGTTCTACTGTACAGGCCGATTTCCGTGACCTAACTCGAAGGAGTCGCCGTGCTGACCCAACTTTGGACGGTACTGCTGGTGGCGTGGTCCGTCGTCAGCCCGGATGCCGCCCCGGTGCCGCCCGTTCCGACGCCTACGTACAATCTCGAACCCGCGTCCCCGAACTACAACGAGACTGGCCGCAGGTACGACATCTGCATCGGTGGCAACTTTCAGAACATCCCGACGCAACTACAAATCCGCTTCGTGACCCGCCAGACTGAGATTGAAGACGAGACGAAATGGACGGAGTACGCTAATCCCGAATGCGTTCAATGCTCGACTCGGATCGTCCCCGTGCCGACGGGCCAGGATCCTGCCCTCACGGCGTACCACCGGCTGATCACGTCGATCGTCCGGTTGGCCCTCCACGACCTTCAACTCGACCCCCGTGCGGGGCGACCACTGATGGCGGGAGTCGATGCCTTGGCGCAACTCTGCCACGCCGCGGACGCCAAGAGTCGGGTCGCGGGGGCTTACGTGTGGGCGAATAACAAGTTCGGCACCCCGCAGGCCGAGGGGTTCATGCGGGACGCAACCAAGCCGGAGGACGGCGGCTTCACCGGCTTCGCGTCGGTCCCGACTTACAACCCGGTGAAATACCGGTACACACTCAAGACTGAGTTCTGGAGCGGGCCGGTGCGTCTGGGGACGTTCAAGAACCCTAACGGCGAAGTCTGGACGCCCGTGCCCCGGTGAGCGGAATCCGGGGCGGTGCGGGCCGCGCGGCGGGTTGCGCCTAAACTATCGCGGTGAGACCCCGTTCCCCGCGAGGCGGCCGCCATGCCCCGGTTCGACTACTCCGTGCTGGAAGCCGCGCCCAAAGTCCCCGGCAAGCCGCGGCACAAGACGCGGGTCGTCGTCGTCGGCGGGGTCGCCGTCGGCGGGGACAACCCCATCCGCGTCCAGTCGATGACCACCACCGACACCTTCGACGTGGCCGGGACGGTCAAGCAAATCCACCTGCTCGAAGAGGCCGGGTGCGAGCTGGTGCGGGTGACCGTGCCCAAGCCCGAGGACGCCGGGGCGCTCGGCGAGATTCGCAAGCAGATCGGCATCCCGCTCATCTGCGACATCCACTTCGACTACAAGATGGCCCTCGCCGCGCTCGACCACCCGGTCGATAAAATCCGCATCAACCCCGGCAACATCGGCAGCGCCGACCGCTTCCGTCAGGTCGTCCGCAAGGCCAAGGACAAGGGCATCCCGATGCGCATCGGCGTCAACGCCGGGTCGCTCGAAAAGGAACTCGTCGAGAAGTACGGCTTCCCCTGCCCGCCGGCGATCGTCGAGAGCGCCCTGCGGTCCATCGAGATCGCCGAGAGCGAGGGCTACCACGACATCATCGTGTCGGTGAAGTCGTCCGACACGCTGGTCGCTGGCGAGAGTTACCGGCTGTTCGCCCAGTTAGCCGACTACCCGACGCACATCGGCATCACCGAGGCCGGCAAGCCGCCCTACGCGGTGACGAAGTCGGCCGCGGGGTTGGCCCCGCTGCTGCTCGACGGCATCGGCGACACCATCCGCATCTCGCTGCTCGGCGACCCGGTGCCCGAGATACTCGCCGCGTTCGACATCCTGCAAGCGACGCAGCGCCGCGTCCGCCGGCCGGAGATCATCGCTTGCCCGACGTGCGGCCGGCTGGCCATCGACCTCGAAAAGATCATCGCCGAACTCGAAACCCGCCTCGAAGGCCGCCGGTTGCCGGTGAAAATCAGCGTCCTGGGCTGCGTCGTCAACGGCCCCGGCGAGGCCCGCGAGGCGGACATCGGCATCGCCGCCGGCAACGGTAAGGGCATGATCTTCCGCAACGGCGAGATCGTGCGGCGCGTCGATGAGGCCGACATCGTGGACGCGCTGATGGAGGAGGTCGCCTTCTGGGAGGCGACCAACCAGCACAAGCTCCCCAAGCAAGACGCCGAAGGCATCGGCCGCCGCAAGCTCAAGGTGATCGGCAGCGCGTAGCTCCGCCGCAGGCGCGTTAGCCCGACGCGCTAGCGAGGGACGCAAAGGTCGTTGACGATGTTGAAAGTCGTTGACAGTACGGCCCACGACCCGAACGCTGTTAATGAACCGTTGCGTCCCTCGCTGGCGCGTCGGGCTAACAGATCCGCCCGACCAGTTCGTCGAACGCCGCCAGCAGTCGCGCCGCGACCGGCCCCGGCGACGGGAACGCCCGCCCGTCGAAGTTCGCCACTGCCGCGAGGCCGAAACCGCTGCCGGCGAGGAGCAGTTCTGTCACGCCGGCCGGCAACGCCCGGAAGTCGATCGCCCCTTCTGCGTAGGGGATTTTTAGTCTCCCGCACAGTTCCCCAACAACGCCGAGGGTGACGCCCTCCAGCACCCGCCCTGCCGGTGGCCGCACGACCCCGCGGGCCGTGACCGCCAGCACACTGCCGACGGCCGCGTCCGGGCTGCCGTGTTCGTCGAGCAACACCGCCACTTCGCCCGGTTGAACGTCCCTTTCCGCGAGATACCAACTCAAACGACTGCGGTGCTTCACGCCGGCCGGCACGATCCCCGCCGGCAAGTCGCCGGCGGTGCGTAACACCGCCCCGCCGTGCAAGTGCGCGTACCGCCCCGGCGTCAGCGCGACGGTGTGCATCCCGACGGTCGGCCGCCCGAGTCCCGGCACCCCCGGCGTGGCGAACGCGATGACGGCGACCTCTTCGCCGGCCGCGCGGTTGGTCGCCACGAGGTGCCGCGCCGCCGCTGACAACTCGCCGTCACTGAACGGCAGCGTCACCCCAATGGCGGCGCAGTCGTGCCGGAACCGCTCCAAGTGCTCTGCGTGGCGGAACAACATGCCGCCGTAGGTCCGGCAGAAGTCGGTGACGGTCGCCCCGAAGACGAACCCTGCGTCGGCGTGGCTGACGTGCAGCGACTCGGGCGGGACGAAGTCGCCGTTGAGGAAGGTGAGCATTGAGGGGACATCTCAGGACTTGAGGGGATTCGGAAAGATTTCTCGAAACGGTTCACACGACTTGGTCGATCTGGTCGATGGTAACAGTAAAGACGAACACCTTTGTAATTCCTCGACTGAGCCAACTGTGCCCACGTTCATCGACGAGTCAGGTGACACCGGGAGTAGCGCGGGGGGTTCGCCGTCCTTCCGCCTCTGCGGAGTCGCGGTACCCAACGAAGGCGTGGCCGACTCCGTCCGGGCGGCGATTCGGCAGGTGCGGGCCACACTGCAACTCGGAGCGGATTACGAATTCAAGTTCTCGAAGACGAGCCGCCGGCCGGGCCATCGTGAGGCATTTTTCGACGCCGTCCTCCGCCACGAGTTCCGTTTCGCAACGGTTTCACTCGACAAACGCCGTCTGGCCTGGGAGTCGTCGTCCGCGCGGACCTGTCTTTGGCTCACGACGACCGCCCTCGCCACAATCTTGCGGCCAATTTACTCCGACCGGTTCAACGCGGACCCGGTTTCGTACCGCAAGGAGCGCGTGACCATCGACGATAACGCGGACCAAGACTACTTGACGGTTGCCAAGGACTCGTTCCGTAACCTCGGCACTCGCGACTTCCCGCGGCGGGTTTTGGTCGGCCGCGTGACGTTCAGTAAATCCGGACCGGAGGACATGCTACAACTGGCGGACATGCTCTGTGGGGCGACCGGGGCCATGCTCGACGGCGACGACTCGTGGTATCGAGTGATCGGTTCGCGGGACTTGACGACGTGGAGTTTCCCAGGTTAAACGAGGCACTCTTATTGAAACGCCGAAGGGCCGCGACATCGTCGCGGCCCTTCGGTTTGTAAGTCATGCACAAAGCGGGACGAAATCCCACCCTGTTCGGAGAGCATCAGGTCGATGTCAAGTTACAAGCTGGGTTGGTTACCAGCACCTGCCCGTCAGTGCAAGGAACTCACTGGTATTATCGACGCCTGTCAGCAAGTAGTCAAACCCAATTGCCAGCGCATGCGCAAAACGCGCCCTTTTCGCGCCAGACCTTGTCGCTTCCGCAGACTGGGCCGATTACCATGACACCGCTTCCCCTGCCCCTCCAAAGGTCTCTCCCCATGCGCTTCGCCCTGTTGTTCGCACTGTTCGCGTCCCCCCTGGTCGCCGCGGAGCCGGTCACGCACCGCGTGCTGGCCGCCGACGCCTCGACCGGCAACCTAGCCATCATCGACGCCGCGGGCAAGGTCGAGTGGGAGTTCAAGAACCGGCACGATGTCCACGACTTGCAACTGCTGCCCAACGGCAACGTCCTCACGCACACGTCCTCGACGACCATCGTCGAGGTCACCCCGGACAAGAAGATCGCCTGGACCTACGAGGCCAAGCCGAAGCCGGGCGTCAAGCGTATCGAGGTCCACGCCTTCCAGCGCCTGCCGGACGGGCGGACGATGGTCGCCGAGTCGGGGAACTGCCGCATTATCGAGGTGGACGCGGCCGGGAAAATCGTCTTCGAGATGCCGCTCGACTTGCCGAAGCCGGACGCCCACCGGGACACGCGCATGGTCCGCAAACTCGCGTCGGGCAACTACCTCGTCTGCCACGAGTCGATCGGTACGGTGCGCGAGTACGATCCTGCCGGCAAGACGGTCTGGCAGTACAAGCTCGACCTCAACAAGCGGCCCCGCAGCGGCGGCCACGGCGTCGAGGGCCACGGGACCGAAGTGTACGGGGCGATTCGCCTGCCCAACGGCAACACGCTGATCGCCGGCGGCAACGCCAACCGCGTCATCGAAGTGACGCCGAAGGGCGAGATCGCCTGGTCGGTCGAGCAGACGGAGTTGCCGGGCATCACGCTGGCCTGGGTGACGACCCTGCAACTGCTGCCCAACGGCAACGTGGTCATCGGCAACTGCCACGCCGGGCCGAAGAACCCGCAACTCATCGAGGTGACCCGCGAGAAGAAGGTCGTCTGGACCTTCCGCGACTTCAAGACCTTCGGCGACAGCCTGGCGTCGGCCGTGGTCCTGGACGTGCCGGGCGTCGTGCGATAGATGTGCCCGGAGCAAAGGCGACCTCACCCCCCGTCCCCCTCTCCGTTTCGGAGAGGGGGAGCAAGAGGGCTTGAGTCCACGACCACAACCCACTCGCTCCCCTCCCGACGGGGGCCGCTACCGAAGCCGGCAACCTGGGGAGGGCTTCAGTCCTCGACAACAACACACTTGCTCCCCGCTCCGTTTCGGAGAGGGGCCGGGGGTGAGGTTTCTTTTCCGACCCAAAGGCGACCTCACCCCCCGTCTCCCTCTCCGAAACGGAGCGGGGGAGCAAGAGGGCTTGAGTCCACGACCACAACCCACTCGCTCCCCTCTCCGCGTCGGCAGAGGGGCCGGGGGTGAGGTTTCTTCGCTTGCTCCCCTCTCCGCGTCGGAGAGAAGCCAAGGTCGCCCGCACCTTTTGCCCAACTTGCCGGGGCGGGCGTTTCAGGGCTTGCCGCGCTCGCCCGATTGGCACGTTTAAGCGCACCGGCGCAACCGTCGTCAACGGGTGCAAAGTCGCGAGATTTCGCCCCCTGCCTGAATCGCTTTTCCTACCTACTCCCCGTGCATGGCGCATCTTAACGGTAAGCACAACGCACCGAACGCTCGGACTTGCGGCGACCAGGATTGTCGTCGCGGCGGCGGTGAGAGTGTGGAACCCCGGTCTTTCTGGAGATAGCGATGTCCATGCGCCAACTGAAAGTGTGTACGCTGACCGCCGTGATGGCGGGCTTCGTCAGCAGCGCGAGCGCCGCCGACGAGAAGGCTCCGGCCGCGGCCGCCCCGGCCGTCGTCGCAGCCCCGGTCATGGCCGCCCCGGCCGTCGGCTGTGACGCCCCCTGTGCCCCGGCCGCCCCGACCTACGTGACCGTCAAGGAGACGGTCTACGTCAACGAGACGGTGCCCGTGACCCGCACGGTCATGAAGCCCGAGTACAAGACCGAGACGTACACGGCCTACAAGACCGAGAACGTCATGGAAGCCCGCACGGTGACCAAGATGGTCAGCCGTTCGATCACCGAGAACGTCATGGAGACCCGGACCACGATGGTCCGCAAGCCGGTGACGGAAACCCACATGGTGACGAAGACCGTCACCGAGCGCGTGCCGGTCACCAAGACCGTCACCGTGAACGAGACGCACTACGTGACCGAGCAAGTCACGGAGATGAAGTCGAAGGTCGTCAAGCACACGAGCCAGGTCGCCGAAGAAGTGACCCTCGGGCCGTCCATCCTGGACCGGTTCAAGGCGTTCGGCCACCCCTGCTACTGCCCCTGCCCCCGCACGAAGACGGTCTGCAAGCCGGTCACGACGTGCGAGACGGTGTGCGAGCCGGTCACGGTGTGCAAGAAGGTCGCCGTCTGCACCCCGGTGACGAAGACGATCTGCACCTACGAGTGCGTGACCAAGTGCGTTCAGGTGCCCTGCACGACGACCCGGATGGTCTGCGAGCCGTGCACGACGACCGTGCCGGTGTGCAAGACCCGCATCGTCTGCGAGCCGTGCACGACGACCGTTAACGTGTGCGTGGCCAAGTGCGTCCCGTACCAGGCCACCCGCACGATCTGCGTCAGCGTGCCGACCTGCGTGACCGAGATGGTCACCAAGTGCGTGGCCAAGTGCGTCGAGAAGCAAGTCCTCGTCGCGGCCCCGGCCTGCGGCAACGGCTGCGGGGCCGGTAACGGCTGCGGCAACGCTTGTGCCGCCGCCCCGAGCTGCGGCTCGAACGCCTGCGACCCCTGCGCCCGGCCGGCCTTCGGCTCGCGGATCAAGGGCATCTTCGCCGGCATGAAGGGCAAGCTCGGCGGCCTGTGCCACAAGAACAAGTGCGCCGCCGCGACCGACTGCGGTTGCGCCGCCCCGGCCTGCGGCGGGTGCAGCTAAGGTAATAACTCGTGGTCGGCGGGTGTGGTGCCCGCCGACCTCCGAACGACCCCGGTTTCGGCCGGGGTTCTTTCGTTGGCGGGGCCGAGTGTGTAGCATGGCCGTACCGCCCGCACCCCCGGAGCCTGCCCATGTCCCGCGGCCTGCTGACCCTCCTCGCCGGCCTGCTCCTCGCCGGCGGCCCCGCCCGCGCGGCCGTCGTCGGGTCGAGCCTCGACCCGGACCTCGCCGTGCCGTACCGCTGGCGGGTCGTCGTCCAATTCGCCCCCGGCCCGCTGTTCACGCCCGCCTTCCGCGCCCAACTCCTCTCGGACACCCGCGCCGCCCTCCAGCCGACCCTCGGCGCGCTCGGCACCGTCGAAGTCCTCGACCTCGCCGCCATCCCCGACGCCGCCCGCGACCCGCTCACCCGCGAGTTCGCCCTGACCGGCTGGGCGGCCCTCGACTCGCCCAAGTTCCGCGAACTGACCGGCGTCAAGACGCACTTCCTCAAGCTCGCCACCGACCGCAGCGCGATCAAACTCGAAGCCCGCCAGCACGACGGCAGTACCGGCCTCGCCCTGCCCGTGCTGCGCGTCAAGGAGACCCGCGACCCGCAGACCGTGAACCGCCTCGCCGGCCTACTGCTCGCCCGCGACTTCGGCCCGACGGCGACCGTGGAAGTGCCCGACAAGGAGTCCGACACGGTCACCGTCCGCTTCCGCGGCGGGGCGTTGCCCGGCCTCGACCGGCACCTCAAGATCGGCGACGTGCTGGTCGTCAGCGAAGTGTACGAGCAGCGCCGCCCCGACCCGCCGCCGTTGTCCTCGCGGACCCGCCCGAAGGTCGCGGAAACCCTACCCCCGCTGCACGTCGCCCGGCCGCGTGAGTACACCCTGCTCCGGCTGGAGACGATGCCCGAATCCGGCGTCGCCCGCTGCCGCGTACTGACCCGGTTCAACACAGCGTTCACGATCGCCCGCACTTTGCTGGGCGTCCGCGCCATGAAGTTGGCGACGACCGAGGCCCCCGTCGAGTTGCGCATCGTGGACCAGACCGGCCGCCCGCCCGCCGCGAGCACCGTGCTGCAAGTCCGGGCCAGCGACGTCGGCTTCCTGCCGACCGCCGAGCCGCGCGACCGCCTCGACTTCCGCGACGGCCTGTTCCGCTCCGGCCGGCCGCTCCGCAACGTCGCCTGCGTCGTCGTCACCGTCGGCGCGTCGCAGCAACTCCAGTACTTCCCCGTGCCGATCCTCGACGGCCAGCCGGTGACGCTGAAGTTCCCCGTCGATCCCAAGCTCGCCGCCCTCGTCGAGTACGAGAACCGCCTCGACGGCCTGTCCAGCCGCCTCCGCGCCGCCCAGGACACGCAGCGGACGCTGGTCGAAGAGTTGGCCCGCCTGATCGTCGCCGGCAAGAACCCGCAAGCCCTCGAACGCGCCGTCACCGGTCTGCTCACCCTGGAAGGCCTCGACGCGGAACTCGCCGCCCTCCTCGCCGCGCTGCGCCTGCCGCCCGAGGCGGGCGCGCCCGCGTCCGCCGCGGCCCTGGCCTACGCCGACGCCGGATTGAAGGCGTTGCGCGACGGCCGGCCCGGCATCGCCGCCAAGGTCGAGGAGTTGCGCAAGTCGATCGGCACGACCAACGACCCGGCCAACTTCGAGCGCGCGTTCGCCGCCAAGGAGCGGGCCTTGAGCATCCGCCGGGCCGTCGAAGCCGGGGACATCGACCAGGCCCTCGCCGAGTACGACCTGCTGTACGACTTGACGAAGCAGGAATCGACGAAGGAGCTGAAGGCGAAGCTCGAAGCCGAGTGGAAGCCGCGGTCCCCCGAGCACAAGAAGGCCCGCGACTTCGTGCTGAACGCGTGGCGGCAACTCGCCGACCCGGCGGCCCACGCGGCCCACCTCGACCGCCTCGCCGACGCGGCCAAAACGATGACCGACAACCGGGACCGCCTGGGCCTGCGCAACCTGCTCACCGCCCTCGACCAGACGTACACCAAGCTCAAAGACGCCCTCGACCGCCTCGACCCCCAGACCGACAGCGACAAGCCGACCATCGAGCAGATCAAGGAACTCACCCCGGCGCTGCGCAAGATCGAGACCGACGCCATCGCCGCCGTGGCCAAGATCGAGAACCCGCGATGAACTCACTTGAAGAGTGCAGAGTGCAGAGTGCCGAACGGAGTGATTTTTCGGGCGTTTGTTATTCTGCATTCTGCACTCGCCCTGTTCGATGTGCCTACTACGGCGAACGATTCTGCTTCTCCCCACCGGACCTTCCATGCCCCACCCGTACCGCCTGACCGACGAAGCGAGCATCCCCTCGCCGGCGCTCGTTTTCTACCCCGAGTTCATTCGCCGGAACGTCGCCCGGGTCGTCGAGATGGCCGGCGACCCGGCGCGGCTGCGGCCGCACGTGAAGACGCACAAGACGCGCGAAATCGTCCGCCTGCAACTCGCCGCCGGCGTCACCAAGCACAAGTGCGCGACGATCGCCGAGGCCGAAGTCCTCGCGTCGGCCGGTGCCCCGGACGTGCTGCTCGCGTACCCCGTCCTCGGCCCGACCGCCGACCGCCTGGCCAAGCTCGCCGCCCTGTTCCCCGGCACGCGCTTCTCGGCACTCGTGGACAGCACCGAGAGCCTCGCCGGGTTGAGTCGCGCGGCCCGGACGCACCCCCTCGGGGCGTTCCTCGACTTGAACGTCGGCATGGACCGCACCGGGGTCGCCATCGGACCCGCGGCCGCCGACCTGTACGCCCGCACCGCCGCCACGCCGAACTTGACGCCGCGCGGCCTGCACGCCTACGACGGCCAAAACCACCAGGGTCCGCAGGCCGAACGTGCCGCCGCCGTCGAAGCCACGCTCCGCCCCGTTTTGGCCTTCCGCGACCGACTGCACCGGGAGATCGCACCCTGCGAAGTCGTCGTCTGTGGCGGCACGCCGAACTTCCCGATGTACGCCGCCTTGACCGCCGTGCCGGGCCTGGAGTGCTCGCCGGGCACCTACGTGCTGCACGACCACGGGTACGGCAGCCGCTACCCCGACTTCACCGGGATCACGCCGGCCGCTGTGCTACTCACCCGCGTGATAGCGAAGCCGACGCCGACCCGGGTGACCCTCGACCTCGGCCACAAGGCCGTCGCCGCCGACCCGCTGCTGGCGAACCGCGTCCGCCTGCTGGGCGTGCCGGACTACACCGTCGTCGGCCACAGTGAAGAGCACCTGATGATCGAGACGGCCCACGCCGCGGCGTTCGACATCGGTACGGTCGTCTACGCCCTGCCCGGTCACGTCTGCCCGACGAGTGCGCTGCACCGCGAAGCGCTGATCGCCGAAGGCGGTCGCGTCGTCGGGGCGTGGGCGATTGCCGCCCGGGACCGCGTCCTCACGGCGTAGGCCGGAGCGCGGCCGTGACCGACCCGGGGTTCTGGCCGGCCGCCAACAAGGCGTTGAAGTGATCGACGAGCGCGGGGATTTGCGCGACCGTACGCACCACGGCGTGCGCCCCGGCCTGTTGGAAGCGCGACGCGACGACCTCCCGCCGGCGGGTCCGCTCCTCGCCGTCGAACGCGGCGAACTCGGCCTCCGTCAGCCCCATCTCGTTGCTGCTGTCGAGAACCCCCACGCTCCAGACGCCGGCGTTCAGCCCGTCGGCGATATCGACGACCGTGTCGCCGACTTTGACGACCGCCGCCGGCGGGTAAACGCCGAGCGCTTCCATTGCCCGGAAGATCATCCACGGCGCGGGCCGGCCGGCCGGCACCTCGTCCGCGCAAATCGCAAAGTCGGGCCGATAACCTTGGTCCGTCGCCAGCCGGTACACGACATTGGCAGCGGCTTGAAAATATCCCGTCGTGCCGGCGATCTTGATGTCGGCGATCTTCAACGATTCCATACAGGCCAACGCACCGGGGATCAACGTGGCGTGCCGGGCCACCGCCTCGACTTGCAACGGCGTGACGAGTCCGTACAGGTCGGTCACGTCCGCTTCGGCCCAATCCCGGTCATTGGCCGCACGCCACCGCGCCGCCAGTCCGGGTTGCCCGAGCATCGCCCGGAGGTGGTCTTTCTTGTGCAACCCCATCGGCCCCCGCGCCTCGGCTACCGTCGCGGCGACGCCCCGCGCGGCGAACGCGGCGACGAACGCCCCGGTCGGCGCGAAGCAGCCGAAATCGACCGTCGTCCCGGCCCAATCGAACACCACCGCGCGGACGTTCAGGCTCATATCTCACTCGGATTCGATGGGTTTGCCGCGTCGAGAGTGGCCCACCAGTCCTCGGCGTGGCCGAAGGCGAGCGTCATGCCCGCGCCGCCGACCCCCGACACGATCACGCACCCCGGCCGCGGTTCGAGGTACGTCACCCCCTGCGTCGAGTGCTTGGCGTAAATGCCCGACCAGCGCCGCGCGATGCCGGGGTCCGGCAGGTCGATGAGGCGGCCCAGGTAGTCGAGGATCAGGCGGTCGATCCGGTCGCTGTCGAAGGGCGCGATGTCGCCGTCGTACTCGTGCGAATCCCCGATGACGATCTCGCCCGCCGAGTTTTGCGCCGCCATGACGTGAATGCCGTACTGGAAGTATTCGGGGTACTCATTCTTTAGCCAAGACTTTAATGCGTCGAGCGACGGACAAACTTCAAACGACTTGTAATGCGCAAGCGTCAAGCCGCCGGCGACGTGGACGCCGAGTGCGGCCCCGTCCGGCTGCGGCGCGGTGGCCAGCATCTGCAGTTTGCACCGCCGCAATCCCGACGCGGCGTACTCCGCCGGGAACAGCGTCGAGAAGTCCGCGCCCGAGCAGACGAACGCCCGGCCGACCTGCCACGTCGCACCGGTGGCCGCGGTCAGCGTCGGCACGTCGGCGCGGACGATGGTCGTGCCGGGGAAGAACGCCACGCCGTGGCGTGCGGCTAGAAACGCCCGCAACTGTTCCGGCACGGCCCGGGGTTCGACGGCGTGTTCGGTCGGGCTGTACAGTCCACCGCGGAGGCCGTCCGCCCGGACCATCGGGAAGCGGCGGACGGCTTCGCCCGCGCCGAGCCACTCGCACCGGACATCGGGCGCGCGGGCGACGAACTCGTGTAGCACTTGCTCTTCGAGGGCGTGCCGGGCCAGGTGGAGCGAGCCGCGTTGCTCGACCCAGACTCCGGCCTCGGCCGCGAGTTCTTGCCAGCGGCGGAGACTGCGCAGCGCACGCTGATAGTCCGGGCCGGGCGGCTGGCCGACGGGCCAGACCATGCCGAAGTTGCGGACCGTCGCCCCCTGGGCGTGACCGTCGCGCTCGAAGACGGCGACGCGGCGACCCCGGCGGGCCGCCTCCCAAGCGAACGCCAGCCCGACGATGCCGCCGCCGATCACCCCGACATCGTAGTCCACGGCCATACCGCGGTCCCCCGTGTTCAAGACCGGCCGGCCGTGCTGCCGCGGACCAGGAGTTCGCTCGGAATCACCACTTGAACGGCCGCGCGGTTCGGGTGAACCCGGCGGTCGCGGAGCAAGCGAACGGCCTGTTCGGCCATCGCCTCGCCGGGGTACGAGAAGGTCGTCAGCCCGCCCGGCAGGAACTCGCCGACGGGCAGGTCGTCGAACCCGACCACCGCCACGTCCTGCGGTACGGACTTGCCGCGGTGCATCAACTCGACGATCAGGCCGACGGCGGTGTAATCCGAAAAACAGACGACGGCGTCGAGTTTGTGCCGCACCACGCCGTCGCAGATCGCCCGGTACGACGCCTGGTGGTCGGTGCTGTGCTGCGCACGGAGGACGAAGTTCGCCGCGGCCGGCGTCTGGCCGTGGAGTGCGTACAGGTAACCGGCCAGGCGGCTGTTGTGACTGCTGGTCGCGTTCGCCACGACGATGCCGACGCGGCGGCGGCCGAGGGCGAGCAGGTGCCGCGTCGCGGCGACCCCGCTACCGAAATCGTCCATCGTGACGAGGTCGCACGGCAGGCCGTCGGCCCCTTCGAGGTTTCGTTCGATCAGGCAGACGGGCAGGCCCGCGGTCCGGCACCCGGTGAGGAAGGTTCGCTCGACCTGCGTCTCGGGTTCGCTCACGCGGTTGGGCAAAAGGATGACGCCCGGCGTGCCGCGCTCCAGGGCTTCGGTCGCGGCCCGCTCGGCGTCGGCTTGCGTCAAGCCGGGCCGCAGGTCGAAGGCGTCGGTGTCGAAGTGCATCGGGTCGCGGCGGGCGAGGGCCTCGAAGCCGCTGCGGACGACCGTCTCGGTCAGCGACCGCCACGGGCCGGGCGTGAGCCGCAGGCACAGCGCCCACCGTTCCGCGTCCGCCGGGGGCACCCGGAAGCACCCGGACCGCTCGACCGTCTGGATCAGCCCCTTATCCCGGAGGACCTGCAGCGCGCGGGACGCGGTGACGACCGAAACTTTGTACTGCGCAGCAACCCCGCGCACGCTCGGCATCCGCCCGCCGCCCCATTCTCCGTCCAGGATTTGCGCCTCGACGAGGAGCGCGATCGACGCATACTTCGGCCCGGCGGTCACGGTTTTCACGGCCAACATCCTTCGGGCGGGGCGACCAGCAGTGGCTACTTCTTGATCTCGAATGCGTCGAACATTCGGTCTTCGAGGTCGTACACTTTGCACTCCAATACGTTATCGAAGATATTGAAATAGCAATAGTGGTAATCGACGCGGTTCTGGTTCTTGAAGAACGTCGGCGTCGGGCCGAAGCCTTCGAGCTTGCCGCCGCCGCCGCCGGAGGTCAGGTAGACGACGCCACTGCGGTCCACCTTGCCGGCCTTGATCGGGTGCGTCCGCTCGTAGAAGTGGACGTGGCCGTTCATGGCGAGATCGACCTTGTGCTTCTCGTAGAGCGGGATCAGCGCCTTCACCTTCAAGTCGCCGAGGGTCGAGCCGCCCTTGAAGGTGTCGCCGTAGTCGTCCGCGTCCGACGTGTAACACGGGTGGTGGTGGTAGCAGATCTTCCACTTCGCCGTCGAGGCGCTCAACGCCTTGTCGAGCCACTCGTACTGCTTGGTGCCGGGCAGGATTGGTTGGTTGCTGTCCATCGAGAAGAAGTCGGCGTTGCCGTAGCTGAACTGGTAGTAGTTCTCCGGCGCGGGCAGACTGAAGTACTGGTAGTAGTGGGCGTGGTTCTTCTCGTGGTTGCCGATGCACGGGTAGAGCGGCACGCGGCTGAAGAGTTCGGCGCACGGCTTGAACAGTTCGTCGGTCCACTCCTTGCGGTCGGGGCCGTTATCGACCACGTCGCCCATGTGTAGCACAAAGTGCGGCCGCCGCTCCCACATCAGGCCGGCGAGCTTGCCGGTCACCTTGGGGTTCTTCTGCGTGTCCCCGATGACGGTGAAACTGAAGGCTTGCGACGCGTCGCAGGCGGTCGTGAACGTGAGCAGTTTGCTCGCGACGGTCTCCGCCCCGTCGGCCGTGCAGGTCACCTGGTAGAAGTACTTCGTGCCGGGCTGCAAGGCCTCCAGCCGGAGTTCGTGCATGGTCCCGGGCTTGCCGGTCGCCGTGCCCTTGAGTGCCGCCGTCAGGCCGTACCGGACTGTGCAGATCAGTGGCGTGCTGGTCTCGGCCATGACCGTGATCGCGGTCTTGGTCGCGGACTGCAAGTACGGGCTGACGGCAAATTCCACAGCCGTGGCGGGCGGCGGGGCCTTGTCGTCCACGGCGAGGGCTTCGCTCTGCCAGGCCCCGCGGGCCAAGGCGAGTGCCAGGAATGCGGCCGCGCACAGCGTCGTGCCGAGGACGCGGGTTTTGGTCGTGGGTCGCACGGTCACCGTGCCGGGTTGTGCCGTTCAGGGTTCGTACCACACCGGTGAGACTAAGCGGTGGTCGAACCGGCGTCAAACCGAACCGGTGCAGCTTCACCGATGTTTCATCGAAGGCACATCTACCCGGGTGCTCATCCGCCGAACGAGAGGCTGGCTCGCGTCAGGGTGCCGCTGACGCCGGCGACCAGGTCGAAGATTTCGAGCACCCACAGGCCGCGGGCGTTCGCGCCGTCGAAGGTGCTCAGCGGCTGCTCGGGGCGGTAACTGCCGCTGAACGGGGCGCTGCCGCCGGCCAGCGCGGCGGCGGCGTCGCGGAACGTCGTGTTCCTCAAATTCGACCCTTGTGCGCCACGGCGGTTGAAGAGGGTCACCTTGCGGCCGTCGGGGGCCGTGAGGCGGATGCTCAGGTCGCTGACGCGGCCGTGGACGGCGTCCAGGGTCACGGCGAGGTTGCTCACGAGTTGGCTGTCGGCGACGAAGATTTCGACCCGCGTCGTCCGCTGGTCGAGGATCGCCCGCGGCGTCCCCGCGGTGTACGTCGTCCGGGCCGGGGCGGGTGCCGGCGGCGGGCTAGCCGGCGGTACGGTCGGCGGGCTGACCGGCGGCGCGACGGGTGTGCCGTTCAGCGCGGCGGTCGTCGAGAACGAGCCGACGGCCAGGGTGTAGACGCCGCCGGCCGTCTGGTTCTTCGAGAACATGAGCGTGAATTGGGTATTGTTCGAGCCGCCGACGGGGATCACGGCCGAGACCGCGACCGGTCCCCCTGGTCCGGTCACGATGGCCCCGATTGCGGCGGGGTTCACGGGCTGGCCGAACGTCACCGAGACGCGGTCGAACTGGCCGGCCCGCGCCCCGCCGAAAGTCGCGCTGACGACCGCCGGCGTCGCCGTCGCCGGCGGGGCCACGGGCGGCGTAACGGGCGGGGTCACGGTCGGCGGCACGACGGCGGGCGGGGGGCTGGTCGAGGCGTCGAGGAGTCGGGCCAGGTCGAGCCGGCCGCCGGTGATCGTCTTGCCCGCCAAGGTGGCGTCGGCGTCCACTGAACTGCGCAGTTTGGCGAGGACTTGCCGGTACGTCCAGTCGGGGTGTGCGTCCCACAACAAGGAGATTGCGCCGCTTACCATCGGGGCGGCCATTGAGGTGCCCGACAGGACGCCGTAGCGGCCGCCGGGGAGGGTGCTCAGGACGTTGTCGCCCGGGGCGGCCAGGGTGACCGTCGTC
The DNA here is from genome assembly GCA_043745465.1 of Fimbriiglobus sp. Classification (GTDB taxonomy): domain Bacteria; phylum Planctomycetota; class Planctomycetia; order Gemmatales; family Gemmataceae; genus Fimbriiglobus. Next base: position 34,789 of record JAYTSV010000231.1, read on the forward strand.
GCGCCGAAGTTGGAGTAGTTCGACAGGCCGCCGGTGGCGTTGGCCGCGGCGACGGTGACGACGTTGTCCGCCTGCGTGACGTAGTTGGCGGGGTAGAACGGGGCCGCGTCGTTGTTCGAGGCGTAGTTGCCGGCGCTGCTCACGACGATGACGCCGGCGTGGGCCGCGCGGGTGATGGCGTCGGCGAGCGCGGGGTCGTAGTCGCCGCCGCCCCAGCTCTCGTTGATGACCTTCGCGCCGTGGGCCACGGCGTAATTGACCGCCCGCACGGCGTTGCTCGTCAGGCCGCCGTCGGGGCCGATGAACTTCAGCGGCATGATGCGGGCGTGCGGGTTGATGCCGCTGCCGCCGACGCCGTTGTTGCCGACGGCCCCGATGATCCCGGCGACGTGGGTGCCGTGGCCGAGAACGTCGGACGGGTCGCCGGAGTTGTTGACGAAGTTGACGCCGTGAACGTCGTCGATGATGCCGTCGCCGTCGTCGTCGAAGCCGTTGCCGGCGACCTCACCGGGGTTAGTCCAGAGGTTGGCGACCAGGTCGGGGTGCGTCAGGTCGATGCCACTGTCGATGACGGCGACGATGGTCTGGCCGGTGCCGGTACTCACGTTCCAGGCGGCCGGCGCGCCGACGGCGCGGAGCCAGTCCTGGCCGGCGAAGTTGGGGTCGTTGGGGGTCGCGGTCAGGGCGATCTTCGCGTCCGGGGTCGCCGACTTGACGCCCGACAGTGCGGCCAGTTTCGACTGCGCGACGGCGAGCGGCCGGCCCTCGTGGAGGTTGACGGCGTAGACGCCGAAGCCGACGGCCTCGAAGTCGATGACGCCGGCCGTGCCGCGCAGTTCGGCAGTTCGGATCGCCTCGGGTACGACCAGGCCGAACGTGACCAGCACGCGGTCCGGGGCGACGCCGGCGGACGGGGTGACGCGGTCTTCGAGGGACTGGAGGCGGGGGTGCGGGCGGCGCGCGGCCATGCGGGGGACTCCGGTGGTCAGTCGTGGGGCGGTCGGCCGGGTCGAAGCGGTTGTGCGCGGCGTGCCGGACGTGCGAATCCTAATGCCGGTCCGGCCCCGGACTTGAGCGAAAACGGATGTTCCGCGGGGAACGGTCGGCCGGAAAGACGGGTCGTGCCGGTCGGCGGAAGTGTACCGGTCGGCGAAGCGGGGCGGATTGCGGGGTCCGGGGCAGCGCAGTTGCGCGGAGGGGTCGCACGGCGCGGGCGGTGCGGGGGGAAGTCGGGCGGGCGGCGCGGCTTTGGCCCACGTCGCCCGCCCCGGCGGACGAAGAATGAAGGGCGTGCGCGGCGTCGCCGGAAAATCGGGTCGGGGTCGCCCGGCTTGACGTTTCCGGTGGGGGGCCTGTATATTGAACGTGCGCTAACGGATTGGCGCGCTGTCCTCACACGACAGGGATTCGTCCCGGCCGACGATCGAGACTCCCGCCCCACCAACTGCCGTGCCGTCCCCGCTTTCACACGTCACACTGTGGGAGTCGCCGACCGGCCCGCGCGACACCCGAGTACCACTGCGTACCGGGGGCGTCCGAGGCTCGACCCACTGCCGAGGCATACCGCGGAACCCGTAACCGTTCGCTCCACCGCCCGCTCCCGCCCGATCTTCGTCGGGCCGGCCCCCGGTGAAGTGTCGGTCCGTATTCAGCCCGGTGGGTGTCTCGTGCCGCCTCTTTCGGTGGAACTCAAGAAGCAGGTCAAGCAGGCGAACGACATCGTCGATGTCGTGGCGTCCTACGTCCCCGTGACGCCGAACGGCAAACTGTACAAGTGCCTGTGCCCGTTCCACAACGACACCCGGCCGTCGCTGCAAATCGACAAGCACTTCCAGAACTTCCGCTGCTGGTCGTGCGACGCCCGGGGCGACGTGTTCGACTTCGTCATGAAGTTCGAGAAGGTCACGTTCCCCGAGGCCCTGCGGATACTCGCCGGCCGCGCCGGAATCAAGCTCGAAGCCGACACCGTGTCGCCGGAAGACCAGCACCGCGGGCACTTGCTCCAGGTCATCAAGTGGGCGGAGGAGCAGTACCGCCGGTGCGCCTTCTACGACGACGCGGCCGACGGTGCCCGGCAGTACCTGGCCGACCGCAAGTTGCTCGGCTCGACGGTCAAGCAGTTCGGCCTGGGGTACGCCCCGGTCGCCGGCGACTGGCTGTGCCGGCTGGCCGAGGCCGAGGGGCTGTCGCCGGGGCTGCTGGTCGAGGCGGGGCTGATCGCGGCCCGGGACGAGAACCGCGGCTTCTACGACCGCTTCCGCGACCGCGTCATGTTCCCCATCCGGGACGTGCGCGGCCAGACGGTTGGGTTCGGCGGCCGCATCCTGCCGACCTCCCCGCTGGCGGCCCGCGGCCCCAAGTATTACAACACCGCCGAGACGCTGCTGTTCAAGAAGCAGGAACTCATCTACGGCCTCGACCTGGCCCGCCACCCCGGCTCGACCGACGGGTACCTGGCGATCGTCGAGGGCTACACCGACGTGATGATGGCCCACCAGTGCGGCGTGTCGAACGTCGTCGCCACGATGGGCACGGCCCTGAACATGACGCACGTCATGCAACTCCGCCGGTACGTCCCCAAGGTGGTGCTCGTCTTCGACTCGGACACCGCGGGCGAGAGTGCGACGGACAAGTCGCAGGGGCTGTTCTGGGCGCAGCACAACTTCGAGATTTCGGTCTGCACGCTGCCCGAAGGGTTGGACCCGTGCGACCTGCTCACCCAACCGGGCGGGCCGGCGGTTTTCAAGCAGTGCTTGAAGGACGCCAAGGACGTTCACGAGTTCAAGATCGACTCGCTGTTGAAGCGGCACTCGACCAACAGCATCGAGGGCCAGAAGCACATCGTCGATGCGTCCTTGAGCTTCCTGGCGCTGGCCGAAAGCCCGTCGGCGGCGGCGCAAATGAAGATCGAGTTGGCCATCACCCGGCTGGCCCACCGGCTGGGGTTACGGCAAGAAACGGTCTGGGCGCGGCTCGGCGAGTTGCGGTCCGAGACGCGGCGTAAAGTGGCGGAGCAGGCGCGGTTACAACCGACTTCGCGGCCGGCGGCCGTGTCGGTTACGGTGGCGGCGGGGGGTCGCAACTCGTCCCAGGTCGGGGCCGACCCGTTCCGCGGCGGCAAGGCCGACAAGGCGGAGCGGCAGTTGCTCGAAATCCTGCTCGCCGACGCGCCCCTGGTGACCGTGGCGCGGGACAAGGTGCGGCCGGACAGTTTGACCCACACGGGGCTGCGGCGGATGCTCGAAGAGTTGTACGCGATGCAGGACGCCGGGATGCCGGCCGACCTGGACGGCCTGCGGGTGCGGCTGCTCGACCGGCCCGACCTGGCCGACGCCGCGAGCCGGCTGCAGGACGTGGGCCGGGGCATGTCCGACCGCTCGACGTGGCTCGGCCGGGTGTTGAACTTCTTCGAGGAGTTCCGTACCGAAACGGAGAAGACGGGCATCAAGCACGAGTTGGCGGGGGCCGTCAACGACGAGCAGTCGATCGAGTTGTTGCGAAAGTTGCAGCAGAAGACCAGCCCCCCGGCCAACTCGGCCGGGGTCGGGCAGGCGTTCAACTGAGGAGCGGTTGAACGGAGTGGAGTGGACGCGGAGTTGGTGCGAGTTCAGTGGAAGCGGTGAGTGCGAACCCCCGGCCTGCATGACGCACGCCGGCCCGAACGGGAGGAACGATCATGGACCAGAAGACCGACGACGTGCTGAAGGTTCTCATCGAGAAGGGGAAGCTGACCGGCTCCCTGACCTACGACGAGGTCAACCAGGCGCTCCCCGAGGGCACCTCCGACGGGGACCGCCTCGCCGAGATTCTCGAACTCCTCGAATCCCACGGCATCAACCTCATCGACGAGGCCGACGCCGCGGCGGGGACGACCGACACGGCCAACATCGCCGAGGAAGTCCTCGCGGCCGAGGCCGAGGCGAGCTTCGAGGACTCCGACGGCGACGGCCGGCACATCGACGACCCGGTCCGCATGTACCTGACCCAGATGGGCGAAATCCCGCTCCTGACCCGCGAGAAGGAAATCTCGCTGGCCCAGAAGATCGAAGTCACCCGCCGCCGCTTCCGCCGCAAAGTTTTGGAGTGCGACTACGCCCTGCGCAACGTCTTCGAGACCCTGAAACGCGTCCACGTCGGCGACTTGCCGTTCGACCGCACCATCAAGGTGTCGCAGACGGAGAACCTCGAAAAGGACAAAATCCTCCAGCGGATGCCGCACAACCTGCGGACGCTGGAGCCGCTGATGGAGCACAACGTCGACGACTTCAACCGGCTCATCGACGACCGGCCCGACGCCCGGCCCGACGAGGCCGAGCGCGAGGAGATCCGCAAGCGGCTCAAGACCCGCCGCCGCAAGACGGTAACGCTGGTCGAGGAACTGTCGATCCGCACGCAAAAAGTCCAGCCGCTGATGAAAAAGCTGGAGCAAATCTCCCACCGCATGGACGGGCTGGACGCGAGTGCCTCCGCGCTCAAGGGCAACAAGGCGGAGCGCGAGCAGAAGGCCAGTCTCGAAAAGGAACTGCTCGACCTGATGCTGATTACGCTCGAAGAGCCGGCCAGCTTGCGCAAGCGTGTCTCGATCATGAAGCTGCGCTTCGGCGAGTACGAGCAGGCCAAGCGCGAACTGTCCGGCGGCAACCTGCGGCTGGTGGTGAGCATCGCCAAGAAGTACCGCAACCGCGGCCTGAGCTTCCTCGACCTGATTCAGGAAGGCAACACCGGCCTGATGCGGGCGGTCGATAAGTACGAGTACCGCCGCGGCTTCAAGTTCAGCACCTACGCGACGTGGTGGATCCGCCAGGCGATCACCCGGGCCATCGCCGACCAGGCGCGGACGATCCGCATCCCCGTCCACATGATCGAGACGATGTCCAAGCTCCGCAACGTCTCGAAGAAACTCCTCCAAGAAATGGGCCGCGAGCCGACCATCGAGGAGACGGCCAAGGAAGCCGGCATCTCCTACGAGGAGACCAAGCGCGTCCTCAAGATTTCCCGGCACCCGATCAGCCTCGACCGGCCCGTCGGCGAGAGCGAGGACAGCTACTTCGGCGACTTCATCGAGGACGACTCGGTCGAAAGCCCGGTCAACGCCGCGACGAACGAGATGTTGAAGGACAAGATCGAGAACGTGCTGCGGACCCTGACGTACCGCGAGCGCGAGATCATCAAGCTCCGCTACGGCCTGGGCGACGGCTACACGTACACCCTCGAAGAAGTCGGCCGCATTTTCAAGGTGACCCGCGAGCGCGTCCGCCAGATCGAAGCCAAGGCCGTGCGCAAGCTACAGCACCCCGTCCGCAGCCGCCAACTCGAAGGCTTCCTCGACACGTGGGTGAAGAAGCCGGGGACGTGATTCGTCATGTCAAGCTGAACACCGCTCCAGTCGTGGCAACTTTGCAGCCTTCAGAGTACGAACTGCTGTCGGAACGTCGGCGTACATTAAATTGTCCTATGGCGTTGCTCGTCGCGTTCTGAAACGGATGGTTGCGCCACTGGTGTCGAGTTGCTAGGCTGAAGTCATAACTTCGGAACTGAGGCGTTCATACTCATGCCACCCCTGGCGTTTGCCCATCCGCCGATTGTCGAGTTGGCGTTAGGGGCGCAGTTTTCGCCGCTGACGAACCTGACTTCAGCCCACCTCGGCTTATTTTGGCAGTCGCTGGGCGAAGAGTGGTCGGTGCCGTCCGACGGACCCCTTTTGCAGGACCAATTCGAGTCGTTCGGCGGCCCACGCTGGGCGGCCGGTCCGGGACTTCAACTGCGATTCGGCGCTCCCCCGTACCCCGGCAGGTTGGTCATTGGACACCGCGACGGCAACCGGCTCATCCAAGTTCAGCAGACGAGATTCCATTTAAATTGGAGGCGAGGAGAAGCTTTC